>JAISJQ010000055.1 GCA_031261445.1 Oscillospiraceae bacterium | reverse complement strand
CTGTATCAGCGGCAAATCACCCTGCGCGTGCGGGAAAAGCGCGGCGCGTTTGTGCTTGAGAAGAAAGAAAACTTGGCGTTTGACGGCGCAGTCCGCACGGCGCGGGAGAGCAAATACCCCGTGGACAGTTTGCCAGAGTCGATTCGCGCAGAGATCGTTGGACTGGACGGCGACGACACTTTCACGCTACTCGGACACCTGCGCACCCAGCGCACACGGTTCGCCCTGCCCGACGGCACGAACATCGACTTTGACATCAGCGACTACTGCGGCGTGAGAGATTTTGAGGTGGAGGTTGAGGTGGGTGGGGGGATGCCCGAAGATTTGTTGTGCACAATTTCAGAAAGCAACGATGGGGACAATTGCACTTCATCAAAATTGGAACGCCTAATTCAGTGTTTATATCCTTTGGAGGTTAAGTAAAATGAGTACTCAAAAACATTCAACAAGGATAGAAAAAAAGAAACCGCTTATTTGCGTTGTTTCTGTTTTTCTTGTTATTGTCTTGATTACATTGGCTCTCTTCGTGTTCAAAAATCCTTACAGCAACTATAGTGGTGAATTCGCAATTAATAACGGGAAACTTAATGTTCTCTCCGCGATAGAGGCGATAGAAAATGGGCAGCACATTCCCCAATATGATTCGGATCGCTCAATTGTATTCAAACAGGCTGACGGGACTTTTGCGCAGTATGTATTTAGTTCCCCAGTAATGTTTAAAACTGGGGGTAAATACAAATTTATCAGCAATCAAATTATTGATTCCAAGAAGAAAGGCTTCGCTTATGAAAATGAAGCGAATTCTATTAAGTCATATTTTCCAGCGAACGTTCACGGTGACTTCATGATACAAGAAGGAAAAAAGGAACTATCTTTTGCTTTGCAGACAGTTTCACAAGTGTTTTCTGACGGCCAAAAACTGCAACACACCAATATGTATGGCGACAGGGTCGATGCTGTTTCTTTTTCATCAAATGCAGTAGACGTTGTGATGTATCCAACCAAATCGGGGATAAGAGCCGAGATTATCGTAAAAGAAAAGCTGGAAGAAAACAGCCTGCAATTCAAAGTGACCTCGTCAGGCGGGTTATCCCAGAAAGGTGAAAAAGGGTATGTCCTGTTTGAAGCCGATGGCGAGATTAACTCAGTGATTTATCAACCGATCACCAAAACGGCCAATGGCGCCCTATCGATTGACGCTACAATAGATTGCGATTTATATGATGGGGAAAACATACTGAATGTAACAATTCCTAAGGAATTTTCGTCCGCTTTAAATGTGTATCCTCTTAAATTAGATATGTCGTTTGAGCTTTATGTATCAAGTACGCCTGACAGTAGCGTGTATTCAAAATTTAAGGACAACTCCTATTTGAGAAACTACGCGGTACTTGGTAACCACCCAACGCTTGGCGAAGGCTGGGATTTTATGCGCCTTGGGGTTCCAAGTTCTCTGGCAAAAGGGCAAAACGCCCCAAAAGTCACATTGCATATTCCGACGCTGTCTATTCCAAATGACACTGCGCTTGAACTATATGATGTGAACGGAGAGTGGGCGAGTGCAGATATAACTTGGGAAACGAAATTGCCAGAAAGTGCTCTGACTCCATATGCAAAAGAGCAGCCTGAAAACAATTATCTGACTTTTGATATAAGCAACTTTATTTTGGCCTCGCAATTTGTGGGAATAATTGAACAAGAAATTTCTCGTGGGTTTGTTTTGCGATATTCCGCGAAAGACGATTTCGCAATTATCGCTTCAAACGATAATGTTCTATATCCGTCCTTCACAAAAACGGTGTACCTAAGAATGTGATAAGCATCCATATCCGCTGGTCGCGGCTAATATCAAAAAGAAAAACATCAAAATTAAAGGAGAATTTCAAAATGTTTAGTAAAAACAAACGAATCAAGAAACTCATCAGCATGATTATGGTCATCGCCATGATCTTCAGCGCCATTGGTGCAATGTCACTCTCAGCATTTGCGGCAACTGGCAGTGCTAATTATATGCTCGGCTCTTGCATTGATGACTCTGTCGTCAAGTTTGGGTACAACTACTGGGCAAACGAGGCAACCATACTAGACTATAAAGACCATTGCTTTATACGTTACGCCGATTCAAAAGGTTGGGGGCAGTGGGACAAATTGACAGAATCGGACAACCTAAAAATTAGCGTAGGCGGGAGCATTGGTGCTAAAAATGATACATGGGCTGGACAGGTAACGGGCTCCATGGAAAAAGCAAAAACTTTCACTAGCGAAATGACGCGATCCCCAGACGTCCCCAGTGGAAAGGTGTGGAGAGTTGCTAGAGTCGGAAGAGTATATTTGGTAAGTGTAAAATATACGTTTTTCTCCAACAATACTACATGGTCGGAAACGCACAAATTATATGTATATCCTCCAGAAGAAACTGCCATTATTAAGGTATATAAGGTGGGCACAACGGGTAATTCGCCAGTGCAGTTTACAAAAGACGGCACAATAAATCAAACAGTTTATTATGCGAAAGACATTAGCAATCCATCCAAAATCAGCGCCGCTGCATATACTGACACAGTCACAGATAAAGTGCCGTTTGAGAATGTGAAGTAAGACAATCATACGCGTTTCTAAATGAAATAGCAACAAACCGATTGTAGTGGGTGGATGGCAAGCATTTAGTTGTGTGAAACCTCACTAACCTTGTTACCTTTCCCACGATATTGCCAAGGCAAAAGCACTTACTTTTTCTTTAGCAAAAATAAAGATGTTTTTGCGGTTTTGGAGACGATAGTGTCATTGAAAATGGATTCCTCTTAAATTGTGGACGGCCTATTCGCTCCAGAACCTCAAAAAAGTAAATGTTTTTGCCATGCGATATCGCTGAAAAGCTTGACAAATAGCACAATAAAGTGTATACTTAATAAAACGCGTGTCGTTGTATACAATTATGTAACGGAGGACGTTCCTATGAAAAAGTGGTCTTTTGCAATCCTGTTTTCCTGTTTTGCGCTTGCCCTTAGCGTTATTGCGGGTTCAGTGATAATAGGTTATACTATTTCGGACAATCTTGGCAGCGCAAGTTCCAGTTTCTCAGTACCAACGCAATTCGATGTGGCGATTGCCGACAGCTCCGACAGCTCAAGCTATTTGACCTTTAACCAGGCACTTAGCTTCACCAAACTTGAAGAAAGTGTGCTCAGAAGATTTATAGAATCTGGGCGATTAGAAAAATCGTGTATTCTCATTGTGCCAGAGGACAATCTATATGAGGATACTATTGCGTACTACATAATAATAAAAAAAGATGGATTGATTGAACTCATGGATCAGCTCTTTTCCGAAGAAACATCCACCGCAGACAAAAAATAGTCGCTCTATCTTGCTATGTAAATGCTCGATCTGACTATGAAAGCATGGGGAAAGATTATGAGTTACAAAATCTTCAAATCATCCTTTTTCCAAAAAGGAATACTAACCGTCATCTTCTGCTTGTGTTTGAGCATCGGATTGATTGTTGCTGCATCCGTAGTCGGTTCAATTATCGGTAAAGAGGTCAGCAAGATTTACGTATCCGGTGGTACAAGTACCAGCACGGCGACGATAGAGGCTACTCCTGAATATATGCACGAAGGGGATGCAAATGAATATTTGGGATTATATAACGGGGCTGATGTCATTAATGAATTGCTTAAAGCAGGGCTACTCGAAGGTACTTATGTTACTTTGGAGTATGATACAGGAAATACAGATGAAAGTGGAAACCCAATTAAGGACACCTACCGCTTATTCTTTAAAGAAAAGCTAGACGAATTTATGCAAAAAACACTGGAAAGCCAAAATAAAAAGGTTGACTAGTAAATAAGCGCAAGAATATAGCCAAACAAACTCGCACATGAGTGCCCAATACGTGGGCAGCACGTGGGGGTGGTTGGTTCTATTTCAAAATGTGTGTAACGAGGTTATCAAATGAATGCTATCCTCCCCATTGTCATCAATTCCCCCATCCGTGTCTACACCTACCTCGCCTACTACTTTAGTGTCCTCTCTGCCCATGGGTGCGACCTTTCGGGAGTGCTATATAATCACTACTTGACCTTGCGTTATGAAAATTCACACCTGCCACTGAGTTATCAAGCTAAATTCTATGCCAAAGAGCAATTCGAACACGAGTATTTCGATTCTACCGCGCTCGATGTCGTTCAACGGGTACGCGCAGGCATACAGGCAGGTAAGTATGCCGTGCTTGTGCTCAATGCCAAGCACATTACCAATGTTCTGTTTGACCGCGAGTGGTATCATGATTGGCTGATTTACGGCTTCGATGATGGAAATCGAGAGTTCACTGCGGCTGGCTATGTACTTGATACGTCCTGCCATACATTTGAATACAAAACCATTCAAATAAGCTACGACGATGTTGCACAAGCATTTCCACCAGCCAGTACTGATTTCGGTTACAAAAAAAACAATATGTCCCACCACTTCTTTTGGTTGCCAGAGCACTATACTCCACCAACGCTAAACGTGAAAAAGGTAAAGCGTGATATCTTTTTCTACGCACATAATGCGTTGCCAAAAAGCTTCAATGCCTGTGCCTGCGCTAAATATGCTGTGATGTTTCGCAGAGAACATATCGGAACTGGCGAACTATTCGATTTACGCCCCTTTAGGGTCTTGCAAGAGCACAAGCAATTGATTATAGATATGATGTGCGCACTAGTAAAAGAAAGCACCGCAGCATTGGAATATCAAAAGTTATTGAACATTGTGAAAGCAATACAAAGCTGCGCATTGAAATACAATATAAGTAGATGCAACAAACAAAAAACCGTAGAAAATATCTGTATTGCACTGCAACAGATAAGTAAAGACGAACCCGCCATTATGCGCAAATTTTATCGAGAACTAAAAGAAACGCTATAGGAGAATGGAAATGGATGTTTTTTTGATGACGCTGCAGATCACTCGGAATGCTATTAGCGTTGCGGTTTCGTTGTATCTATTTTATCAGCTTTTTATTGCTCTGTTTGGATTAAAGCGTCCTCAAAAGGCTGAAATAATCCCTAACAGACAACATCGTTTTGCCATCATTATTGCGGCGCGAAATGAACAAGACGTAATTGCCTACCTAATTGAGAGTTTGAAACAGCAAAATTACCCAAGCGAATTGTTTGATATAATCGTAGTTGCAGATAATTGTACGGATTACACAGCGGAAGTCGCGCGCTCCTGTGGTGCACTGACATTTGAGCGTTTTAATAATAGAGAAGTCGGGAAAGGGTTTGCCCTTCATTGGATTTTCGACATTTTGTTAAAAGAATATCCCGAAAAATATGATGCGATGTGTGTATTTGATGCGGATAATTTAGCGGATGCTGAATTCCTAGGTGAAATGAATCGCCAACTGTGTGCTGGACACCAAATTGTACAAGGTTACCGTTGTGCAAAAAATCCCCGCGACAGCCTTGTCAGCGGCTACTATGCAATCTATTGGAGCACACTTTGTCGGTTTTATTATTTGCCGCGCACACGTTTGGGACTTTCTGCTTTTGTGGGTGGTACTGGGTTCTGTTTCTGCATCGACATCATCAAAGAAACAGGCTGGCAGACCAAAACCATGAGCGAAGATTCCGAGTTTTCGCTGCAAAATATCATCGCAGGTCGGCGCGTGATATATGCTCACGAAGCGGTGTTTTATGATGACCAACCTACCGAGTTTTCGCAGTCATTAACCCAACGTCGTCGTTGGGTTAATGGTACGTTTCAGTGCATTAGGTACGAGGGCAGGAAAATGGCACATGGTTTATCCACCAAAGGCTACAGGTTGCGTTTGTTCGATGCCATGATGTGCCTAGCAACCCTGCCAATGCTGGGCTTAGCTACCGTTGGACTTATCGCGCATATCATCGTGACAACCCTAAATTCCGAGCAAATACTAAATGGTTTTGGTCTATTATTGTTAAGTGCAATGCTCGCACTCTTTCTGGTTCACCAAATCCCAGCCCTTTTTCTTTTTGATAAGAAAACGAAGAGACCCACCGGAATGGCAATCTTAACATTTCCAATCTTCTTGCTTTCCTATGGTGTTGTTGTGCTTTCGGCATTGATTTTCCCGCGCACAACTTGGAAGCCGATTCGTCATAATCGTGGTGTGACGATGGAGGAACTGAATAAAGAAGGATGAAACGCAATTTCGATTTTGTTTGCCTCAAGGACTGGTGGTGTTTACAACCTCGTTTGATTCTAGCAATCTACGGCAATCTAAAACTATATCACATTAGTGCAAATAATTTAACGAATTTCAATTGACACACAACACACGGAAATTCAAATCTATTACAGTATGACTATCACATGGGAAAAACGTCATAAGCATGACTAAACCACTACCGTCTAAAGGCGATAGTGGTTTAGTTCTTGTGCATTAAGGCGAACCAATCGTCATCCATAACTTCTCAACAGCGACCAAAGATTAGGAGCGACAAAAACCTCCACATGAATTCCCAAAGTTCACCATTGACAAACTCGACCAAATGTTCTATACTATACAGGCATCAGAACAAATGTACCAATTGCTGCATCATTTCAAGGAGGTTCACCACTCATGCTATACCTATCCAAGAAAGATATCGAGCGAATCGGAATAGAAGTGCTTGCCGACTTCTACCAGACCATGCCCGAGGGCTGGGCTTCCGTGAACATTGAGGGTTTGGCCACAGAGTACCTCGGGCTGAACCCACAGTACCAACGGCTCTCCGACACTGGGCAGATACTGGGGCTGACCACCTTTCAGAGCATCCAGCTGGAACTAAAGATTCGCGGGAAAGACGAAACGATCACCGTTCCGCAAGACACCGTGTTGCTGGACGACTCCCTGCGCCCGATCTACTGCCGCGGTCGGCGGCGATTCACGCTTGCCCATGAGTGTTCCCACCAGATTTTGTATCGTCTGGAAGAGGCGCAACTCGGACATAGCCGACGAGGCAGCGTTGTGGCGGGGCAAACATACTCCTGCCGCCAACTGCACACGGCGAGCGATTGGGAGGAGTGGCAGGCAAACGCGTTGGGGGCAGTCCTGCTGATGCCAGAACCGCTCGTGCGGTGTGGCTATGCGCGATGGTGGGGACGCCGCAAAATCCAGCTGACCGACAGGGGCATTGCCCGTGAGGACTACATTGGGGCACGGTATTTGGCGCAAGATTTGTGCGTGTCCACGAACGCGCTGCTCATCCGTTTGCGTGAGTTGGGGCTTGTGGAAACCCACTCACAGCAGGGAGGAATCTGTGCAAGAGCCAGCTAATCCATTCCTTTCCGCCGCAGTCTTGCAAAGAATCCGCAAACACAGCGTTGGCGCGGAGAATAGACCGAAGAAGGTGCTTCGCTGTCACTTTTGCGGTGCCTGCGCCGTGCATGTTTTCGACGATGCCCGCGGGCACATTCAAGCCAAGTGCCGAAAATGCAAGCGCGAAGCCATCTACAACGTGGTGCTGTGCCGCAACGGTACGATCCGATACCGACTGCTGACCGCGTAAAACCCGACAATTGAATAACGAACCGTGCCTTGGAGCCGATGAAAATCGCAGACTTCCTACGAGCCGTATGAAAACAGTTGCCCGACTAGGCGACTTTTCAACGGCAGTCTGCCCGATTTTCATACGGCTCTTTTGTTTTTGATTTCCTTTCCGCTTTGGCTGAAAGGATTTTTTATTGACCAGAATACGCGCCCCTCCGAACTTGAATTTGAGAGCTATCCAAATTCAAATTCGGAGGAAAAACAATGGCATACAACAACGGACTGGCAAAGAAGCTGTTTCTGGAACAGTGGGCACAGCAGGAACACGAGTGCCGCGCGGCGGGAATGTGCGCGACAGACATACAGGAATTACACGACTTCGAGTGGGCGCAATTCAAGCGCGACCGCGCGTTCTATGAGCACACGGACACCTACGAGGATTTGCTTACGCAAAGTGCCCCCGAACACCCAAGCGACTGGCTGGACGAAATCAACAACCAAGCGCTTACCGCGCAGATAGACGCGCTTTCGGATGGGGACAAAAAGGTGCTCACATTGTTGGTCGGAGGCAGGTACACACACGCAGAAATCGCCGAGGCACTGGGCGTGACACGTCAGGCGATCTATAAAAGGATGGCACGAATCAAAGCGTCGTTTGTGGAAGTTTAGCGCACAGGTTGTCAAAAGGTAGCCTCCCAACGGCTATAGGGTGAGAGGTAAAAGAGCCAACGTGCAAACGAAATGGACATTGGCTCTCCCGCTCATCGTTCTTTGACAATCGAATAAACCAGGCAGCAGATACGTTCCCAACGTGTCGGCAGTCCATCTCTCGCCATGACCCCTATTGAGGAATAAGGGAACAGGATTCAGGCATGAGGAAAACAAAACCTCAGTCCTGTGCCCTCACACCTCACGCCTGCATTGGGCGAGCGAAGCTCTGGGCTGAAACTGGGCGGCGTCCAGTTGTTTCTGCACGTTGGGGATAATGATACACCCGCTGAATGCGGACGGGCATAGGCATGTCCGTTGGAGGTGCAAGTCCTCGTGGCGCGGTTCGCCCCCGCCGTCTGCTGCCTGTCCTTCTCTTTCTTTAGAAAAAGAAAGAGAAGCAGAAAGAAACCATCCCGCTGCGCGGAGTGGTACTTAATCATGCAATCAAACGGAGGAATTCAAAAATGTTAGACGAAATGCATCGCGGCGAAATCTACTTCGCCGACCTCGACCCCATCACAGGCTCGGAGCAGGGCGGCAACCGCCCCGTGCTCATTCTCTCCAACGACGTAGGAAACAAACACAGCCCCACCGTCATCGTGGCCGCCATCACCAGCCGAGAGAAGAACCCCCTGCCCACCCACATTGATCTCACAGGCTTTGCGGGGCTATCTAAACATTCCATCGTCCTGTTGGAACAGCTGCGCACGTTGGACAAGTCCCGTTTGGGAACATACTGCGGCTGGCTGGACGAGCGGCGCATGGCACGGGTGGAGGCCGCGCTGGCGCTGAGTTTGGGGATGGCGAGGAGGACGCAGCATGTGTGCTGAGATCTATCAATATGTGCTGAAAAAGCTGCCAGACTTGCTGACCGTAAATGACTTGAGTGGTGTCCTCGGCGTTTCTACCAAGACCTGCTACCAGCTACTGCACGAGGGAAAAATCAAGCACATCAAAATCGGACGCTTCTTTCGCATCCCCAAACTCAACTTGTTGAAGTATTTGGGATTGATGGTTGCTTAAATCTGCAAAAAACCAATTTGCACATTCGACACCTGCGGCCGCACCTGTTAAACTTATGGAGTAGTGATTGCAGGTGTTCGGATACGCACACACATGTCAAAAATCGAAAGGAGGCTACACATGGTAGCTGGACACTTACAAGAAAAGAAAGGCTTTTTCTACATCGTTTTGAGTTACAACGATGCTTTCAACAAGCGCAAAACGAAGTGGATTCCCACAGGGTTGACCGTAAAGGGCAACAAAAAGAAAGCCGAAACCAAACTCGCAGAAGCCAGAAAGACGTTCTCAGCAGACGGTCGCAAGGCGTGGGAGCAGTCTATGCTCTTTTCAGACTTTCTTGTCAATTGGCTTGACGTGGTCAAAACCACTGTTGCGCCAACCACCTTTGCTTCCTACAGCCAAATCGTCAAAAGCACCCTCGCCCCATACTTCGGCGACAAGATGGTTATGTTGGACGACTTGAGACCTCAAGACATCCAGCGGTTCTATCTGATTCAGTTGGAGCGCATCAAGGCACTGTCGGTCATTCACTATCACGCAGTAATCCACAAGGCTTTGAAATACGCCGTGAAGATGGACTTGCTTGAGACCAATCCCGCCGACAAGGTGGAACGTCCAAAAATCAAGCGATTCAAAGCGAGTTTCTACGACTGCAGCGAGATGGAGCGGCTCTTTGCAATCAGCAAAGGAACACTCTTGGAAGTGCCAGTCCTGCTGGGCGGATTCTACGGACTGCGCCGCAGCGAGGTGGTGGGGTTGCGCTGGGATGCCATTGACTTTGCGCAAAACACCCTGACCATCAACCACACCGTCACGAGCTACAACCTGAACGGCAAGCGGCAAATCAGCGCACAGGACAGCACAAAGACCAAATCCAGTATGCGCACGCTGCCCTTGGTGCCCGTCTTTCGCGAAAAGCTGTTGGCTGTGCAGGCGCAACAGGCACAATTCCGTGAACTGTGCGGCAAATGCTACAACGAAACCTACCGCGACTACATCTGCGTGAACCAGATGGGCGACCGGTTCAGCCCAGACTATGTCACGCAGGCGTTCCCAAAGTTGCTGGAAAAACACGGTCTGCGCCGCATCCGCTTCCACGACCTGCGGCACAGCTGTGCATCACTCCTACTGGCCAATGGTGTCCCCATGAAGCAAATTCAGGAGTGGCTAGGGCACAGCGACTTCTCCACCACGGCGAACATCTACGCCCACCTAGACTACAACTCCAAGCTGAACTCCGCGCAGGCAATGGAGCAGGGACTGTGTGCGGCACTATCTGTGGTGTCCTAAAACAGGCATGGACTTCTCTTCAATTTGGTCAAAGCTCTCTCCAACGTCCTCAAAAAACGCCCGCAAAATCGCGTTTTTCTGGGCAAAAGCAAAGCCGCCGAACAAGCAAGAAACCCTGCTATTCTGCGGCTTTGCAAGTGGCGGAGAGGATGGGGTTCGAACCCATGTGCGCTTGCGCGCTAACGGTTTTCAGGACCGCCCCGTTATGACCACTTCGGTACCTCTCCAAGTGAGATATTGAGAACTCCTAAAATCGCTCGATGGAAATCGGAGAGAACTTCAGGAGAGAACTCCAAGAGATTTTCGCTTTCGGACTTCAAAAAATCCAGTTGTTTCAATGCTTTGCCGTGGGTGTGTTCCAAATCGCTTAACACATTTCAAGACCGCCCCGTTATGACCACTTCGGTACCTCTCCGTGTGACAAAATTATAACACAGAACGCGCATAAATTCAAGCGTTTTCGCGCTCGCGCACACGCTGTCTCAAAACCGATGCAAACGTCTAGTCCGACATCGAATGTCTAGCAACGCACCTGCCCGCTACCGCGAATGACGTACTTCTCGCTCACCAGATTGCCCAGACCCAGCGGCCCGCGGGCGTGCAGCTTTTGTGTGCTGATGCCGATCTCCGCGCCGAAGCCAAACTCGCCGCCGTCGGTGAAGCGGGTGGACGCGTTGACGTACACCGCCGCGCTGTCCACTTCGGCGAGAAATTGCTCCGCGCGGGCGTAGTCCTGCGTGACGATCGCCTCGCTGTGGTGGGTGGAGTAGTGCGCAATGTGGGCGATGGCCTCGTCGATATTGTCCACAATCTTCACGCTCATGATGTAGTCGCCGTATTCCGTGCCCCAGTCGTCTTCTGTCGCGGGCTTGGCGGCGGGGAGGAGGGCGCAGGTGGCCGCATCGCCGCGCAATTCCACGTTCTTCTGCGCAAGCTTGGCAGCGATAACGGGCAATGCCGTCGCGGCAATCTCTTTGTGTACCAGCAGACTTTCCGCCGCATTGCACACGGACGGGCGGCTGGTTTTGGCGTTGTAGACGATGTTGGCGGCCATGTCGATGTCCGCGCCCGCGTCCACGTAGATATGACAATTCCCCGCGCCGGTTTCAATGACGGGCACACGTGCGTTTTCCACCACGGCGCGAATCAGCCCCGCGCCGCCGCGCGGAATGAGCACATCAATCAACCCCACCGCGTGCATGAGGTCGGTGGCGCTCTGGCGGCTGGTGTCGGTGATGAGCTGCACGCAATCAGCGGGCAGACCACTGGCGGTCAGCGCGGCGCGCATGGTGTCGGCGATGGCGGTGTTGGCGTGGATGGCCTCCTTGCCGCCGCGCAGAATGCAGGCGTTGCCGGCCATCAGGCACAGCGCCGCCGCGTCGCTGCAGACATTGGGACGCGCCTCAAAAATCACGCCCACCACGCCCAGCGGCACGGTGATTTTCTCAATCCGCAAGCCGTTTGGGCGCACCGCCCCCCAGCGCACATGCCCCACGGGGTCGTCTTCGCTCGCGACATCACGCACGCCCTGCACCATGCCCGCAATGCGCTCTGGTGTGAGCGTTAGACGGTCGAGCAGGCTGTCCGTCATGCCGTTTGTGCGCGCGGCATCCAAATCCAGCGCGTTGGCGGCAAGAATCCCGTCTTGCGCCGCAAGCAACGCGTCGGCAATCGTACCCAGAGCGGCACGTTTCGTACCGCTGTCGGCTTTGGCCAACAGTCTTTGCGCGGCGCGTGCGCGTGTACCAAGTTCTTGCACGGTGGGCTCCTTATACTAATTAACAATGGACAAAGAACAATGAACAATTATTGGAACACAGGCAGTTACCCACCAATAATTGTTCATTGTACATTGTCAATTGTTCATTGTAGACCTAGTCGTCTCGCCATTTCTTCATAGGCCTCTTCGACTGAGCCGAGGTCGCGGCGGAAACGGTCTTTGTCCAGCTTCTCGTGGGTCGTCATGTCCCAGAAGCGGCAGGTGTCGGGGCTGATTTCGTCGGCGAGGATGATTTGCCCGTGGTAGCGACCGAACTCCAGCTTGAAGTCAATGAGCTCCACGTTCTTCGTGGCAAAGTAGGCGCACAGCAGCTCGTTGATCTTCAGCGCGTAGGCCTTGATGGTCTCGATCTCCTCTGCCGTGGCAAAGCCGCACGCCAGCGCGTGGGACTCCACAATGAGCGGGTCACCTAGGTCGTCGTCTTTGTAGGATAACTCAAACACGGGGCAGAGCAGTGCGCGGCCTTCCTCCAGCCCAAGGCGTTTGGCCATGCTGCCCGCCGCGCGGTTGCGGATAATAACCTCCAGCGGCACGATCTCCACCTTTTTCACGGCGGTTTCGCGTGCGCTCAGCTCCTGCACAAGGTGGGTCGGAATGCCCTCTTTTTCCAGCAGAGCACAGACAAAGTTGCTCATTTTATTGTTGATAACGCCCTTGCCGCTGATTGTGCCCTTCTTCAGGCCGTTGAACGCGGTGGCGTCGTCCTTGTAGTCCACGATGAGGATGTCGGGGTCGGCGGTGGCATAGACGCGTTTGGCCTTGCCCTCGTAGAGTTGCGCGAGCTTTTCCATGGTGTTCTCCTTGATAGCTGTGTTGTGCATATTATACCGCGTAGCGGCGCGAAAGTCAATCAGATGACAGAAATCAGAGGGCAGAGGACAGAGTTTTGTGATCGAATCTGTCCTCTGATCTCTGACATGTAGGGGCGCACGCCCCGTGCGCCCGCTGACTAGATGTGCGCCCCTACGGGTTAAATCGCAATGAAATCAGCGCTGTCTTAGGCTTTGCTGGCAAACTGCTCGAGCAGTTGCGCTAGGGCTTCCAGCTCTTCGCGCGACTCAAAGGGGACTTCCAGCACGCCGGGCTTGGCGAAGGTCGTGCCGCGCACACGGATTTTGCGCCCCAAGCCCTCGTTCAGGCTCAGTTCCACTTCATCAAAAAAGCTCTCCCGGCGGCGTTGGGGTTTGGCCTCTTTGGGTAAGAACTTGCTGATGTTTTCTTTGCACGCCTCCTGCGCCATGCGCTCCAGTTGCCGCACAGACGTGCCCTGAATCGCGCCACGCAAGGCTTCGGCACGGGTCGCGTTATCCTCCGGGAACATGGCCAGTGCGCGGGCGTGCCCGGCGGTGATCTGCCCCTCGCGCAGTGCGGTCACAATGGGAAAATCCATCTCCAGCAGGCGCAGGCTGTTGGCCACCGCTGAGCGGCTTTTGCCCACGGATTTGGCCACTTGCTCCTGCGTCAGCTCCAGCTGCGTGAGCAGTTCTTTATAGCCCAGCGCTTCTTCAATGGGGTTGAGATCCTCGCGCTGCAGGTTTTCAATCAGGGCGGCGGCCATGGCTTGGGAATCGTTCAGCTCGCGGATGACCACGGGCACTTGCGTCAGCCCAGCCAAACGCGCCGCGCGATACCGCCGCTCGCCGGCCACGAGCTGATAGCCGCCCTCCGCGCGGGGACGCACCAACAAGGGCTGCAATACGCCGTGCTCACGAATGGAATCCGCCAGTTCCCGCAGTGCGCCCTCGTCAAAGGACTTGCGCGGTTGCCCGCGGTTGGGCTCAATCTCGTTGAGAGCCAGCGTGCCCGCTTCGCCGGCGTTGATGTCCGCACCGGGCAGGTCGTTGACGGCAAACAGCGCATCCAAGCCGCGCCCCAGACCTCGTTTAACTGCCATGAATCTTTCTCCGTTCTTTTTGCAAAAGTCAGTGCTGGAGCGATAAAAATTCCCGCGCAAAGGCGTTATAGGCCTCACTGCCACGGCTGGCCGGGTCGTAATACATCACCGGCTGGCCAAAGCTGGGCGCTTCGCTCAGGCGCACATTGCGGGGAATGACAGACGCATACACCTTGCGCGGGAAGTACTTTTTAATTTCCTCCACCACTTGCCCCGTCAGGTTCAGGCGGCTGTCATACATGGTCAGCAGCACGCCTTCGATGTCCAGCAGGGAGTTATAGGCCTGTTTGGCCTTGCGCACGGTGTTGGTCAGCTGGCTCAGACCTTCCAGCGCGTAAAACTCGCACTGAATGGGCACTAAGTAGGTATCCGCCGCCACGAGACCATTGAGTGTCAACAAACCCAGCGAGGGCGGGCAATCGAGCAGGATGTAATCAAACACATCGCGGATGGGCGCGAGGGCATCCTTCAGTCGCGCTTCTCTGCGCTCAATGTCGACGAGCTCCAGTTCCGCGCCTGCCAACGTCATGGTGGAGGGCAGCAGGTACACGCCCGTGAACTGCGTGCGCAGCACCGCCGCGCGTGCCGGACTGCCGCCGATGAGCACATCATAACTGCTGCTTTGTAGCGCACGCTTGTTGACCCCAAAGCCGCTGGTGGCGTTGCCCTGTGGGTCAATGTCCACAAGCAGCACCGTGCGGTCTAGCCCGCCCAGTGCGGCGGCCAAATTAACGGCGGAGGTGGTTTTGCCCACGCCACCTTTTTGATTCACAATTGCGATAATCTTGCCCATACGTACTCCCTTGATCCTGTCACGACAAAGTATACCACATTTCGCGCGGGAATTCAACCGACTTTTGCCAATTGCTTTTTTCCGCGGCGACTGGTATAATAGTACGGAACGTTAGAAATGGAGGCACGCATGTCAAAAATCCTCGCCATCAACGGCAGTCCGCACAAAAACGGCAATACGGCGCACATGCTCCGGGCGGTGCTGGAAGTCACGGCGGACGCTGGGCACGAGACCGAATTTTATCAAGCGGGCGGACGGCCTGTGCGCGGCTGCACCTCCTGCTGGGGCTGTGAGGACAGGCCGGGGCGCTGCACGCAAGACGACTGGATCAACGAGCTGTACCCAAAAATGCGGGACGCGGACGTGATCCTTATGGGCTCGCCCACCTACTTTGCCGACCTGACGCCAGAGCTCAAGGCGGTGATTGACCGCTGCGGCTTTATCGCGCTGTTTGACGGGCGCAGCTTCACACGCAAAATTGGCGCATCCGTGGCGGCGGTGCGCCGCGCGGGGAGCGTGCATGTGCTCGACTCCATCAACCACTTTTTCTTCATCAGCGGCATGGTGCAACCGGGTAGCACGTATTGGCACATGTCTCTCGCCCGCGACCCCGGCGACTTTGCGCGGGACGAAGAGGGCGTGGAGACCATGGTGCACCTAGGCGAAAACATCGTGTGGCTACTGGAAAAATTGGGAGCACAACATGACGCTTGATGCCGCGACGCTGCACTATCTGCGGGACGAAATCGCCCTCGCGGTCGGCGCACGTGTGGAGAAAATCCACCAGCCCGGTGCGCGGGAGCTGGTGTTGGTGCTGAAAAACACGGCACGTGCGGACGCAGCCGGGCACGCCATGGCGTGCCCCTACAACGCCCCCCTGCGCCTGCTGATCTGCGCCCGCCCGGACGCGCCGCGCGTGCACTTCATCAGCCAGTCGCCCGAAAACCCGGCCACGCCACCCATGTTCTGTATGTTTTTGCGCAAGCATCTGGGCGGTGCACGCTTGCTGACCGTGCGACAAGAGGACGGCGATCGGGTACTGTATTTGGACTTTTCTGCTACGGACGAACTGGGCGACCCGCAGGCACTGACGCTCTGTCTTGAACTGATCCCCACGCGGGCCAACGTGCTACTGTTGCAAGGCGGCGTGGTGCTCGATGCCCTGCGGCGGGTGTACCCGGAGATGGACGCGCGGGGACGCGCGGCGCGTGTCCTCCTGCCCGGCGTGCCCTATGCGCCCCCGCCACGCCCCGAAAACTACCACGCGCGGGCACTGCCACCGCGAAGCGAAATCTTGGAAAAGTGGGCGTGTGGAGAAGCGGAAGACGGGCAACTGCCGCCCCTGTCTGCCCGGCTAGAGAGCCTGTTCAGCCAGCGCGATCAGGCGGAACGACGCGCCCGCTTGGACGGCGGTCTGCGGCAAACGCTCGAAACACTGCGCAGCCGTACACAGCGGCGTGTGGAAAACCAAAAGTGCGACCTCGCCCGTGCGGAAGATCGGGAAACGCTGAAAAAATACGGCGAACTGATCCTCGCCCAGCAGTTTCAATTAACGCCCGGCGCGGCTTTTTATGACGTGGAGGATTACTACAACGGCGGCGAAATTTTGCGCATTCCCGCTGACCCGCGCCTCTCCCCCAGCGCCAATGCGCAACAATATTACAAACGCTACCAAAAAGCCCGCACGGCGCAAGAGGCACTACGCGGGTTGATCGTGGCGGGTGAGGCGGACTGCGCCTATTTGGCCGATGCGCTGGATGCCTTAAGACGCGCCACAAGTAGCGAAGAAATCGCCGCTTTGCGGGGCGAATTGGTGGCCGAAGGCTTGCTTCCAGAGAGACGCACGCACGCAAAAGCGTCCAAAAAAACGCGCCCTCTTGCGCCCATTTCGCTGGAATTGGAAGGGTTCACCGTGCAGATTGGGCGCACGGCGGCACAAAATGAACAGCTGACTTTTCGGCAGTCGCGCCGCGGCGACCTGTGGCTGCACGCGCAAAAAGTGCCCGGTGCGCACGTGCTCATTCGCGCCATGGATCGCGCAATCCCGAACTCCGTGACCGAACAGGCCGCCGCGCTGGCGGCTTGGCACTCCAGCGCACGCGAGAGCGGGAAAGTGGCGGTGGACATCGTCCCCGCAAAGTCCCTGAAAAAGCCCGCCGCCGCGCGACCGGGCATGGTCATCTATCACACCTACACCACGATTTTTGTCGCACCAAAAGCGGACGGTTTGTCCAAATAAGGTCGCAAAATGCCTGACAATTTAGTCGCTCTTCAGGGCGGCTTCAAAGAATTGAGCACGGCTCATCAGCGCACTGAGCACGCCCGGCAGGGTGTTGGTGGGCAGATTGGCGGGCAGATCCAACGAGCGCAGCAGGTGCATCCGCCGCGCCCGGCTATCGGATTTTCCAGACAGGCCGGCTTCAAATAAATCCAGTTTGGTGATGCGCTCTGCCGTATCCGCACTGGGAATCTGGTGCACCCCCGCACGCGCCAGCGCCTCGATAATCACTTGTCGGCTCGCGCCTTCCACGCCGATTTTCCCCTCGGCAGAGGGCACCACCTTGCGCCGCTCTTTACCAAAAATGTCCGGCAAATAGGCGTGCCAAACCTGTTCCGACGGCAACGCACCTTTGAGATAGGCGCGAATCTGAAAGCCCGCGCGGTCACTGTCGGTGAAAATCACAACCCCGCGCTCGCTGGCTAAACGGCGGATGAGTTGCAAACGCGCCCGATTGTGGAAGATATGGAAGCCGTCCAGGTCGATGATCAGCGCGTCCAGCAGGGACGCGAGCTTCGCTTTGTCGTACTTGCCCTCCACGAGAACGGCCTGCCGGAGGACGATTTTCTGCTGTTCCGTCCTGCTCACCGCCTTGCTGGCGCGAGCGCCAATCCCAAAGACAGCACGGTTCGCTCGAGCAACGGACGCGCCGGAGCGGGCGCGGACTTGAGCAGCGTGTCCGCCTCCGCGAGGTATTTCAGGCAAGCGCGTAGGCGCGGCAACGAAAGTGCGCTGGCGCGTCCACCCGCGTTGCGCAGGCGGAATTCGCGCCCTTTGTACATGCCCGGCAGGAGCTGCGCCAGCTCGCTTGTGCTACAGCGTGCCATTTGCGCCAGCTTCACTTGGTATAGATCGATGAACGACGTATTCATCGCGCCCAAAATCATGAGCGGTTCTACGCGCTGGGCGAACAAGGATTCCAACAATTTCAACGCGCGGGCACGTTCCCCCGCCAAAAGTGCGCGGGTCAGATCAAAGGCGGTGGCCTCCACGGTTTTTGCGCAGAGCGCATCGACCGTCTCGGCGGTGATTGCGTCCGCCCCCTTCCCAGCGGCATAATCGCACAATTTTTCCAGTTCATGTTGCAACAAGTTGAGCTCTGTCCCCACGGACTGGACGAGGTAACCCACCACACCGGGCGCAAAGTGGCAACCGCGCCGTTTTGCGCCTTCAGAGAGCACTTTTTCCAGTTCTCTGGCGGTCATTTTTTCACAATCTAGCACATGTCCGCGCTCCGTGAATAACTTAATAAGGGAGCGCGTGCGTGCTGTCTTCTTGATTTCGGACGCGCTATGCCAAAAAATCAGCGTGCTCTCCGGCGGGACAAGCTGGGTCAGTTCCTTGAGCTTCTTGACTTGCCCGTCGCTCAGGGCATCGAACGCTAGGTCACGCACCGTCACACAGACACCCCCGCCACTGAGTGACACGGTTGTGACAGCCTCTGCCACATCGTCAAGATCCACCTCTTTCCCCGCAAAACTGCGCGAGGCGAATCCCCCTTCGCCGCCAGCCGCTTTCTGCAGTGCTTTCACCGCAAGAGCGGAACGATAGCTGTCCTCCCCGTAGATAAAAAACACGCCGCCCAAATTCCCGGATTTTTCACGCTGACGCAATTCTTTTTCACTGATTAGAGGCATGTTTACTCCTTTTGCGCCATAAATTAATATGAACCAACTGTAGATGAGGTGCAAGAAATGCGCATTTTTCTCCCCGAGGGCGCACTCATAGCCGACGATGAAAATGTGCGTGCGATGCAGAATGAAGCGTCACTCAAGCAGGCGCAGGCAGCGGGACAAGTGTTGGAAAGTCGCGCGATTTTGTGTGACAGTGCGCACAATTTGCACGTTTCTTTGGGGACGATGCGGGGCGTAATCCCGCGCAGTGAGGGCGCGTTGGGGATCGATAACGGACAAGTACGCGATGTCGCACTGTTGACACGTGTCAACAAACCTGTGCAATTCATTGTCGAGCGCTTTTGTGGCGATACAGTCTTTCTTTCGCGCAAAGCGGTGCAATCCGCTTGCTGTCAGGAATATCTGCGCTCCCTGCAGCCGGGTCACATCGTGACTGCTGTTGTCACGCGCCTAGAATCCTTTGGCGTTTTTTGTGACGTGGGCGCGGGCATCAGCGCACTGCTACCCGTCAGTCAAATCTGCGTTTCCCGCATCGAGCATCCATGCCAACGTCTGCGCGTTGGGATGAAGATCAGAGCCGCCGTGCGCAATATTGACCATTGCGGACGCATCACGCTGACGATGAAGGAGTTGTTGGGCACTTGGAGCGAAAACGCCGCGAACTTCAACATTGGCGACACAGTGCCGGGCATCATCCGCTCGGTTGAACATTACGGAATCTTTGTCGAACTCACGCCCAACCTTTCCGGGCTGGCAGAGTTTGTGCCGGGTTTGCACGCGGGCATGTCCTGTAGTGTTTATGTCAAAGCGATCATCCCGGAGAAAATGAAGATCAAGCTTGTGCTTGTGGATGCATTTTCGCAAACCATCACACCCGAATCTCCCTTCTACTATGTGCGAAGCAACCGCATAGAACACTGGCTCTACTCCCCCAGAACTTGCGAGAAAGTCATCGAAACGCATTTCTGAGTTCTCATTATAACACATTGGCGCACACATTTCAACTGTGTGCGCGCATTTTTTGCAAAGCGCCCCGCACCCAAGTTGGGTGCGGGGCGCTCGTTTGTCGGTCAAACCGTCAACACTTTCTTAGCCAAAGAAGTATCCGAAGATCTTTTTGAACCAAGCGAAGATGTTTTGGAAGAACGAGATGAATCCAAACTGGGCAAAGCCTTCCTTCGGCGTGAAGATCTCTTTGATATAGCGATCTGTGAACGCCTGGGCGTGTTGGGCAAACGAGGAATCATACTTGTTCGAGGCAAGTAACTTCTCGTAAGTCGTGCGCACTACGGCATTGACATTTTGCCAGTTGTCGTAGAACGAGCAGACGACTTTGTCAGCGCCATACGCGAGGACGAACACGAGGTTGAGCACGATGTCCGCGCCGTAAACCTTGTTGCCCCATTGCGTTGTGCCGCCCTGCTTAAAGAACACCAGAATATCTTTGAGCGTTTGGTTGACAACTGCGTAGGCAGTGCCGCTCAGGTTCAGCGTGTTCACGAGCAGGTCGAGAACCTTCAGGCGGTTTTCTTCCGTCACAACCGCGTTGATTGCGATGCGGAGGATGGCCGTCAGGACTGCGCCGCGGTCGCCATTGTCTTTCGACACGATATACTTCGCCGGTGCGCCGGATGCAGAGGTGTAGTCTTTCAACTCACCGATGATCAGGCCTTCGATGACGCCAGCCGCAGAGATCGGCAGGTTCAAACCACCGATGAGGTCTTCGAGGATCGCGCTGACAGAGATCTTGATGGGCCACTGGCCAATTGCACCTTGGAGGGTATCGGTCAGGAGTGCTTCCTCAACAACCGTGTTGATGGAGAAGAGGATGCGGTCAAGGCTCTGTTGGAGCAGGGAATCGCCGTTTGCATCATTGATGAAGTAGGCAATGTTCGGCAGGAGTGTGAGCAGTGTGTTGACAGGATCGGTCAGGAGTTGTTCCACTGCCAAGAGGATCGGGTCAAGGACTGCTTGCAGTCTTTGTTCATCGGTGGGCAGGTTGACCCACTGATCTTTTGTTAGGATAGCACTCTCTTTACCGAGCGGTTTGAGCAGTGCTTCGTAGATCGGGATCAAGCCGTACTGGTAACCATCGTAACCAAACGCCTTGACAAAGCCCTTACCGTTGTCGATGTCTGAGCGGCCTTGGAGGATACGGAGGTCTTCGCCAGCCAGGACGAAATCGAGGATCGGCATCAGCGGTGCGAGGAAGGAAACGAGTTGCGTGACGAAACCGTTCTGGTTGTCGACAGGTGCAGTTTGCTTCCAAGCGGCCAACTTGTTGAGGATGGTTAGCACATCGATGTGCTTATTGCCCACGGTGACAGCTTCTGCGAGGATGTCGCCAAGCGTGCGACCGGGCAGGACTTCGGAATTGGCGAGTTCGGGGATGACGCCTTGCAAGCCGCCAACGATCATGTCGAAGTTGTCTTGCGTGTAAACTGCACTGCCCAGCAGGTTGGTCAGGAAGGTGCTCGCTTCGCTTGCGGCCCCGTCCGTTGCGCCTTCCAGATCCAGCGAACCAAACGGTACACCGAAGAGGACAGTCCAGAGTTTGTTGACAAAGTCATCCGCGCGGTCGATGACATAGGTTTCGTGTGCCTTCGTCCACCATTCGTTGCGCTCCCCACCAGGATCGCCGTTGTTGAGTGCAGGATAGACAATCGGGCCAGGTTTGGCGGGATCGCCGGGTTGCAACAGATACACGAGACCGGTCAAACCGTTTTCTTCGATGATATCCAGTGCGCCCAACAGGTCGAGCACTTGCACGAGCAAGCCGTTCAGGTCCACTTTAACGTAGCTGGCATTGTTGGCTTTGCCGATAGACTTCAGGGAAGCGTCATATTCGGTCACTGTGCCAACGATGAACTGTGCCACATCGGCATCAAGGAATCCGCCGAGCAGGTCGGCCACGGTTGCGTTGAGCCCACCGATGCTCTCGAGGATCGGGGCAACTGTGCCTTCCCAGATGGACTGAAGCGGTGCGATATACGGTGCGAGGACGGAAATCGTGTAGACCAAATTGTTGACAGACTGCGAGAGGATGGAGTCGCCGTTTGCGTCGCTGATGAGGTAGAGCAGGTTGGGCAACGTGTGCAACAGGGTATCCGTCGGCGCGGAGGTCAACTTGTTCAGGAAGAACAGAATCGGTTCAACGATCGCTTCCAAGCGCTGGGTGTTCGTTGTTGCCGAATCGGCGAAGGTGTCGTAGTCCATGATGGTTGCGAGGTAACCGTCGATGTCAGCGCCCAGACCAGCGAGGATCGGGAGCAAGCCATTCTTGTAGCCTTCGTAACCGAATGCGGTGATGAATCCATTGCCGTTGTTCACGCCAGCGTCGTCGATGACTTTGATGTCTTTTCCGGTGAGGAAGAAGAGCAGGAGCGGCACGGCCGGTGAAAGCAGTTCGTAGAGTTTTGCCTTAAACTGCGCTTGGTTGTCGATGGTCACTGTGGCCGGGTCGTAGGCCACGAACGGTGCGAAGATTGCGTCAAGGTCAACGCCTTCGCCGCCGACGGTCAGCAACTTCTTAATCAGCGAGGTGAGTGTCAGCGAGCTGTCGCTTTCCAGACCCAACGCTTCAACCTTAATGGCCGGGATCTCGATGCCATCGAGTGTGGCCTTCAGGCCCTTGACGATGTCGACGATCAGGTCGAGGTTATCCTTCACGAGGAAGTCGTTGCCGAAGAGTGCCTGAACGGTTTCGGACAGTGTGGCTTTGAGCTCAAACCCGCCGCCGATAGCACCATTGACGATGTCTTCGAGCCAAGGTTTGCCAGCCGGGTTGGAGTAGAGCAGGTAATCCCATGCCCAGTTGATGACGCCGTCCGCATTCGCGCGGATGTAGTTGAGCTCTGTATCCGTCAGCCATGCGTGATCCGCACGATTGACATTGACAGCCGCCGCGGCTACTGCGTAATCCACCAATTCGGGGTTCGGGAACTTCTCGTATTGGATGAGGTAGGTGAGGGCTTCGTAGCCGTTGTCGGTGACGAAGGCCAGCGCACCCACTTCTTTAAGGATGGCGAAGAGCAATCCAACGCGGTCGGTGATGACTGTGCGGTCGTTCGTGTCGAGGACACCAACGAGCAGTTTGCTCAGTTCAAACGGCAGCTCGCCAATCAACGCTTGCACGTCGAGTTTCACGCCGCCAATGAGGCTGATGCCTTCTGGTAGACTGATGTCGGCGAGGAGGTCAGAGACGTTGAACAGCGGGGCGAGTGTGTCGAGGAGCACGAAGATGGAGTGGAACGCACCGTTGAGTGCCAATTCCAGCGGGCTAGACGTGCCATCGGCTTCGTTGGCAGGTTTAGAGATGAAGTAGAGCAGGTTCGGGACGAGATCCAGAACACTACCAACCGGGTCGGTCTCCACTTGTTGGAGCACGCCGAGGATCGGATCGAGGATGGCGTGCAGTTTGCCTGCGTAATTTGTGCCCAGTGCCGCATAGGCCGCCGGGGCGGTCACAGCAACGCCGAGGGGTTTCGCCAATGCTTCCAGAATGTAGAACAGACCGTCAGCATAGCCGTTGTAGCCTAGCGCTTTGACCAAGGTTTCGCTGCCATTGCCAGCGTCGATGTCCAAAATCTCGAGATCTTTGCCAGAGAAGATGAAGTCGAACACAGGACCGAGGGGCGCGAGGAGGTCGATCAGGGCATCCACGAGCTCTTCGAGGTTGGTCACGGTGACTGCAGATGCGTCGTAGTTCTTCAGGCCATCAATGATCGCCGCCACGTCAACGGTTTGACCGCCGATGACAATTGCGGAGGAGAGCAGGCTGGAGAAGCTATCGAGCGTTGCGGCCAGTTCGCCTTCCGTCAGGAAGCCTTGGATCTGATCCACGAGTTCCGAGAAGGAAATTGTGCCCAGAGCAAGATCGTTGATGATTGCCTTCAGTCCATCGCCGAACGTGCCGCTCTTCTGGAAGAAGATCTGCCACGCCAAATCAAGGATACCGTTGGCGTTGTCGAGGATATACTGTCCGTCGGCGATTGCGCCAGCTTCTTTTTCGGGATCTTGCGCTGTGTCAGCACCTGCCCACCAATCGGGATAAGAGACAGTGTTGAACGTTGGGTCGGTGAAATTGACGGGGATGTTGGCGTATGCCTGCGGGACAATGAGTTCCACGATGGCCGCGAGACCTTCGGGGGTGTTCATGGCCGGGGCAAATTTGCTCAGGATAGAGCCGAGCATGGCGTGGGTCACGTCGGGCTTGTCGGCCACGATGTAGTGACGCGTGCCGTCGAGATCCTTACTGGCGAGAGACTTCAGTCCGCCAGGGCCGGGCTGTGCGCCGCCGTAGGTCATGATGCGGCCAGGGTTGAAGGGCGGCAGAACGTCGCCGATGTCACCCAACGGGAGCAGTGCCATGAGGTCAGCCACAGAGGAGGGAATGCCGCCGGGGAGGGCATCGGCAATGATGCCGCTCAGGGGCATTTCCACTGGTTTGATTTCCTTGACCAAGGCTTCAACAGCGATATTGGCTGTTGTATCTTTTGCACACCCTGTGCCATCAATGTATAGCTTAATGCCTTCTTTAAGCGTGCCATCGGGCAAGTTCAAGACGACTTGATTGTGGGCGTTCGCGTGGAGGTAGCCCAAACGCAACCAGCCATCGGCGTCAATGTTGATGGACAGATCCAAGCCTTCCAGTGCGCCAGCAATCTTGTTGAAGCTGAGCGCATAGAACAAGTTGGGGAGGAGCTCTTCAATGACGGAGAGCGGTGCTGCGCCTAGTTTATCCACATAGGCAAAGATTGGGTCGAAGATGGCCGCCACCAAGTTTCTCGATGCCTTGGTGACTGCAGTTTCTGTGACCAGCGGCGTTGCGCCTACTGCAAGCGATGTCTTTGGATAGGTGTAGTTGGGATTGGTGGCATAGCGATAGTAACTTGCAATGCCTTGGTGAGATGTGGCCGATGCCACCTCACCGATGATAGCAACTGAAACTACTGCTTTACGCGTTTCGTTGCCACTTGAACTTTCATTTTGTCCCGTGCTACCGCTGGCACCGTTTGCACCAATACGCCGATTGAGCACGGGGGCAGTGGTCGGCTTACCATAGTCCGTATTGGTGGCCAGCGTTGTGATGGCTGGAATCTTGTCGAGGATTGCGGAATCCGTGCCCGCCAGTGTCTCGAAGATGGGGGTAAGCAGGGTTTGGTAACCCTTGATGGGCGGAATGGTTAGGTTCAGATAGATGCCGGACATGGTGATGTTTCCTGCTTGCCCATCGAATCCTTCTTGCGCCAAGTTGCCGCTGTTGCCGCCGCGTGAGGGTCCCAAGTTGAGGGGGATGGGGTTGGATGCTTGGCTATCGGATGCGTAGCCGTGCGCTTCACCAATGTTGTCGTGGAAACCTTGATAAGAAACGCCAGCGAAGATGGTGCGCAGGAGCGGGAGCAAACCGCCGAGTGCCGCGCCCAGTGCGTCCACAAATCTTGTGCGCAACTCCGTGCCGGTCAGACCGTCTAGACCCCAGTCAATGGTGTAGGTGCCTTCCGCAACGCCGTCCGCATTCAAAATGGGGTTGCCTCGCGCATCGCGACCGAGTTTGGAATCAAAGATGTTGGCATCGTGCCAGACATCTAGATCATAGAAATAGCCGTTGTAAATGGGTGGATTGCTATTCATTATGGTGATCGGCGTGCTCAGTTCTGGGTGATCACTATACGTCTTCTTCAATGCGTTGTAGGCGGATGCAAACTTCACGGGATCGAGCGCGTCGGCCATGAGGTCAGGATACAGACGCAGATCTGACAAGGTGTTGTTGGGGAGTGTGAAGTCGGCCGGCGGTGCGCCGTTCAGTTGACCGTTGTTTTGCGTCCAACGAAGACCCTTCAAGGCACTGTTGCCAAACAGGTCATGCAACGGACGCAGGGTGATTTCCACAATCTGACCATCACCCATGCCGTCCAACATGCTCGGTTGCGCAATATTTTTAAACTCTTTTTCAAATTGCGGCAAAACCATGGGATAGACCATGCCAACGATCATGTTGATGGTGTCGTTGTTCAGGAGCATGCCTTCCAGAACGGCTTGGAGGATAGAGGGCACGTTGAGTGCGCCACTGGGAGCTGCGCCTAAACCGCCGAGAATGGAATTGAGATCCAGACCCAGCGCATCGAGCGGCAGGCTGTTCAGGTCGCCGGTGGACAGGAAGGTGTCGAGCTTGTTGAGCACGGTGAGCATCTTGTCGTCCGTGGCGGTGTAGTTGTGCCCGGGCGCAAAGTCATTTGCTGTGGCGGGACGCTCGGGGGCTTCCAGATCGGTCGATACATAGTAGTTCTCAGGATGATCTTTAAAGTCGTTGATCTTCTTGAGCACAACGTTGATGAGCCACAGATAATCGGTTTCGGTTTCTGTCGCGGTATAGGCCGGGTCGGCTGTGCCCAAGCGCCACAGGTTGCTTGTGTCTTTCAGGAACTCATAGACGCCCACATCAATGGTTTTGATGACTTCTTCCAGTTGGGCAAATGTCGCCCAAGAGATGACATCAATGGTGTCGCCGGCAATGTGGATTTTGTTTGCTTCCTCAAGGTTGGCAATGATCTGCATACCTGTGTAGACATAGCTCGTCAGGCTCAGCGCAATACCATTGAGGATGATGTTTTCCGTGGGGATAATCACGTCTTCGGAATACGCGCCGTAGATCTCACCGAATTCTTGCGCACTCAGGGCGGCTTGTGCCTGTGCCTTCAGCGCGTTATAGGCGATGACGTTCTTTTGGTAACCCTTATAGGCGGGTTTCGGTGCGTTGCCGTGCTCTTCCTCGCTCAGGTAGAGCGCGATGGCATCGGCGGGCTTGGTGGTCGCCCAATTTCTGGCGGACATCGGGGTAAAGAAGTCGCGGTAGCTGTACCAAACTTCTTCACTGAAGCCCAGTTCCACGCGGTAACCGTACTCATGGTTGAGCAAGTCTCTGCGCTCGGTGAGTTTGGTTTGCGTATAGTCACCCGCAAAGATGGCATCCACAATCGCGTCCAAGCTTTGTGCGCGGTACGCATTGAGTGCATCAATGTCACCAGACAAAATCTCTTTGATGGTCACAACGCGCTGTGTCGACAGGCGATAGTCGGAATCCACAAAAGGCTCTGCGGGATCGTCTGGATTCAAGTTGTCCGCCACGCCCTCGTGGGGATTATCGGATTCAGCAATCAAGAGCTTCGCTTCGTCCAGCATATTGTGTAGTTTGAACTGCACAACGGTTTTGTAAAGGTTGTCAATCCAGACCTGATCCCAGTCCAGATCAATGTTCACGCCGCCCAAAGCTGCTGTAGCAACCAGCACAGACCACTGCGTGAGTTTGCTCTCAATGGCACGCAGTTGGGCAAGCTTGCTCACGGCCAACAGGTGCAGAGCCTCCAGCTCCGCCAGCGTGTACTTCGCGCTCGCATCGTCGCCATAGTAGTAAGCAACGTCGTTCTCGAAGGTGCGCGGTTCGTAGCCGGCCGGGCGGTTATAGTTTGTTTGGTTGAGATTCTCGTTGATAACAACGGTTTGACCAACCGCAGGACCTTGGAACCACTCGGCCATCTCCACATACTGCGGGAGCGTCAGAGTGAACTCAAGTAGGTCGATGTAGGCATCAACTTTGCCCTTTTTCTCGCCGATGATGCCGTAGGCCCAATCTAGGTCTATGCCAGAAGTGGCTTCAAAGGTGTTGATGACCGCCCGTGCCTCGTCAAGCCACCCCTGAATGGTTTCAAGCGTTTCCCCAACGGGGCTACGATCCAAGATGGCAGGCACAAAGTAGTCGTCATACACGTGCATGGCCTTGGGGATAACGCCCGTTTTGGTTTGGGTAAGAGCAGACTTGGCGGACATATACACCCACGCATAGCCTTGGGCGTTCTTTACAGTGTCGTTGCCGCTGGTAGAATCCCAGCGTTCGGTCCAAGCACCTTCAGCACCCGTGACCGTGAAGCTAGCCGAAACAACAACTTCATCCTTCAAGTTGCCCATGTTGGTGATTTGCGGGCGATAGTTCTTCAGGCGCGTTTGCTCAGCCACACTTTTGGAAAAGGTCAGCACGCCTCTGTCGCCGGTCAATCTGCTCTTAGCAGTGTTCATCAGCGCCGTTTCGTTCGCCTCAAGTCCGTCCTCAGATTTCGCCATAGAGGTGGCGTTATCGTTCGGAGAACCATGGGCGCCGCCGTTAAAAACTGTCGTGTCATAGACGTTCTTGCTTGGATTGTAGTTAAAGTACTGCGCCGCCGCATAGGTACCCGCAGCTTGGAACCAGTTGTTTGCGTACTGGTTGGCCGCAGCACCAGGCAGGGTTTCGTGTAGCCAGACGATCTTTTCCACATCGTCTGCAGCTGTTGCCCAGGCGTTGGAGTTCGTGTCGCCGTCGGCGACGGCCGCAACGACCGACAAGGCCATCAGCGGGACCACAACGGCCACCGCAGAGAGCACCATCAGCACACTGAGCACGATGCTCAATGTTCGCCGCGGGAGCTTGCGTAAGAATTTCTTCATTTCTTAGGACCTCCTTGTTTTATGTGCGTGTTGTTCGGATTACACTTGCAACAATTTTGAAACCTTTTCGCGCGTTTTATCCAAAGTTGCCACGAGTGATAACTCTTCAATGAGCATTATACACCATTTCGATACCTAAGTTGTTGCTATTTTGGAAAAAAGAGAAGTTTTTTTCATTTTTTTTTCACATTTTGCCCACTTCCTCGCTTTCTGCCACGCATAACGCATTTTTATGGGGGTGATTGGAATTTTATTCCGTCGCAAACTTCCGCAAACTTCACAAAGGGTCTTTCATTTTGTGCGCGAATCTGCTATAATACGTCATCGGGGGTGCGTGATGTGCGCAAGGAACAAATCCGCACGCGGCGCGTGGCACTTTTGGGCATTCTGGCCGCGCTGACGCTGACGCTCTCTTTCCTAGAGAGTCTGCTGCCGCCCCTGCCCTATTTGCCGCCGGGCGCAAAGCCGGGGCTGGCGAACATCGCGGTGCTCTTCACCGCGCTTTCTCTGGATTGGTCGGCCGCGTTGGCGCTTACCTTATTAAAGGCCATGTTTGCCCTCGTCACGCGCGGCACGACCGCGGCCTTGCTGAGCCTAGCGGGCGGCCTGCTGAGCACAGGCGTGATGCTCCTGCTGCTGCGCGTGCCCAAATTGGGGCTGCTGGGCGTGAGCATCCTGAGCGCCGTGGCGCACAACGCCGGGCAACTGCTCGCCGCGTGCGTCCTCATGGGGACGAGCAAGCTCGCCGTCGCCGCGCCCGTGCTGCTGGTCTTCTCGCTCCTAGCTGGCGCACTGACAGGCACAGTATCGAAAATCCTACTGCCTGTATTAAGCCGTGAGGAATGAGGATACAGAGGCGCACTGATCCAATCGCCATCCACCCGTAGGGGCGGCAATCTGCCGCCCGCTGACCCATGCCAACACTGCATTCCCAGCGGGCGCACGAGGCGTGTGCCCCTACAAATTCGGCGACCAAGAATCTAACCTCTAGCATCTAACATCTAATATCTAGCATCTAGACTGGGAGAATTTGATGAAACAAATCCCGCATGACGTTTTCCGCGCTGTGCGCCGCATCCATGGCGGCGTGCCCGTGCCGCACCAAAAAAACACGGCGGGTTGCGAAATCACGCGCATCCCCACGCCCACGCAGGTGATGCTCAGTATGCGCCAGCACATCGGTGCACCCTGCGCCCCCATTGTTAAGGTAGGCGAGCGCGTGACCGTGGGACAGAAGATTGCGGACACGGACGCGTTTGTCTCCGCGCCCATTCACGCGAGCGTTTCGGGCACGGTGACGGCCATCGGCGAGCACCTGCTGCCCAACTCCATCCGCGCGGGGGTCATCACCATTGAGAGTGACGGCCTGATGACGCTCTGCCCAGAGATTGCGCCGCCTATTGTCCAAAACACGGCGGACTTCCTCAAGGCCGTGCGCGAGAGCGGCCTAGTGGGGCTGGGCGGCGCGGGCTTCCCGACGCACGTGAAGCTCACTGTACCGCCGGAAAAGCACGTGGATACGCTCATCATCAACGCGGCGGAGTGCGAGCCCTACATCACGGTGGACTACCGCGAGTGTTTGGATCAGTCCCGCGACCTGCTGCGGGGCGTGTATCTGCTGCTGGAGCAGTTCAACTTCAAGCGCATCATCATCGCGGTGGAGGACAACAAGACCGACGTGTTCTATCACCTGCAAAAAATCGCCCAAGACGTGCGCGACCGCACCCACGCTGTGCAGCTCATGACCCTCAAGAGCCGCTACCCCCAAGGCGCGGAAAAGCTGATGATCTGGGCGGCGTTGGGGCGCAAAGTGCCCGTGGGTGCGCTCCCGGCGGATACGGGTTGCATGGTGCTCAACGTCACCACGGTCTCTACTTTATATAGATACTTCAAAACGGGCAAGCCGTTGGTGTCCCGCTCGCTGACGGTGGACGGTTCGGCGGTGGCAGAGCCCAAAAACGTGCGCGCCCCCATCGGGACGAGCGTGCGGGATATCCTCGACTTCTGCGGCGGTCTGACGACCGAAGAGCCGTACAAAATCATCGCGGGCGGCCCCATGATGGGCTTTGCGCTCCCGCACGCGGACTTCCCCACGCTCAAGCAGAACAACGCCATTCTGGCGTTTGCGCAGGGCGAAAAGTTCGTCAAGCCTGAGCGAAACTGTCTGCATTGCGGTCGCTGCAACCGCGCCTGTCCCCTGAGCCTGATGCCCGCCAAAGCGGAGGGTGCGCTACAGTTGGGCGACATAGACACCCTGCGGCGCATCGGCACAGAGACCTGCATGGAATGCGGCTGTTGCGCCTACACCTGCCCGGCGGGCAAGCCGCTGGTGCAGCACATGCGTCTGGCCAAAGAGCACATCCAAAAGGAGGCGACAAAAGCATGAGCAAACTCGTCACCGTCACCGCGCCGCCCCATATTCGCGCGGCGGAAACCAGCACAGGCGTTATGCTCGATGTGCTCATTGCCCTCGTGCCCGCGCAAATTGCCGCCGTGTGGATTTTCGGCTGGCGCTCGCTGATCGTCACGCTGGTGTGCATCGGCACGGCGCTGGTGAGCGAGTGGGGCATCCGCTCGCTGTTCAAAAAGCCGTCCACGTTGGGCGACCTCTCCGCCGCCGTAACGGGCACACTGCTGGCGTTTTGTCTGCCCGTGGGCGTGCCGCTGTGGATGGCCGCGCTGGGCACGGCGTTTGCCATCATCGTGGTCAAACAGTTTTTCGGCGGTCTGGGGCACAACTTCGCCAACCCCGCCATCGCCGGGCGGATTTTCCTGCTCATCTCCTTCCCCATCGCGCTGACCACTTGGGATCTGCCCAAAGCCGCTGTCACCACCGATGCCCTCACGGGCGCGACCCCTTTGGCGATCCTGAAAACAGGCGGCGATGCCCCCGACTGGCTCGCCCTCCTGCTGGGACAGCACGGCGGCAGCTACGGCGAGGTCTGCGCGGCCGCGCTCCTGCTGGGCGGCCTGTATCTGCTGTGTAAGCGCATCATCTCCCCCATCATCCCGCTGGTCTTCATCGGCACGGTGGCCGTGGGGATGTTCCTCGCGGGCGGCTTGGATGCCGCTTTTGCGGCGCGGCAGGTGCTCACGGGCGGCCTGCTGTTGGGCGCATTCTTTATGGCGACGGACTACGTTACCAGCCCCATGACGCCTTGGGGCAAGGTGCTCTATGCGCTGGGCTGTGGCGGGGTGACGCTGGTCATTCGCCTCTGGGGCAACATGCCCGAGGGCGTCAGCTACGCCATTTTGCTCATGAACATCGCCACGCCGCTCCTTGAGCGCGTCACACAACCCAAGATTTTCGGCTCTGTGAAAAAGAGCCAAAAAGCCTCTAAGGAACAGGAGAGCTGAGCATGAAGAAAAGCAAAATTCTCGTCCCGGCCGTGATTTTGACGGTCATCTGCTTGCTGTGCGCGGCGGCACTGGTCGTGACCAACAGCCTCACCGCGCCCAAAATCGCTCAGCGGGAGAAGCAGACGCAACAAGCCACCATGGCCAAACTCATCCCCTCGGCCACGGCGTTTCACGACGCGGCATTGCCCGACGGCACGGCGTATTTCCGCGCAGAAGACGCACAGGGCGATGCTCTGGGCACTGTGTGGAACACAGCGGCGACGGGCTACGGCGGCGACATCACCGTGATGACCGCCGTCAGTCCAGACGGCGCGGTGCTGGGCGTGGAGATCCTGAGCCTGAGCGAGACGCCGGGGCTGGGCATGAAGGCGGAGAATGCGTCCTTTTTGACGCAGTTCGTGGCCAAACGTATGGGCATTGCGGTGAGTAAGAATGCGCCTGCCGGCAACGAAATTCAGGCCATCACCGGGGCAACCATCACCAGCCGCGCGGTGACGCTGGCAGTCAACACCGCCCTAAAGAACGCCGCAAAAATCGGAAAGGACGGGCAATAATGGCCAAAACTGCACTATCCAAAGAATTCAGCAAGGGCATCCTGCGGGAGAACCCCGTGCTGCGCCTCGTGCTGGGCACTTGCCCCACTTTGGCGGTGACCAGCTCCGCCGTCAACGCGCTGGGCATGGGCATCGCCGTCTTGCTGGTGCTCATCTGCGCCAACGTCACCGTCTCGGCACTGCGCAAAATCATCCCGGATAAACTGCGCATCCCGGCGTATATCGTGGTCATCGCGTCCTTCACCAGCGTGGTGCAAATGCTCGTCAAGGCGTTTGTGCCGGCACTGGACGTGGCACTGGGCGTGTTTTTGCCGCTGATCACCGTCAACTGCATCTTGCTGGGACGCGCGGAGGCCTTTGCGGGGCAAAACCCCGTGCTGGCCAGCGCGGCGGACGGCGCGGGCATGGGCGTGGGCTTCACGGCCGCCCTGCTGTGCATGGGCACGGTGCGCGAGATCCTCGGCGCGGGCACGTTCCTGAGCGGGGCGCAGAGCCTGCTGGGCGTTTTTGGCGAGAACACGCTGGGCGGCTTTAACGGTTGGACGCTGCTGGGCGAGGGGAACTACCTCGCCCCCATCGCGTTCTTCATCATGGCACCGGGGGGGCTGCTGGTGTTCGGACTACTCATTGCGCTCTCGTCCAAAATTGGGCGGGACAAAGCACCGCCATCCTCTGTCTGCGGCAACTGCCCCATGGCCGCCACCTGTCACCCAGAGGAGGCGAGCGCATGAAGATTTTCATCACCATCCTCATCACGGGCATCCTGACGCAAAACTTTGTGCTGGCGCGATTTTTGGGCATCTGCCCGTTTTTGGGCGTGAGCAAAAAAGTGGGCACAGCGGCGGGGATGAGCGTTGCGGTCATCTTCGTGATGGTGCTGGCCACGGCGGCCACGTGGCCCATCAACGCGTACCTCCTCGTCCCGCGCGGCTTGGAATACCTGCAAACGGTGGTGTTCATCCTAGTGATCGCCGGCTTAGTGCAGCTACTGGAAGTCGTTCTCAAGCGCTTTTTGCCGCCGCTGTATGACGCGCTGGGCATCTACCTGCCGCTCATCACGACCAACTGCGCGGTGCTGGGCGTGGTGTTGCTGAACATCCAAAATCAGCTGGACTACCCGCAAGCACTGGCGACCTCTCTGGCGGGCGGACTGGGCTTTTTGGTGGCGATGATCCTCTTTGCGGGCGTGCGCGAGCGGCTGGAGAGCGCGGAGATCCCGAAATCCCTCAAGGGCTTGCCCGCCACGCTGGCCGCCGCCAGCTTGGTGAGCATGTCCTTCCTAGGCTTTGCGGGCATCGCTGAAAATATTTTTAATTAACAATGAACAAAGAACAATGTACAATTGTTTGCAGGGCTACACCGCGCACCATGTGCAATTGTTCATTGTCAATTGTTAATTGGAAAAGTGGGTTTTTTATGCAGATTATCATACCGATTGGGTTTGTTGCGGCTCTGGCGCTGGTTTTGGGGCTGGGGCTGGCGTTTGTGTCCGAAAAGCTGGCCGTGCCGGTGGACGAGCACGAAGAGCACATTCTGGCCGTGCTGCCCGGCGTCAACTGCGGCGCGTGCGGCTTCAGCGGCTGCGCGGGCTACGCGAAGGCCTTGCACACGGGCGCGGAAACCAACGCGGGTCTCTGTGCGCCGGGCGGCGACGAAGTCGCGCAGGAGATCGGCAAACTGACGGGCTTTTCCAGCGAGCACATTGTGCCGCAAGTGGCCGTGGTGCGCTGTCAGGGCGGCGAGAATGTGGCCAAAAAGACCTATCACTACAGCGGGATGCGCTCGTGCCGCATGGCCGCCCAGCTAGCCGGCGGCGTGAAGGCCTGCCCCTGCGGCTGCATCGGTCTGGGCGACTGCGCGGTGGTCTGCCCCTACGATGCCATTCGCGTCTGCCCGGACGGCATTGCGCGTGTGGAAAGTGAAAAATGCCGCGCGTGCAAGGCCTGCGTGGCGGTATGCCCCAAAGATCTGATTGTGCTGGTTCAAAAAGAGCACCCTGTGCCCGCCGTGCTGTGCTGCTCCACCCTCAAGGGCGGCGACACCCGCAAGGTCTGCACGAAGGGCTGCATCGGCTGCAAGAAGTGCGAAAAAGTCTGCCCCAACGGTGCGGCGAAAGTGACGAACTTTATGGCACGCATCGACGCCGACCGCTGCATCGCCTGCGGCGAATGCGCCAAAGTCTGCCCCGTCGGCGCGATTCAGTGAATAGGTAATAGTGAATAGGTGTTGGGATTATCATCCGCCCCTACCCTCGCACCTCATAATCTCAACACCTATTCACTATTCACTATTACCTATTACCTAGACAAGCCTTTGGCTTGACATCTCCCCCCGCAAAACGGTATAATATGTCCGTTCGGCGTTGGACCGACAAACTTGCCCGAAAAGGACAGCATCATGGATTACCAAAGCACGCGGGATGCGGCTGTGCGCGTCAGCTCTGCCCAAGCCATTGCCCGGGGACTTTCCCCCGAGGGCGGCCTGTATCTGCCGGCGGAGATTCCCACCCTATCCCTCGCCGAAATCGGCCAACTAGCCGACCTGCCTTATGTTGCGCGTGCCCAAAAGATTCTCGCGCCCTATTTAACGGATTTTTCTGCCGATGAATTGCGCGAATGCGTGCAGGGCGCTTACGGTGCGCAGTTCGCTCGCTCGGAGATTGCGCCGCTCGCCCGGCTGGACGACACGACCTATCTGTCGGAACTGTTCCACGGCCCAACCTGCGCGTTCAAAGACATGGCGTTGCAGCTCTTGCCGTGGTTGCTGGCGAAGAGTGCGCAGAAGTCCGGCGCGGGGGAACTGGTGATTTTGGTGGCCACGTCCGGCGACACGGGCAAGGCCGCGCTGGAAGGCTTCCGCGATGTGCCCGGCACGCACGTGTTGGTCTTCTATCCGCAAGAGGGCGTCAGCCCCATGCAACGCCTGCAGATGGTCACGCAGGCGGGCAACAATGTGGGTGTCTGCGCCGTGGAGGGCAACTTTGACGATGCCCAAACCGGCGTGAAGGAAATCTTCACCGACCCGGCGGTGTGCGCAAAACTGCGGGAAAAGTCGTTGGCGTTCTCCAGCGCGAACTCCATCAACTGGGGGCGTCTGGTGCCGCAGATTGTGTATTATTTCAGCGCGTATGTGGATCTAGTCAAAAACGGCACGGTGCGGCTGGGCGACCAGGTGCACTTTGTTGTCCCCACGGGGAATTTCGGCAACATTTTGGCCGCCTACTTTGCGCGGGAGATGGGGCTGCCCGTGGGCAAGCTCCTGTGCGCCAGCAACCGCAACCGCGTCCTGACGGACTTCATCCGCACGGGCACGTACACCGCGCGGCGGGATTTTTACACCACCATCTCGCCCAGCATGGACATCCTCATCTCCAGCAATCTGGAGCGGCTATTGTTCCTGCTGGCCGACCGCGACGCGGGGCAGACGGCCGCATGGATGCGCTCGCTGAAAGAGACGGGCAGCTACACCGTGCCCGACAGCGTGCTGGCGAAACTCCAATCCCTCTTCTGGGCGGACTCCGCCGACGAAGAGGCAACGAAGAGCACCATTGGCGACACGTGGAAAAACGCGCACTATCTCTGCGACCCGCACACCGCCGTGGGCGTACACGCGCTGGCGCAGTATCGCCGCGAAACGGGCGACCAGACCCCAGCGGTCATTGCCGCCACGGCCAGCCCCTTCAAGTTTGTCTCGCCCGTGCTCTCGGCCATTGGGCAGACACCGCAGGGCGACGAGTTCGCGCAGGCCACGCAGCTAGCGGCGTTTTCGGGCGTGCCCTGTCCCCCGCAACTGCTGGCGCTACAGGGCAAAGCCGTCCGCTTCCCCAATGTGGTCGCCAAGGATCGCCTGCAAGACGCGGTGCTGGATTTTCTGGCTTGAGAGAAGGCAGAAGACAGAGGGCAGAATTGCGCCCAAAAACCTGTCTTCTGTCCTCTGTCTTCTGCCTTCTCAACAGCGGGCGACCACAAGGGTCGCCCCTACAATGGGGCATCTGCTATCACGGGCGGCAGATTGGCGTCCCTACAAAATCCTCACGCCTGAATCCTCATTTCTCACACCTCGCAGCCTGCACCGAATAGCAGGATGTCGCTGTCTTCGGGCAGGGTCAGGGTGGTGCTACCGGGCAGGACGGGGAAGTCGTAGGCGAACAGGTAGCACTGCTGCGCGATGACGTCACCCGCCGCCGTGTGCATATGCGTGGCGTTCCACGCCAGTGCCGCCGGCTTGACGCGTGCCTTGTCGCCCAGATAGGGCAGATCCCACGTGGCGATGCGCTCCAGCGCATCCTGCACGCGGATGGTGTGCGTTTCTGTGGAGACACTGACGACGGCATCCTTGTCGCCGTTTACGCTCGCTAGGAGTAGCTGCACGCTCTGCGCCCCGTCCGGCAGGGTGAGCTCTTGCCCGGCACAGCGCAGGGCTTGGCCGTTCAGGCTGTGCAGGATTTCGCCGCAGAGGATCTCTGTGGGGTACAGCTCCGCCGGGATGGTCATGCCGCCCAAAACGCCATCGGCGGGGGCAGATTGCGGGCTCGTCACCGCCACATCGCCTTGGAACGCGAGGGACACGCTGTGCGCCGGATTCTCTACTTTTTCGGGCGCAAACAAGCGCAGGGCAAAGGTTTTGGGCTCATAGGCCGCCAGATCAAACACCAGTGCGCCATTTTCTAGCGTGGCACTGTTGGATAGCGTCTCCACGGGTTTGGACTCCTCGCTCGCCCAGACTTCGCGCACGGAAAGGATTTCCGCCGCCAACGTCAGGCGCACGCCAGGGTGACCTTCGCCCACAATTTCTTGCACGCGCACAATGATTTCGTCGCCGTCCTGCGCCTTTTTGATGGCGCGGATCGCCGCGCCCGGCTCGCTGAGCTGCGCGAAACCCCACGCGGAGGGCAGGGTACTCTGGGCGTTGCGACAGCCCGTATCCACAAAGGCCGTGAGCGGCTGATTGAAGCACAGCGCGGCCTTCTGCGTGTCCGAAAGCTTCGCGCCTAGGTGACCAAAAATGCCATAGGCGTATAGATTGCGGCCAATGTCCAGCTCGTGCTGGGCGCTCTCCGGGCGGAACGGCCAGCGGGGGGTGTGGATGCCCGTCAGGCGCAGTGTGCCTGCGTCCGGGTGATCCCAACCGTATTTGCAGTCGCTGAGGATCGACACGCCGAACTCCGCATTGGAGAGATCGGCGAAGTTTTGTGCGGGCACTTCGTAGACTTTCGGCGTGTTCACGCCCCGCTGGGTGACGCCCACGCCCACGTCGTAGCTGGCCAGTTCGCTGGGACTGCTGAGCGGGAAGCGCGTCTTGAGTAGACGCTCGCGGCTCTGCCAGTCGATGTCGTTCTCCACGCGCAGCACGCTGGACGCGGCATCGAGCGTGAGGGTCTGCACAAAGGTGCTGCCCTCTGCCGTGCGGGTGATTTTCAGCGCGGCACGCACGCCACCGCCGGCCACGATTTCCACCGTGGGATGGTCAGCACGGGAGACGGGCGCACGCATTTGTTGTCTGTAGCGCAGTTCCCAAGCGGGATAGGCCTTGCTGCCCGCGTACTTGAACAGCTCTGTTTGGATGGGCGCGGTGAGTAGACCGCGGCAGAGCGTTTTGTCGTAGATTTCGCTGATGTCACCATGCGCGTCAATCTTCACGCGCAGCTTATCGTTCTCCAGCGTGTCTTGGGTGACCGTGACGAGGGGCGCACCCGCGGGTGCATCGCCGGGTTGTGCGTCAAAGAGCGCCAGACCGCTCGCGGGGACAGTCGCCAAAAACGCCAACGTGGTACTCTTGCCGTCCGTGCTGATCATCTGCGTGGGGAGCACCTTGCCCGTGTGGTCGAGCACGCGCACATTGCCGTCGGCGGCGGGGATGGTCGCCTGCACCACTTCTGTGCGATCATAGGCGGTGGGGTTGGCCACGGTGACGCACGTGCCGCGGACAAAGCGGTCGTCCATCTGGCGGCGCACGGCACGCACGGCGGCGGCGTACTGCGTGGTCAGCTGGTTGAGGGAGAGCGCGTAGTCGTTCCAACTGCGCTGATAGACACGCGCCAAGCTAGTGCCGGTGATATCGTCGTGGAACTGGTGGGCGATGAGTCGTTTCCAGGCGGTGTCCAGCACGCTCTGCGGGTACTCCTGCGCACCCAGCCAGAGAGCCGCCACGGCGAAGCGTTCGGCGGCGTCCGCCAGCCACTCGCCCTGCTTGTTCCAGCGTTTGCCGATGGCGCGGGAGGTGTAGCAGCCCACGCCGTGGTTGGTGGAGATGAGCTCGCCCGTGAACAGGGGCAGGTTGGACTGCGCCTCAGGCGTGAGGTACTGCGCAAAATCGCGGAAGACCTGATCCGCCGAAGCGCTGATGACTTCCACGGATTTTTTGCTGTTCTCGGCCAGCTCTTTTTCCAGCGCGGCCACGCAGAATTCTTTGGGTGCGCCGCCGATGTCGCCCGTGCCGTAGTACATGTAGGTGGCATTCAGACCGTATTTTTCGCGGTTGATCTTCAGTTTTTTCAGCGCCTCTTTGTGTTTGCGGAACTTCTTGGGGCGGCCAACGTAGCTGAGCGCGTTGAGTGACGCGAAAATCTGGCTGCCGTCCACGCCCTGCCAGCGGCCCAAGTCGAACGGAATGCCCACGGAGCTCGACCAGGTGAGCTTTTGGGTGGTGAAGCCCGTCAAGTTGGCGTGGGCGGCGATGGTGGGCAACTGCGTCCCAAAGCCGAAACAGTCGGGCAGGAAGATGTCGGTGCTGCGCTTGCCGAAGGTTTTGGCGAAATAGCCGTTGCCGTAGAGGATGTTGCGAAACAGAGCTTCGGCGGAGGGGATGTTCACGTCGCCGTTCTCGTAGCTCGAGCCCGTGACGTGCCAGCGACCTTGCTGGATGTACTCGCGCAGACGGGCGAAGAGCTCTGGGTAGTATTCCTCCATGAGCTCGTAGCGATAGCTGCCCTCAAAGCTGAAGACATAGTCGGGGTACTTCTCAAAGAGCGCAAAATTTTCTCGCAAGGTGTTCAAAATATACTCTCTGATGGTGGTTTCAAAGTCCCAGTTCCAGACGGTGTCTAGGTGGGCGGTGGCCACGGCGTAGATGGACGGTTTGTTGAACGGATTGTTTGGCATGGTGGGTAGTCCTCTCCTTGTTTTGTTCCCGCCAGTATTCTAGCAGATAGCGCGGATTTTTGCAAGCGTTTGGGCGGATTTTTGGGGATTTTTCTTCAGATGTTTTGAGATGTGTGGTTGGGTGGTCATTGGAGAGCACAAAAAGTGCCTGCGAAGCAGGCACTGGAAATCGCTGATTCACGTGTAGGGGCGGCAACCTGCCGCCCGTGTTGTGGCCAGATACCCAATCATTGTAGGGGCAACCCTTGTGGTTGCCCCGATAACGCGTATCCCCTCACGCCTCATACCTGACCCCTCATGCCTCTTAGCCCCTTGCGGCATCAAACGGCGCCATGCCTGTGGCGTCGAAAATTTCGGCGGCCTCTAGGCAGATGTCCAGCGAGACGGCTAGGCATTCGGGATTCAGGTGCGCCACGTCGTCGTTGCGGGTGTGGTAGAAGTATTTGGCGGGCGGGTCGTGGCGCAGGCCGCAGAATCCGCAGCTGCGCAGACCGTACATGCTGAACGCCTCGGCATCCACCGCGCCGGGATACAGCCCCGCGATGGGGAGTTCCTTGCCCACGTTTTCGCCTGCCTGTTGCAGCAGATCGGCCACGGCGTAGTCGTCCTTGACCATGCCCGTGCAACCGCGATTGTAGACCATGAGCTGGTCGGTGTCGGTCATGGTGTCCAAAGAGATGAAGATGGTCTCCACCTCTTTCAGTTCTTTGTGGTGGCGCTTGGCGAAGGCTTTCGCGCCGCGCAGTCCCGCTTCTTCTGAGCCAGAGAGCAGCACCGCCACCTCTGTGTTCTCAAAGCGCACGCCACGGTCGTGCAGGTCTTTGATGACCGCCGCCGAAACGAAATTGGCCGAGAGGTTGTCGTTCGCGCCGTCCACAAGGATTTTGTAGTTGATGAAAAACATGATGGCGATGGCGAAGGGAATGGTGCAGATGGCCACGATGCCCGCCGTCTTCCAACCGCCGTTGATGTCTGGCAGACCCTTGATGAGACGCAGGGTATTGAGCACGAAGGCGTAGAAAATCGTGCCCACCGCGCCCACGATGACCGGGCCCAGCGCCTTTGCGCCGCCCAGCCACTGGTATGTCCACTCGTTGGCCACGTCCGTGTGCCCGCCGAAGATGATGCGCCGCTGGACTTCGCCCGTGGGTTTGTAGGTGGCATAGACGTTTTTGCTCTGCTTTTTGGGGAACAAGAAGTCCACAAAGTCGCGATAGAGCAGGAACTCAAAGAGGAACATCAGCACGGCGAAGAGCGGCAGCAAGACCGCCAGAATGCCGAAAGTCCACGCCACAGAGGGTCTGCCCTCCGCGCCGGGATTCCACCAATAGAGCATGAAGCTGGCGATGGTGAACAGCGCGGCCAGCGGGATGAAGCCCATGAAGGCGGCGGGGTGCTCAGTGAAGTCCTCCACAACAACGCTGTCCGCAAACGCTTTGAGTTTCTCTGCCTGAAAATCCTGCGCATCGCGCTCCGATTTTGTGCCGGGGGCGCGGTTCTTGAACTTGTCGACGATTTCGGTGACGCCATCGACCATATAGGTCACAAGTCCGTCATGAATGTCATGTTTCACGGTTGGGTCAGTCCTTTCAAAAATAGTCCTTATAAGTCCATCAGCCGCTGCGGTTCAGCGGCTGATTTCTGCCGCGTACTTAGTGGCCGCGCGATATGCGCTGTGCACGCCCGTGGCGATGTTGCCCGGCTTTTCGGCATCGCCCACCGGGATGACGGGGCAGATGGGGCGCAGTGTGTCGGCTAAGGCGTTCTCTGCGCGAATGCCCAGCGAGAGCACCACCGCATCGGCGGGATGCTGCGTCTCCTGCCCTGTTTGCTGATTTTCCGTCACAGCACCGTCCGCGGCAATGCGCAGGAGTTTTTCGCCCGTGTGGATCGCCACACCCGCCGCGTCCAGATGCAGCAGCGCGTCGTCAATGTGCTGGTGATATGCCCCGGGCGCGACGGTGTCGGCCATCTCGATGATGGCAACGCTCGCGCCCTTGTCCGCCAGATATTCGGCGGTCTCCAAGCCCGTGAGCCCAGAGCCGGCCACGAGCACGCGCTTGCCCGTCCAGTCCCGCTTGCCGTCCAGCACATCGACGGGGAACAACACATTTTCGCCGTCCGCGCCCGCAATGGGCGGGACAAAATCATGCGCACCCGTGGCGAGGAAAATCGCTTGGGGCGCGAGAGCACGCACGGTCTCCGCCGTGGCGGCGGTATTATAGCGAATCGTGACGCCCAGCGCCGCGCACTTTGTCAAAAGGTCGTCGATGCACCAGTGCAGGCGCTCCTTGTGGGGCGGTTTGTCGGCCAGATTCACTTGTCCGCCGGGGGCATCCTTTTGTTCCAGTACCGTCACCGCGAAGCCGCGCTCTGCCAGCACCCGCGCCGCCGTCAGGCCAGACACCCCCGCACCGATAACAGTGATGCGGGATGAGGCACGAGGGGTAAGGGGGACTTGTTTGTATTCCTGTCCGCAGAGGGGGTTGAGGGCGCACTGGCCGGGCTTGCCCGTCCACGCGCCGTCCAACATGGACTGGAAGCACCACAGGCAGTTGATGCAGCGGGTCACCTCGTGGGCGCGTCCCGTGCGGATTTTCTCCGCCCAGTCGGGGTCGGCCAGCCACGGGCGACCCAAGCTGATGAAGTCCTGCGTGCCCTCGGCCAGTTGTGCCTCGGCTTGTTCTGGCGAGCGGATGAGGTTGGCCGCGATGACGGGGATGCGCACCGCCGCTTTCACCGCCGCCGCCAAATGCTTCCGCCAGCCCACGGCAAAGGTGGTGGGCTCTAGCCAGTAGTTCATGCGCTCGTAGCTGGCGGAGGAGACATCGATGGCCGCCGCGCCCAGCTGTTCAATGGCTTTGGCCAGCGCTACGCCCTCGTCCAGCACAATGCCCTTGCCGTCGGGGTAGAATTCGTCCACCGTCAGGCGCACGACAATGGGAAAATCTTTGCCGCACTTGTGCTGAATATCCGCGAAAATCTCCCGCAGAAAACGCAGGCGGTTTTCGCGCGAGCCGCCGTAGGCGTCCGTGCGGTTGTTGGTGTAGGGGCTCAGAAACTGCTGGATGAGGTAGCCGTGTGCGCCGTGGAGCTCCACGCCGTCCGCGCCCGCTTTTTGCGCACGCAACGCCGCGTCGCCAAAGGCGGCGACGATGTTTTGGATTTCGCGGACACGCAGGGCGCGGGTATTTTGTTTTTGGTGGGCGCAGGGGATGTCGGACGCGCCGGCCACGGCGGGGAGCAGTCCCGTTTTCTCCATCAGGGGCGCGAGCTGCGCCACCTTGAAGAAGAGCTTCCAGTAGGGCGGGAAAATCCGCCCAGACAGCAAGCTCAGGCGCATTGTGCCCACGAGGATGCCGTAGTTCTGCCGCCCGGGGTGGTGCAGCTGGCAAAAAATCTTGCTGCCGTGGGCGTGGACGCGGTCAATCATCGCTTTCAGCGGCGCGATGTGGCGGTCGTGCGTCAGGGAGATTTGGCAAGGGGCGAGCGGCCCGGTGTGGTCGTCCACGCGCACGCACTCGGTGATGATGAGCCCCGCGCCGCCCCGCGCACGGGCTTCGTAGTAGGCGCACATCTGCTCGCCGGGCCCGCCGCCGGGCGTGCCCGTGCCCATCACCATGGGTGCCATGACGATGCGGTTTTTGGTCTCACAAGTGCCGATTTGTCCCGGCGAAAACAGCCGTGGAAAAACATCCAAACCCAGTGCGGCATCCTCTGCCAACGCGCTCACGCTCCCCTCGTTTGCATCATTATAGCACGTCTGTGGCCGATTTGCAAGTGCCGAGCGCACTTTTTGGGCGTGCATATTTGACAAACCGTGCTGAAAACTGTATAATAAGATTGCATCATCGCGAACATTTTTGTGCAACAAAATAAAGTAGGTGGAATATGAACCTCTGGCACGACATCTCCGAGCCGCGCATCCGTAGCTACGACTTCATTGCCGTCATCGAAATCAGCAAGGGCGGCAAGAATAAGTACGAGCTGGACAAGGAGAGCGGCGCGCTCATCCTCGACCGCGTGCTCTACACCTCCACCCACTACCCCGCCAACTACGGCTTCATCCCGCGCACGCTCAGCGATGACCACGACCCGCTGGACGTGCTTGTGCTGTGCAGCGAGCCGCTCGCGCCCATGTCCATCGTGCGCTGCTACCCCATCGGCGTCATCAGCATGGAGGACACAGGCGAGCTGGATCACAAAATCATCGCCATCCCCATCAAAGAGCCAACGTGGAACGAATATCATGACATCAGCGCCCTGCCGCCGCACATTCTAGAGGAAATCGAGCACTTTTTCAACGTCTACAAGCAACTTGAGCACAAAGAAACCGCGATTCTAGAAACCCTAGGCCGCGCCCCCGCCGAGCGCATTATTCAGAGCAATATTGATAAGTATAACTTGACGTTTCCTAGGAGTCCGTGAGGTTGTCGGAACAAATAATAATCTAGAAAATGGAGAAACACCATGGCAGTACCAGATGTGCGGAAGGCAATTCCAGATTTTGTTCTAAAAGAAATAATTTCTTTGGGCAAGGACATCAGTGACAAGTACAAGGTAGATATGCGCACTGCGTTTACGGACTATTTGCACGATGCATTTGATCGATATTCTTGGTCGAAAACAATCCTGTATAAGGATTCTCCACGCCGTATCTATGATTTTTATGTCCATAATTTTTTGTCGTATGGCAGAGATGATAAGATTGTAAGTGCGAAAGAAGTCAGAGATGTTTTTCAAGCTGCGCAGTCAAATTTCTTGATTATTTCTGGTAGCGGTGGCATGGGGAAATCCATGATGATGAAACACTTTTTTGTGGATGCTATTCGCACCAAAAAACGTGACGAACCCATCGGAATTCCCATTTATGTTGAGCTACGGACATTGGAAGCGAACCAACCGCTACTTGAACTGATCTATACGTCCGTGTCAAAATTTGGGTTTTGTTTGTCGCAAGAGGCATTTGAGTACGCCTTAAGAAAAGGGCTTTTCTTGTTGTTGCTGGATGCCTTTGACGAAATCCCAGAAAGTCAAAGCAGCAAAGCCTTACAAAAAATCAATGATTTTTGCGATAAATACCATAAAAACAAATTTGTTCTGTCCTCACGCCCCAGCGAAGGCTTTGCCGCATGGGAGCGTTTTACAGTGCTGGAAATGCAACCTTTGAGCAAAGAGCAGGCGATGAGCTTGGTGCGTAAGCTAGAGTATGACGAAGAACTAAAAGAGCGATTTTTACAGCGATTGGATGAAGATCTATATGAAAGCCATGAAGATTTTGCGAGCAACCCATTATTGCTCAATATTATGTTGCAAACTTTTGATAACTATGCTACAATTCCAGAGAAGCTACACGAATTTTATGCCGCTGCATTCAACACACTTTACTCAACACATGATTCAAAGATTAAGGGCTATAAGCGCATCTTGCATTGTGAAGGACTATCTTCAACCACATTTCGTTCTATATTGGCAGAGTTTTGCTACAGAAGCTATGCCAAAGAACAAACCCGTTTTACTGAAACGGACTTGCGGGATTTTCTAGAGCTACCATGTCAAAAAGCAAAAGTGGATGTTGATGACTATATTCAGGATTTGATGAGTTCGGTTTGCATCTTGATACAAGAAGGACTTGACTATAGTTTTTCACATCGTTCGTTCCAAGAATATTTTACAGCCGTGTACTTTATGAAAAAAGATGATGCATGGCAAAAAAAGGCTGCAAAAATTCTACTTAAGAATAATCCATACAGTTTATTTTTCGACAAAATGTTTTTCATGTTATTTGACATGAATAAAGAAGGATTTGAAGGTAATATAATTCTCCCATTTTTAGAGGAATGTGTCAAAAAGATTGAAAAAAGCGATTTACCGCCAACCTTGGCATTGATGAAACTACGCGGTGTTGCTTTGACATACGGAGAAATATACAATGGTTTAAGGACAGAAAAAAAATTTTCTATTACTCATAGTTTTGATATTTCTTATTATGATTTTCCAGATTTCTTGCAGTTTATGTACGCGGAAATTCCCTCTTTTGGTTATTGGAAAACGGATTCTTCTATAAGAGACCACTTCATCACAACATATTCTGGTAAAGAAAATAAAATTGATCGAGATTTTGAGATTTTTCTATCTCTTTCAGATATACAAAATGATAAAAGACTATATGATTTTCTTACTGATAAAAGCGCTGAGCCTTATAAACACTACCTAGCACTCAAAAAGCTACGAGACGACATAAAAGCACGGCAACAAGAAGATATAGACGAACTCGATGAACTCAACGATGACTACGAACTTGATGATGACTAAATACATAACAAGGAGCTCCCCATGAAAACAGGCCTAGTGGTTGAGGGCGGCGGGATGCGCGGGATTTATGGCGCGGGCGTGCTCGATGCGTTTTTGGACGCGGGGCTGGTCTTTGAATACGCCTGCGGCACAAGCGCGGGCGCGGCCAACGTGCTCAGCTTCGCCGCCGGGCAAAAAGGCCGCAACCACCGCTACTACACCGAGCACATGCTCGACCCGCAGTGCATGGGCATGGGCAACATGCTCCACGGCAAGGGCTTCTTCAATTTTGACTACTTATACGGCGAACTTTCCACGCGAATCGACCCGCTGGACTTCAACGCCCTGCGCGAATCGCCCTACGAGGCGGAATTCGTTGCCGCCGAGGCCTACACCTGCCGCGCCCGCTACTTCACCAAAGACGACGTGAGCGCCGACGACTGCAGCGCCCTCAAGGCGTCCTGCTGCGTGCCGGGCTACTGCAAACCCGTCCGCGTGGGCTCTGCGCTGTATTTCGATGGCGGTGTGGTGGATTCCATCCCCGTGGCACGCGCCATCACAAAGGGCTGCGACCTCGTGGTGGTGGTGCTCGCGCGTGCCCGTGGCTACGTGAAACCGCCGCAAAATCACAAGCTCATCTACCGCTACAGCCTGCGCAAATACCCGCGCATCAGCACGGCAGTGGACAATCGTCACGAGAATTATAACCGCTCCATCACGTTCATCGACGCGCTGGAGACGCAGGGCGCGGCGCTCGTCGTCGCCCCCAGCCGCGACATCCCCGTGGGGCTGACCACGTCCAATCTCGCCCTGCTCGAGGAGTTCTACCAAGTGGGTCTGGCGGACGGCCGCGCCGCCGCCGCGCAACTGCTCGCGGAACACGCGGCCATCGATGCGCTCGTGGCGTGACCCCTTACAAGAGCACGTCACCGACACACAGATCCCCCGCAACGCCTGTAATCACAACATTTTGCAGCGTACCGATGTCCGCGTCTCCCCGCGCACGCACGGCGGTGTAGTTGGGCGTGTAGCCACACAAAAAGCCCTCGCCGTCGCGCTCTTCCACAAGGATTTCCACCGTCTGTCCCACATTGCTTTGCAGATACTGCTGCCGAATCCCCCGCATCGCCGCACCGAGTTCGCGTGCGCGGCGTTCTTTTTCTGCGCGGGGGAGCGGGTCGGGCAGGGTAAAAGCACGCGTGCCAGGTCTGGCGGAGAATGGAAAAATATGCACTTTTTCAAAAGCAATATTCATCGCGAACTGCATCGTTTCCGCAAAATCATCCTGCGTTTCGCCGGGAAAACCCGTCAGAATGTCCGTGGTGATGCTGCAGCCCGGCACGCGCTGGCGCAGGGTTGCGCAGAGCGCGGCGTACTGCGCGGCGCTGTAGTGCCGGTTCATGGCGTGCAAAATTTTGTCACTCCCGCTTTGTAGCGAAATGTGAAAATGTGGGCACAGCGCGGGAATTTCCGCCAACTGCGTGCACACGGTGTCGGTGAGCAAATAGGGCTCCAGCGACCCCAAACGCAGCCGCAAAAGCCCCGGCAGTGCGCCCACGGCGCGTGCCACATCCACCAAGGTCAACCCCCACTCCTGCCCCCAAGTGGAGAGGTTGATCCCCGTGAGAACCAGCTCTTTTGTGTCGCCCGTCAGCAGGGCGCGGCACTCGGTCAGCACGTCGTCCAGCAGGGTGGATTTTGCCCGTCCCCGCGCGTGCGGAATCACGCAATAGCTACAAAAACGGTCGCAACCGTCCTGGATTTTCACGCTCGCGCGAACAGAGGTAGTACGAGGGATCGGGGGCGCGATGGGCGGGATCTGCGCGGGGATTTTGAGCGCACGATGGAGCACATCGGGCAGCGTTTCCTTCTCCTCTTGCGTGAGAAAAATGTCCGCTTCGGGCAGTGCCTCGCGGAGGTTTTCGCTCACCGTCACCATGCAACCGCAGAGCACCACCAGCGCGTTCGGGTGCTGCTTTTTGTGGCGGCGCACAGCCTGCCGCGTCTTGCGCACGCTCTCGGCCGTGACGGCGCATGAGTTGATAATCGCCACATCGCTGGCCGCACCGCTCTCTGCAATGTGCCAACCCCGCGCACGCAAAGCATCGGCCAAACGGCGGGTTTCCGCCTGATTGACCTTGCAACCGAGCGTCGTAAAAGTGGCGCTGGGCGCCTCCAGAGAATATTCACGCGTTTGCATATTTATTCAGTTCCAACCACGTCCAGCGCATCGTCTTTGACCGCCAGAGAGATCCCGCGCAGCTGCTCTTCACTGTTTTGGATGAGCAGCGTGGCGATTTTGTCCTCCACCTGTTTGCGCAGGACGTTGCGCAGGTCGCGTGCGCCGCGCCCCCCCTCGCCAGCGTCTTTGGCGAGGAGCGCGGGCACGTCGTCCTGCCACGTGAGGGTGATGCCCTTGTCCTTCAGCGGCTCGACCAGTTCGCCCAGCATCAGCCCCGCGATGTGCTCGTAGTCGGCACGCACGAGGTCGCGGAAGACCACCACTTCGTCCACGCGGCCAATGAATTCCGGGCGCAGGAAGTCCCGCAGTGCCGCCAAGGCCTTCTCTTTGGCGAATTCGGCGCGGGTGTTGCCAAAGCCCAGCACATTTTCCTTGCGGTCGCTGCCCACGTTGCTGGTCATGACGATGACCGTGTTGGAAAAATCCACATTACGGCCATGCGCATCGGTAATTTTCCCCTCATCGAGGATCTGCAAGAGGATATTCATCACGTCCGGGTGCGCTTTTTCAATCTCGTCAAAGAGCACGATGGAGTAGGGCTTGCGGCGCACTTTCTCCGTCAACTGCCCCGCCTCATCGTAGCCCACGTAGCCCGGGGGCGAGCCGATGATGCGCGAAACCGCGTGTTTTTCCATGAATTCGCTCATATCCAGCCGAATGAGCGTCTCGGGCGTGTCGAAGAGTTCCCGCGCCAGTAGCTTCACCAGCTCCGTTTTGCCCACGCCCGTGGGACCCACAAAGATGAAACTCGCCGGGCGTCTGCGGGTGCTGATCTGCACCCGACCGCGCCGCACCGCCGCGGCCACCAGCCCTACGGCCTCCTCCTGCCCCACCAATTTACGGCGTAGATTGTCCTCCAGCGCACTCAGGCGGCGCAGGTCACTCTCCAAGATTTTCTGCGCCGGAATGCCTGTCCACAGCTGAATCGCGCGGGCGAGATCGTCCACCACCACGCGGTTGTCGGCGGCCTTTTCGCGCAGGTCAGGCAGGCGCGTTTCCGCTTGCGCCAGCGCGACTTTCAGCCGGGCGATGCGCTCGTAGTCGATTTCCTCGGCGGCTTCCAGCTCCTCAATTTCGGCGGTATCCTCGGCCACTTTTGCCTCCGCGATTTCGAGCGCGGAGATGGCCGGGTTGCGCAGATTCGCCGCCGTACACGCCTCGTCCAGAATGTCGATGGCCTTGTCCGGCAAAAAGCGGTCGTTGATATACCGCTCGCTGAGCGTGACGGCCTGTCGCACCAGCGCGTCAGAGATGCGCACGCGGTGGTAGTCCTCGTAGTAGCTCTTGATGCCCAACAGTACTTCGCAGGCTTCCTCCAGGCTGGGCTCTTCCACCTTCACGGGCTGTAGGCGGCGCTCCAGTGCGCTGTCTTTTTCGATGTGCTTGCGGTATTCGTTGAAAGTCGTCGCGCCGATGATCTGAATTTCCCCACGGCTCAGGGCGGGCTTAAGGATGTTCGCGGCGTTCATCGCGTCTTCCGCGCCGCCCGCGCCCACCAGATTGTGCACTTCGTCGATGAAGAGGATGATGTTGCCCTCCTGCTTCACCTCTTGGATTAGGCCGCGCACACGCGCCTCAAACTGACCGCGGTAGCTTGTCCCGGCCACCAGTGCCGTCAAATCCAGCAGCTGGATCTCTTTGTTTTGTAGCTTCGCGGGCACGTCGCTTTCCGCGATTCTCAGTGCCAGCCCCTCCGCGATGGCCGTCTTCCCCACGCCGGGCTCGCCGATGAGGCAGGGGTTATTCTTGGTGCGGCGGCAGAGAATCTGCACCGCGCGGGCGATTTCGCGGTCGCGCCCGATGATCTTGTCCACCTTGCCGTCTCGGGCACGCTGGGTCAAATCCGTGCAGAATTTGCTCAGATATTTGCGCGGCTCTTTGGCGGGGCTCTCTTGTTTTTTCTTGGCCTTTTTCGCTTTTTTGTCTTTGCTGGCGGGCGCGGCATCGGGTTCGGCGGGTTTTTCCTCTGGCAACTGCGGCGCAAACGGGCCCGCACCATTAAAGAAGCCAAAGCGGGGCAACTGCGTGCCCATGGGCGGCGTGAAGCCCTCCATATCCATGTTTTCAAACAGATCTTCCATCTGCTCTTCCATGCCCTCCAGTTCCTCCTCGGGCATTCCCATACTCTTGAGCATGGCCTGCGCCGGGCCGATGTTTTCCTTCAGCGCACAGGGCAAACACAGCCAGCGCGAGAGCGTTTCGCCCGCTTCATCTTTGGTCACAATGTTGAACTGCGCGGGGCGTTTCCCGCAGACTTGGCACATTTCCATTTGTTTTTTCCTTCAGCTTAGACTTCTTCGGAGGCAGAGGCCGCACGCGCGGCAAACCCGCGTTTGACTTCTTTTGCGATGCCCGGCACGTAGCTGGCCAGCGCGGCGAGGGTGAGCAGGGCGCTGAGCGCGACGAGAATAATTACCAGCGTTGGCGAGAAGGTCAGCGCGGGGTAGCGCTGCGCAATCGCGCCGATCTCCGGCGCAAAGCCCAGCAGGAACGACATGATGATATAGAACATGATGGTGGAAATCTTGCCGAAAATCTCCGCCGGTTGTGGGCGCATCTTGAGCAAAAGCATCGCCGCGCCGCCCGCGAGCATGAACAAGTCCTTGCCCAAAAACACAAGGAAAATCCAAGCGTAAGTGCGCATGAGCTCCGTTTGGGCGTGCATGAATTGGATCAGCAGCACGATGGCCAGCGTGATTTGCGTGACTTTGTCCGCCACAGGGTCGAGCAGTTTGCCCAGCTCGCTCACTTGGTTGAAGCGACGCGCAATCGTGCCGTCCAGAATGTCCGACACGCCGCTGAGCACCAATAAGCCCAGCGCCCACGCGTATTGCCCGCGCAAATACAGCAAGACAAACGGGATCAAAAGCAAAATTCGCCCCACGCAGATCAAATTCGGCACGGTTAGATTTTTTTTGATATAAGCACCCACTGTGTCCCCCCTGTGCAAAACTCGTATTCTATTATTATAACATACTGCGGCCAAAATCACAATATACCATTTGAGAAATCAGAAATCAGAGGGCAGAAGACAGCTCTTTGGTGCAATTGAGCCTTCTGTCCTCTGATATCTGCCCTCTGCTTTGTCATTATTCACAAATCGCAAAAAAGGGCTTGACATTGCACCTGCTGGGTGATATACTTAGCCACGCTAACTATTCACGGTGGTTATTTATTTTGCGAAAGGAGAAATCAAGCATGGAAAGCACCGAACTGGCTGAGACCTTCCTGACGCTGCTGCGCGAAAACCGCCGCAGTGTGCTGGAGAACTTTGGCAAGATGCTCAAGGCCGACCACATAGCCATGGAAAAACTGCGTCACCACGGCAACCGCGCACTGCCCGGCGACCTGAGCAGCGCACTGCAAAATTCGGGTCCGCGCATGTCCAGTTTGCTCAGCGATCTGGAAAACCGTGGCTACATCACGCGCGAAGCGGACGTGCACGACCGCCGCCGCGTGCTGGTACACCTCACCGAGCACGGCAAGCGGCACACCGCCATCAAGGAGCGCTACCTAATCCACCGCGTGGGCAACGCACTGGCGCGTATGGGGGAAACGCAGGCGGAGCAATTCGTCGCCCTGTTCGGACAATTTTTGTCCGCCGCAAAAGAAGAAATGGAGGTTGAAGCGTTTTGAAAATTTTCGCTTACCTAAAGAACTGTCTGGGCTCTGTGCTCATTGTGCTGGTGCTACTGTATGCGCAGGTGCAGTGCGACCTGATGGTGCCCGAATACACCAAAAAGCTAGTGGATGTGGGCATCCAGAAGTACGGCATTGATGAGACCATCCCCGTGCGCATGAGTGCCCAAATGTTCGGGGACTTGCAACTGTTCATCCCCGAAGACAAAATTCCGCTACTCACCCATGCCTATCGGCTGGAGAATCCCGATGCCCCGCTTGCGGAGCAGACCTTGGCACTGGGGGATTTGGAGACCATCGACCTGCCCGATCTAAAGGATGTCCGCCCGGCGTTGGAGGAACTGCTCAAAGTTCCGCTGGCGATTTTGGGCTTGCCGGCCACACTGCGTGCGCTCCCGGCGGAGACCGACCCGCAAATGCGCGCGGGACTGGAAGAGATGGTCAAGCAGACCAACCCTGAGCTTCAACGAATGGCGCAGGCGGCCGATCCCAGCGCGAAGGCAAAACTGCTGGCGGGCATGGAGCAGATGATCGGCGGCCAGATGGGCGACTTTGCCGAGCAATTTTTGGCCGCGCAAGACATCACTGCGATGCGCGAAGAATACAGCAAAATCGGCGTGGATACCGACAAAATCCAACGCGACTACATCATCAAAGTCGGGGCGCAAATGCTGGGCGTAAGCTTGGCCGCCACGGTGTGCGCCATCTTTGTGGTGCTGCTGGCCGGACGCGCGGCGGCGAAAATCGCCCGCAAACTGCGCGGACAGCTCTATCATCGCGTGCTGAGCTTTAGCCGTGCGGAGCTGGACAAATTCTCCCCCGCCTCCCTCGTCACGCGCTCCACCAACGACATCCAGCACATCCAAATGGCCGTGGTCATGGTCATCCGCATTGTGCTCTATGCGCCCATGCTGGGCGTGGGCGGCGTCATCAAGGTCATCAACGAACACAACGACTTGAGCTGGATTCTGGCGGTGGCGGTGGCCACCTTGCTGGCGGTGCTGGTCGCCGTGGCGCTCACGGTGCTGCCCAAATTCCGCATCATGCAAACGCTGGTGGATCGCCTGAATCTGGTGAGCCGCGAAATCCTCACGGGCGTGCCCGTCATCCGCGCCTTCAGCCGCGAAAAGCACGAGGAAGAGCGGATGCAGGAGGCCAGTGCCGCGCTGCTGAAAAACCAACTCTTCACTGGTCGCGCCATGGCGGGGCTGATGCCCGTGTTCTTCTTCTTTATCAACGCGCTCACGGTGGTGATTGTGTGGTTCGGCGCGAAGGGCGCGGCGGTTGGCGGGGCGGATCAACTGGGCGGCATCATGGCGTTCATGTCCTACACCATGCAGATTGTCATGAGCTTTGTGATGCTGGCGATGATTTTCGTCTTCTTGCCCCGCGCCGAAGTGGCCGCCGGGCGCATCAATGAAGTGCTCAAAACGCCGCCCTCTGTGCTCGATCCTTACATCGATGAGGACGACGGCGTGGATTGGAAGGGTGAAGTCGCCTTTGACGATGTCTCCTTCCGCTTCCCCGGCGCGGAAGAAAACGTGCTGGAACACATCAGCTTCACCGCCACGCCGGGGCAGACCACGGCCATTCTGGGCGGCACGGGTTCGGGCAAATCCACGCTGGTGCAACTCATCCCGCGCCTATATGATGTCACCGAAGGCAGCGTGACCATCGACGGCGTGGACGTGCGGGCGCTCAGCCAGAAAAAGCTGCGCTCCCTCATCGGCTATATCCCCCAGCAGGCCGTGCTCTTCTCTGGCACGATTGAGAGCAACCTGCGCTTTGGTTCGGAGGACATCAGCGAAGAAGAGCTCCACCGCGCCGCACGCATTGCGCAGGCCGAGGACTTCATCCTAGAGAAAGACGACCAATACGGCAGCGAGATTGCCCAAGGCGGCACGAACGTGTCCGGCGGTCAACGGCAACGCCTCGCCATTGCCCGCGCCATCGCCAAAGACCCCAAACTCTTTGTGTTCGATGATTCGTTCTCCGCGCTGGACTTTAAGACCGACGCCGCCCTGCGCCACGCCATCCATACCGAAATCAGCGACGCGGCGGTCATCATCGTCGCCCAGCGCATCGCCACCGTGCTCCATGCCGACCAAATCTTGGTGCTGGACGAAGGGCATATCGTGGGCAAGGGCACGCACAGCGAGCTGATGCAAAGCTGCGCGGAATACCAAGAGATTGCCCGCAGTCAGCTGAGCGAAGAAGAACTACAGAAAGGGGGTGTGTCCAATGGCTGACAACACCAAAATCACCTCCACCACCTCCCGTCCCCCGCGCCACGGCCCGGGCAGTGGCCACGGGATGCATGGGGAGAAGGCCAAGAACTTTAAGGGCACGCTGGGCAAGCTCCTGCGCCGCATAGGCGAATACCCCGTGCAATCCATCTTTGTGCTCATCCTCTCTGTCGCGGGCACGGTGTGCTTTGTGTATGGCCCACAGGTGCTGGGCGAGGCGTTTGACCTGCTGACCCAGGGAATCACGGCCAAAAGCTCCGGCAGTGGCGACATTGATCTGGGCAAGATTGGCTACACGCTGGGCTTCTTGCTGGTGCTGTACGGGGCGAGTGGACTCGCGCACCTATGCGAGGGCTTGATTGCCACGCAGATTAGCCAAAACATCAGCTACAAGTTCCGCACGCAGATCAGCCAGAAAATCGGCCGCCTGCCTATGCGCTACTTCGAGAGCCAACCCATCGGCGACATCCTCTCGCGCATCACCAACGATGTGGACACCCTCAGCCAGTCGCTCCAGCAGTGCTTCACGCAGTTCATTTTCTCTGTCACCAGCCTCATCGGCGTGGCGGTGATGATGTTCAAGACCTCGTGGAAAATGACGCTCATCGCGCTGCTGCTCATCCCCATTTCCGCCGGGCTCATTGGTCTCATCATGTCTCTGAGCCAAAAGCACTTCAAGCGCCAACAGAAGTATCTGGGCGAAATCAACGGTCAGGTGGAAGAGACCTTTGCCGGGCAGACTGTCGTCAAGCTCTTTGGCTACGAGGACACGGCCATGGAGACCTTTAAGAAGACGAACGAAAAGCTCTTCACCAGCGCGTGGAAAAGCCAGTTCCTCTCCGGGCTCATGATGCCCATCATGCAGTTCGTGGGCAATCTGGGTTACGTGGGCGTGGTGGTCTACGGCGCGGTGCTGGCCGCCAGCGGTGAGCTGACCGTGGGCAGCATCGTCTCGTTCATCAACTACATCCGCAACTTCACCCAGCCCATCCAGCAGTTGGCACAGGTGGGCAACCAGTTCCAGTCCATGGCCGCCGCCGCCGAGCGTGTGTTCGAGTTCCTAGAAGAGGAAGAAGAGAGCCCCGACGCAGTGGTCGACCCCACCGCCGTGCCCACCCGTTTCAGCGGCACGAACGACTTTCAGCATGTGCACTTTGGCTACCTGCCAGAGAAAACCATCATCAACGACTTTTGCTGCAACGTCCAGCCCGGCCAAACTGTGGCCATTGTGGGCCCCACCGGCGCGGGCAAAACCACCATCGTCAAGCTCCTCATGCGCTTCTATGACGTGGACAGCGGCGCAATCCTCATCGATAACCACGACATCCGCACCCTGCCCCGCCACACGTTGCGGGAGGGCTTTGGGATGGTGCTGCAAGACACCTGGCTCTTTTCGGGCACGATTCTGGAGAACATCCGCTATGGGCGGCTGGACGCCACGGACGAGGAGGTCATCGCCGCGGCCAAAGCCGCGCACGCCGACCATTTCATCAAGACGCTCTCCGAGGGCTACAACACCCATCTGGCCGAGGACGCGGGCAACCTCTCCCAAGGGCAGCGGCAACTGCTCACCATTGCGCGTTCCATCCTCGCCGATCGCCCCATCCTCATTCTGGACGAGGCCACCAGTTCCGTGGATACCCGCACGGAGGAGCGCATTCAACGCGCCATGCGCAACCTCATGCGCGGACGCACCAGCTTCGTCATTGCCCACCGCCTCTCCACCATCCGCGACGCCGACCTCATCCTCGTCCTGCGCGACGGCGACATTGTGGAGCAAGGCACGCACACGGGGCTGCTGGCGCAGGAGGGCTTCTACGCCAATCTGTACAACAGCCAATTCTCATACAATTAACAATGGACAATGGACAATGAACAATTGTGGGGCTCTATAGGGGCTGATAAAATCCAATTGTAGGGGCGCACGCCCCCGTGCGCACGCTGTGTTCCCGCAAACACAGACGGGCGACCATACCCGCAGGCACAGGCAAGGGTCGCCCCTACACGCCTCGTGCCTGTATCCTCTCTCTGTCTTCTGTCCTCTGACTTCTGCCCTCTGCAATTCGACACAATAAACACCTCGGACGCGCTATAATAGTGTCCGGGGTGATGCTTTTGCAACGGGTTGTGTACTTAGATGTGCTTCTCTTCCTCAACGCGTTCATCACGGCACTGCTCCTGCTGGCCAGCGCCACGCTTCTGCGGCAGGAACTGCGCCGCGTGCGTTTGCTTTTGGGGACGCTACTAGGTGGCGCACTGTCGCTGGTGATCTTTCTGCCAGAAATGCACTGGAGTTTGGCACTGCTGATGAAGCTCATCGGCTGTGTACTGCTCGTTTGGGTCACGTTTGGGGGGCGGGACAAGTGGGTCTTTCTGCGCACGGTGGCCACGTTCTTGCTGGCCAACTTCCTCTTTGCGGGGGTGCTCCTCGCGCTGTGGACGCTGCTCGCGCCGCGCGGGATGCTCTACCAAAACGGTGCGCTGTACTTTGATGTCTCGGTGCTCACCCTCACCCTGAGCACAGTGTTTTGCTACGCCGTGACGCGGCTCATCGCGTTCTTGACCGCACGCAAAGCGCCGGAGAATCACGCGTTCACCCTGACGATTGAGGCGGGCGGGCAGCGCGTCACCCTCCCGGCACTGTTCGACAGCGGCTCTGCCCTGCGCGAGGGATTTTCGGGCGCGGCGGTGATTGTTTGTGAGGCCGCCAGTGTGCGCAGCATCACCCCGCCGGAGTGTAGCACGCACGCCCAAAACGCCGCCGCTGGCGGCAACCTGCGCCTGATTCCCTACCACAGCGTGGGCGGCGCGGGGGTCTTGCCCGCCTTCCGCGCAGAGCTTGCGCAGCTACGGCAGGGCAAACGGTGCTTTGTGGCGCGGGATGTCTATATCGCCGTCCACCCCAAAACGCTGGCGCGTGGGGAATACACCGCGCTGGTGGGCAGCGTATTTTTTGAACAATGTGCCGAGGAGAAATCACCATGAAGAGAACTGTGCAGGCCGAACAACGGAGTCTATTCCATCGCTTTCGCGCATGGCTGGCGCAAATCCGGCAGAGGCTGACGCGTGCGCTCGCGCCGCCCGTGCATTATATCGGCACGAGCCAGACCCTACCGCCGCCCCTCACGCGGGAGGAGGAGGCCGCGCTCTTCCTGCGCATCGCCGAAGGCGACGAGGGTGCACGCGAAAAGATGATTGTACACAACCTGCGTTTGGTGGTCTATATTGCCCGCAAGTTTGAGAACACCAACACGCCGCTGGACGACCTGATTGGCATCGGCAGCATTGGGCTGATCAAGGCCGTGCGCACGTTTAACCCGGAGAAAAACACAAAGCTGGCCACCTACGCCAGCCGCTGCATTGAGAACGAAATCCTTATGCACCTGCGCAAAACCGCGCGGGAGCGTAGCGAAATCAGCCTTGACGAGCCGCTGAATGTGGACTGGGACGGCAACGAGCTGCTGCTCTCGGACGTGCTGGGCACGGAGGGCGACGGCATCCAGCAGGAGATGGAGGACGCCGACGAGCGGCAACGCCTGCTGATGGTGGTGGGTGCGCTGGGTGCGCGGGAGCGGCTGATCATCCGGATGCGCTTCGGACTGGGCTTTGCGCGAGAATACACGCAAAAAGAAGTTGCCGACCAACTGAGCATCTCGCAAAGCTACATCTCGCGGCTGGAAAAGCGCATCTTGAACAAAATGAAGGTGGAGATGATGGACTGAATTTAGGTAATAGGTAATAGTGAATAGTGAATAGGTGTTGGTGTGAGAGTTTGTAGGGGCGACCCTTGCCTGTGCCCTGCGGGTATGGGCGCACGCGCCCACCCTACTTATCCTAAGCCCAAACAGCGAATTTGCATTTTTTGTGAAAATGTGCTATAATAATAGACCCACATCGCAAATGAATAGTGCGTTACCGCTAATAGATTTTTTGGAGTGTAAAAACATGTATCATATCGGAGATCTCGTTGTCTACGGAACAACCGGCGTTTGCCGCATTTTGGATATCACGGCGCGTGCCTTCTCGCGCAGCGAGAAAAGCCAAGACTACTACGTTTTATCGCCCATTTATCAGGAACACAACAAGATTTACACCCCCGTGGAAGCCAAAATCTTCATGCGCCCGGTCATCTCCAAAGAAGAGGCGGAAGACTTGATTGCCCTGATTCCCACCATCGACGTGGAAATTGACCACAGCCACCTGCTCAACGAGCTGGAGGAGCACTACAAGGCCTCCATGCGCAGCCACGATCTGGCGGATTTGCTGGCACTGACCATGTCCATTTATGCCAAGCGCCAGGAGGTCGTTGACCAAAAGCGCAAGCTGGGCGTGGTGGATGAGCGCTTCATGAAGCTGGCCGAAGAGCTGCTCTTCACAGAGCTGGCCGTGGCGCTGGACATCCCCCGCGAAACCGTGCCCGCCTACATCGAGCGCAAAATCAACGGACCGACCGCGCCCGAACGACAAGATATGTGGTAATCTAGATTCTAGATTTCTGGAACTAACACCGAACTGGAGAGTCCATGAAGCGCATCAAACAGCTTGTGATTGCAACGATTGTGTGCGCGGACTGCCAGCTGGTCGTGCTCGTGTCTTCGCTTGCGTTGCCCACTTTTCTGCCCCATGCACAGCGCTTGACCACCCTCCTAGAGTTCGTGGGGCTTGCCATGCTTTTCGCGCCCACCGTGTTGGCGTATATCAGCGTGATGGCACTACTAAAGAGCGCAAAAGACATCCAAGCGGATATAGCCAAACAGCGCCAGCTCAATGCGCTGACACTGCTCTTGAAGCTGGGCGTCATCCCCTTCTTTGTGCTCAATTTTCTTGTCTGCACAACCCTCCTGATCACGCCTTTTGGCGTGGCGGTTGCATGGATCGGCTACTTATCTGCGTGGCTGATGCTCGTGCCCACATCGCTTTTCGCCGTCGTGGGGCTCTCCCTGCAATACAACAACCGCCGCGTCTCGTTCCCCACCTTGCTCCTGCACGGCGTGCTACAGTTTATTTTTGTGGTCGATGTCATGGACTTTTTCGTGGTGCATGACAAAATTAAGTGGTTGCTGTACGCAGAACAACGCCGCCAAATTCCTCACGCCTCAATCCTCATCCCTCACGACTGAATTGGGGTGTATGGCTTCGCCGCGCCGTTCGAGCTGCGCTTTGATGAACGCGAGCGCGTAGTTTAGTGCGCCGTCCAAATCGCTGAAGGTCATTTGGCGGACGGTCTCCACGTCTGGGTAGTCCCGATCGGCACTGACGAGATCCGCCATGAACACCACTTTTTCCAACAGCGACATCCCCGCACGCCCCGTGGTGTGATAACGCACCGCGTCTAGGATGTCATCGTCCGCGCACAGGCCGCTCTCGCGCAGGAAGGTCGCGCCTGCGGGGGCGTGCAGGAGCTTGGCGTTGCCGCGCTCGCAGTCCAGAAAATCATAGCCTGCACGCGTGAGAATATTCGTCATTTTATCCACACTGTCGCACTTGCACACGTCGTGCGCCAGCCCCGCCCAGTGGGCTTTTTCGGGGTCTGCGCCCCAGCGTTCCGCCAGCGCGTGGGCGCTTTCGGCCACGTTGACGGAGTGCACAAGCCGCGCGTCCGTGAGCCGCGCCCTGAGCGTTTGCATCAGTTTTTTCTCGTCCATCGGCTTACTCCGTCACCAATTTTCCCTCGCGCATGTGAAACAGCGTGGCATCGCTCTCGCCGAACACGGCGGGCACTTCGCAGCAGGTGATGAACGCCTGCCAGTCCTGCAAATAGCGCAGCAGCGCGGCCTGTCGCGCGGCATCCAGCTCGCTCATCACGTCGTCTAGGATGACCACGGGCGCGTCGTCCAGTGCTTTGCACAGCAGGCTTGCCTCCGCGATTTTCAACGCCAGCGCACAGCAACGCTGCTGCCCGCGCGAGCCAAACACCCGCGCCGAGCGGCCATCCAGTCGGAGCGCGAAGTCCTCCGCGTGCACCCCGGCGGTGGTGTAGCCGGCTCGCTGGTCGGCCTCCAGCGTGCGCTGGAAGAGGGAGAGCAGCAGATATTCGCTCAACTCGTCCGCCGGGACGCAGGGTTGGTAGGTCAAGCTCAGCGTCTCCGCTTCGCCGCTCAGGTCGCCGTAGATGGAGGCGCACAGCGGCGCGAGTGCCGCCGTGTATTTCGCGCGTGCGGCGATGAGCACCGCCCCGTAGTGCGCCAGCAGACCGTCCCAGGGCGCGAGCTCCTTGGGGCTGCCGCCCGTGCGCAGGAGCGCGTTGCGCTGGTCGAGCACCTTGCAGTATTTGCTCAGCGCGGCGGCGTAGGCGGGCTTGCGGAAGCTGATGGCGATGTCCAAAAAGCGGCGGCGATGCCCCGCGCCCTCGCGCACCAGCGCCAGCGTATCCGGCGAAAAAATGACCGCCGGGAACAGCCCCAACAGCGCGTGCGGGCTCTCGAGCGCAATGCCGTTGCACACCGCGCGGCGGCGTTGCCCCAGCTGGATTTCAATGGTTTGCTCTCGCTCCCCCGCAAAGACGCGGGCGGCAATCTGCGCCGCGTCCTGCCCGTGGGCGATGAGCTCCCGCAGGCGTTTGGTGCGAAAACTCTGGCAGCCCGTGAGCAGCCACAGGCTCTCGGCGGTGTTGGTCTTGCCTTGTCCATTGTCCCCGCAAATCAGGTTCACGCCAGCGGACGGCGTGAATTGTAGCTCGTGCAGGTTGCGAAAAGAGCGCACGCTGTGTTCCAGTACCCTCATGCCGCGACGACCTGCCACGCGCCGCCTAGGCCAGTCACTCTGTCGCCGGGGCGCAGTTGCCGCCCGCGCTGGGTGCACAGCTCGCCGTTCACCCGCAGTTCGCCGCCCACGATGTGCACTTTCGCTTGTCCCCCGCTCTCCACCGCGCCGCAGAACTTCAAAAACGCCTCCAGCCGAATGCTGGGCGTGGTGATGATGACGGATTCGGCGGCTTTGACCCGCAGGGTGATGAGCATGGAATCTCCTATCGCTTTGCGCTGGGCATATTATACCAAAAATGGCGGCAGAACGCAAGAAAAAAGAAGCCGCCGCGTGGGTAGGCTTCTTTTTCATTTCAGGTGGCGTTAAACAGAGTGTTCCACAGCACGCGCAAAATCCATTGTGCCATCGCCCCATTTTCTGGCAACCTCCGCAAAGGGGATGCACTCCCCGTTGCGATAATCTTCCATGGCCTGCTTGTGGGCGAGAATGTCTTCTGGAGACGCGACATCGTCAGCAAGCTCTCGCTTAAAATCCTCCAGCGTAACGAATTCGCCTCGCGCGATTTCCTCGCGCCCTTGGCGCATCCATTCGCGCTCTTCTTCCGTCAAATCTGTTTCGATGACCAAAGTTCTCACCCTCTAACAACTTTATTCTACCACATCTCGCGCCCAAAGTCAAGAAAACAGCGCCACCCATTTGGGTGCCGCTGTTTTGTCAAAGGGAAATCTTAGTATTTCCAGTTTGAATAGATAACATCGCGATGGCTGTTTGCCATTTCGCCATGGTCGCCACTACCGAGCAACGTAATCTTGACGTTATCAAGAGCAGCATCAAAGTCGTAGCTTTGGGTAAGGCTGACGAATTTGTTATCTGCGGTGATGACGGCAACAATTTTTACATTCTTGGTAATGAATGTCATAGAACCAATCGTAACCTTGACTAGGCCTTTGAGCGAATCTTTAACGGCTTGGTCAACTTCTGCACGAACATTTTCTTCAACGAAGATTTCACCACCTGGAATCGCATGGCTGATGGCAGAGGTGTTATACTTGGGATTGGTTTCGCCTTTGATGCTGATGGTAAGCTTTGTGTTTGCACCATCTTTTACAGCAACCGCTCCAGTGATATCGTTTGCCGTCAAACTAGACACAATAAGTGCTTCTTTACCAGTTTGTTTGTATTCTTTTGGTTGCTGTCCAAGGAAATCTTTAACGATCTCACCAACGTTACCAACGCCTAAAGGTAGATCCATGCCTGTGAGTTTCAACAGGTTGGCAGTACCCGCAAACGCTGTCAATTTTGTGTTGACGTTTTTCTTAACTTCTGTTGCGCTTTGCGCTTTTGTTGTAGCCGCCTTGTAGAGGTCAAGAACAGCCGCAGGGGTGCTGGGCACGCCGCCAACAGGATTTGGCTTTGTGGTGGTGGTGGTCTTGTCGGTCGGTTTGGTGGAGGTTTTGCCATCGTCAACCTTAGTGACAACCGGTGTGGTGGGTTCACCGGGCGCGGGTGGGGTGGTGTCATCGGAGGTCACTTCACCAGGCACGTCAGGGGTGGTGTCAGACACTGAGGGCGGGTCGGTGTCTTCTTCAGTCACCGGGGGGGCGGTCGTCGTCACGGGGACGGTCGCACCAACGGTCTTGAGCTGGTCAATGATCGCGGTGACGTTGTTCACGGCGATGACGGCGGCGGCCGAGGTGACCACGGCGGCCAATGGCAACAGGATGAGTGCCATGACCAAGAGCACGGACAAAAGCTTCTTCATAGGGGTCTCTCCTTAAATTGAATGAATCGGTTTTGCCGCGCCAAATTAGAGCGGCTAAAAACTCACATGTATATTAAACCTTTTTTTGCGCGATTTGTCAAGAGGTTTTTGGACTTTTTTGCAACTTTTTTGAAAAGTATTTGCAGATTTGGCGTTTTTGGGGTGAAAATTGGGCGGATTTCCGTTTTTTGCCCTCTACATTCCCATATATTGCCAGAGGCGCGGGAATATACCTCACAGGGCGAAAACGTGACTAATTTCGGAATCCGACCAGTTCCGCCGCCGTCAAGTCGCGCCACTGACCCGCCGGGAGCATCCCCAGCTTCACCCCGCCAATCTGTTTGCGCTTCAGGCGCAGGGTCTCCACGCCGAGCGCATCGAGCATTCGGCGAATCTGGCGGTTTTTGCCCTCCCAGAGCACCACCTCCAGCACGGCACGGTCTTCCCGCGCCTCAATCTCGCGAATACGCGCGGGCGCGGTGACGGTGTCCTCCAAGCGCATCCCGGCGGCAAACGTGGCCAGCTGTTCCTCCGTCAGCGCGGGGGCAATGGTGACGCGGTAGGTCTTGGCGATGTGCGTGCGCGGGTGCATCACGCGGTTGGCGAACGCGCCGTCGTTGGTCAGTAGCACCAGCCCCTCGCTGTCGCGATCCAGCCGCCCAATGGGATACACGCGCTCGGGGACGTCCCCCAGCAGGTCGGGCAGGGCGCGGCGGCCGCGCTCGTCGGCCAGCGTGCACACCACCCCGCGCGGCTTGTGCAGGGCAATGTAGCGGTGCTGACGCTGCACGCGCACGAGCACGCCGTCCAGCTTGATTTCGTCAGCGGCGGGGTCAGCGCTCTCACCAATGGACGCGCGGCGACCGTTGACCAGCACGCGCCCGGCGCGGATGGCATCCTCCGCCGCCCGCCGCGAGAGCAAGCCCGCCGCCGAGATGATTTTCTGCAAGCGTTCGTGCGCCATGGGGGCTCCAAATACAATTTTGTTTGCCGCACTTGACAAAACAGGTGCAGAAGGTGTATACTATAGAAGATGGTGGCACTGCCAGATAACGGTGGTTTCTATCCTCGAGATGATGCTATTTAAGAAATAACCGCAAATCTTTGGAGAGAAGGGCGGTTATTTCTTGTTCTAGATGCTAGATGTCAGAGACTAGAGACTAGATGTTGTCGCAAAAGCTCTTGCTAACAAATCTAGAATCTAAAATCTAACTTCTAGAAGCCACCGCTGTAGATTATAACAGGTTGCGCGAAGAAAGTCAATGTTTGCCGAAAACCCTACTTCAGCACCGTCTGCTTGTCGCCTTTGACGAGCACTACGTGCGTGGCGATGTCCATGAGCCAGCGGTCGTTGTAGGAATCGGTGTAGAGGGTGTCGATGACGGCATCGGGGTATTGCTCGCGGAAATACTTGACTTTGTTTTCGCGGAAATTGAAGTGCGTAATGGTCATGGTCTCTTCGTCCACGCGCGTGCCCAAAAATTGATTGATGCCCAGCCGTCGGCAAATCACGGACAGTTCGGCCTCCGGGCTGGCCGAGATGATCAGATCGTCCGGTCGGCGAATGTCTTCATACCACGGCTTGATCTTGTGCTGATGTTTGTCCCAAAAGCGTTCCATGTCGCCCTGCGGATCGGGCAGGCGGCGCAGGAAGGTCTCGATGTAAATGGTGTAGCGCGTGAGCGCCTCTTCGATGGTGATTTTGTGCCTCTTATAGCGAATCGTGGCGGCAATCACCTTGGGCGCGTACTGGATGATATCCGGGTAGCGGCGCAGGTAAAACAAGAAAAGATCCAAGCCGCTCTCACCATCGTAGATGGTGTTGTCAAAATCGTAGACGTTCATGAGACTCCTCCGCAGTCCATTCTCTCTTGTTCCATAGTATACCATGAAACACGCGAAAGTGCAAGGAAGCGTTTACAATGAACAATGAACCATGAACCATGAACAATTGTTTTGTAGGGGCGGATATCATCCGCCCCTACAGACCGCCCTCTATACAGCGGGCGGCAGATTGCCGCCCCTACAGACCTCACGCCTGTATCCTCATTCCTCAATGCGTCCGACCAGCACAAAGCGATACTCGCTGTTGTGCTGTTCACAGGTGGAGAGGCTCACGAAGCGATCCGTGGGCGACTGCCCAACATCGCGCCAGAACTGGGCGTTCTCTTTCACGTGCGCCAGAAAAGCCGCTTTGCTCGCCTCGTCTGGGTTGTCTAAGCCGTAGATTTGTGGGTCGAGCTGGTGCACGGTGATGATGGCGAAGAACGCCAGCGGCAGGGTCTCGTCGGCCAGCGCAATCCAGCCGCGCGGGTGCGCGTTGAAAAACGCTGGGTCTTTCGCGAACTTTTTCAGCTCGCCAAACAGACTGCCGTCGCGCATGTTGTGCCCGTAGATGATGCTGTGGAAATCCGCCAACGATTTGTCACAGCGAGAATCCAAGAACAGCGTGCCCGCGTCTAGATACTTTTTGTCTAAATCCGCACGCAGGTAGACGGCATTGTTCTCGCCCTGCGCAAAATGCGCGTTGATGCTGCTGCCTTCCACGCGCAGCCAGCCAACCACATCCGGGTATTTGCTCTGTAGCGTGGCGATGTTGGGGTTGGACGTTTTCTGGGGCGCACTGTGTGTGGGAATCTCTGGCGCATATTCGGCGAAGCGGTCGCGCTCCGCCTGCGCCGCGCGGGTGTTTTGCCAAGTCTTGTATAGCTGCCAGCTGCTCAGCGAAAACGTGCCCAACAGGAGCAGGATAAGCGCCCAGCGCAAGATTTTTGTCGACTTTCCCGTCATATTCACCACCCATGATCGGTTTGCTTTTCATTGTATCATTATCCCCGCCGCGTGTCAAGGAGATACACGCATTGCAATCCCCCGCAAAATATGTTAAAATAGCAAGGCATTTCAAAAACTTAACGCAGGGAGGGGGCAGAGCCATGTTTGCGCAGGTCAACAGTCTGGGGCTTTTTGGCATGGAGAGCTTTGCCGTGCGCGTGGAGACGGATTTGAGCAACGCCATGCCGCGCTTTGAGGTGGTGGGGCTGCCCGATTCCGCCGTGAGCGAGGCCAAAAGTCGCGTGCCCTCGGCGGCCAAAAACAGTGGCTTTTCCTTCCCCATCGGCAAAATCACCGTGAACCTTGCGCCGGCGGACATCCGCAAGGAAGGCTCGGTGTATGACCTGCCGATTTTGCTGTGCATCCTGCTGGCGGGTCGCGATATCGCGTTCGACGGGGCGGACAAGGCCTTTGTGGGCGAGCTGTCCCTCGGCGGCGAGGTGCAGTCGGTGCGCGGGGTGCTACCCATGGTGATTCAGGCGCGGGCGCAGGGACTGCGCGAGGTCTATATCCCGGCCGCCAACGCCGCCGAAACCGCCGCCCTGCGCGACATCCGCGTCTACCCCGTGCAGACGGTGCGTCAGCTGTGCGACCACCTGACTGGCAAAACAAAAATCGCGCCCGTGCGCCCGGAGGACTACCCGCAGGAAGAGCTGCAGCTCCACCTGCCGGATTTTCGCGACGTGAAAGGGCAGCTGGGCACGCGGCGTGCGCTGGAAGTCGCAGCGGCGGGCGGGCACAACTGCCTGCTGGTCGGGCCGCCCGGTTCGGGCAAATCCATGCTGGCCAAGCGCATCCCGTCCATTTTGCCGGAGATGACTTTTGAGGAGAGCCTGGAGACCACGAAGCTCTATTCCGTGGCGGGGACACTAGGCGCGGGCGTAAGCCTCATCACCACGCGTCCCTTCCGTGCGCCCCACCATTCCGTGAGCGGCGCGGGGCTCTCTGGCGGCGGCACAGTGCCCCGCCCGGGCGAAATCAGTTTGGCGCACAACGGCGTGCTGTTTTTGGACGAGCTCCCGGAGTTCTCCCGCAACGCCATGGAGATTTTGCGCCAGCCCATGGAGGACGGCACCATCACCATCAGCCGCGTGCAGGCCAGCCTGACCTACCCCTGCGAGACGATGGTCGTTGCGGCCATGAACCCCTGTCCCTGCGGCTATTTTGGCGACGCCACCCGCAAATGCACCTGCCCGCAGGGCGCGGCGCAAAAATATCTGGCGCGGGTGTCCGGTCCACTGCTCGACCGCTTTGACCTGCACATTGAAGTGCCCCGCGTGGCGTTCGACAAGCTCTCGGCCAAAGAGGACAGCGAAGAATCGGCGAAAATCCGTGCGCGGGTCAACGCAGCGCGTGCCCTGCAGGAGAAGCGCTTTGCGGGCACGGGCATCCACGCCAACGCCCGCATGACCGCCGCCCAAACGCGGCTTTTCTGCGCCCCCACGCCCGCGGCCATGCACCTGCTGGAAGCCGCGTTCGAGCGGCTGGGGCTCTCCGCCCGCGCCTACGACAAGATTTTGCGCGTCTCGCGCACCCTCGCGGATCTAGCGGGCAGCGACGCGGTGGACGTCCCCCACGTGGCCGAAGCCGTCCAGTTCCGTGGGCTGGATCGGAAGTTTTGGGCGGGGTAGGGGCGAGATTTTAGCAGAGTAGATTTTTGGGGCATGATGTTTGTTGCGGAGAAAGATTGCAACATTATACAATGTGCTTATCTGTGTCCTGCCGACAGTCTTGGATGTCGAGAACATAAACAATGCCGTCCTTGACGGAAAACACAAGGCGGTGGAACTGGCTGAAGAGTAGCTTGTGCAGTTCCATGTCAGGAAATTTCTCTGAAAAATACCGCGCATAACCGCTAGGATTATCCCGTAGCTTTTCCATCGAATCAAAATAGGCATGAATGAGTTTGTCCGCAAAAGCTTCACTGACACGCGCGGCAAATTCAACCGCATCTTGCATCTTGCCAAAGGCCTCCGCATCCACCACAACCCTATACATGTGCGGCAAGCCCCCGTGCCTTGGCGGCCTCTAAACCAGCGCGGCAATCCTCAAGGCTCAAGCCTTCCACGCCTGCCTGAACTCGTGCAACGGCGCGTGCCAACGTCTCCTCACCGTCCGCAAAAAGCGGAAGAGAATCCAAAAGCCGTCCAAACGCCGCCTCTGACAATTCACCCTTGGGGACAGTGGGCGTAAAGGGTAAGCCTCGATGCCACTTCACGGCGGCAAAAAACATGCGCACAGCCGTTGCGGTATCCAGCCCAATAGAGGAAAAAATTTCCTCAACATCCGTTTTAACCGTTGCATCCACACGCACTTGAATCAATTTTGTCATTGCAAACACCTTCTCTTTCACTGCAAAGCTCATACATAGTATAGTATATCCGAACGCGATTGTCAACAAGACCATTGAGGTAGCGCAATGAACAATTGTTGTGGGGGGCGAACATTGCGCTCGCCCGTTGGGCGAAATGCAATGTTGGCGGGGGTTCAGCGGGCGCACCGGGGCGTGCGCCCCTACAGGGTGAATTTCCCCCGCCTCTCAGTCTCCCAATAATTGTTCTTTGTTAATTGTCCATTGTTCATTGCAAACTTTGCCTGCCTTGCGTCCATGCGCAAAATCTGTTATAATATACGAGGGTTTCGCAAAGTACCTCCTAGGCGAGAGAATTTTCTAGTCTCTAGCCTCTCATATCGAACATCTAGGAGCAAAACACATGCAAGCATGGCTCGTTTTGGAAGACGGAAGCGTTTGGGGCGGCGAGGGGCGCGGCGCGTTCCGTGAGGTGGCCTGCGAGGTGGTCTTCAACACCTCCATGACTGGCTATTTAGAAGTGCTCACCGACCCGTCCTACGCAGGACAGGGCGTGGTAATGACCTACCCGATGATTGGCAACTACGGCGTTGAGCTGGAGGACTTTGAATCCGTGCGCCTGCAACCGAGCGCCTTCATCGTGCGGGAGCTGTGCTCCCATCCATCCAATTTCCGCTGCACGGGCACGCTGGAAGACCTGCTGCTTGAGCAGAACATCCCCTGCCTTTCGGGTGTGGACACCCGCGCACTGGTCAAAAAACTCCGCGAGAGCGGCACAATGCGCGGCCTGCTGACCGAGAACATCGACGACCTAGACGCCAAAATCGCGCTGGCTAAGCAGTTCGCGCTGGTGGACGTGGTGGAGAGTGTCACTGTGCCCGAAAAAATCGAGCGCGGCGTCACCAACACGGGCGCACGCATCGCGCTGTTGGACTGCGGCACAAAAAACAACATCGCCCGCAGTCTGCTCACACGCGGCTGTCGCGTGACGCAATACCCCAGCACCGCCACGGCGGCGGAGATTCTGGCCGCCGGGCACGACGCGGTCATGCTCTCCAACGGCCCGGGCGACCCACAGGACTGCAAGAGCGCCATCGCCGCCGTGCGGGAGATTTACCACAGCGGCATCCCGACCTTTGCCATTTGTCTGGGGCATCAGCTCACGGCGCTGGCGGTGGGCGGCTCGACCTGCCGCATGAAGTACGGACATCGCGGCGCGAACCACCCGGTCAAGTTTCTGGCGGAGGATCGCACGTACCTAAGCAGTCAAAACCACGGCTACATGGTGCAGGCCGAGGGACTGCCCGCCAACGCGCAGGTGCACTGCGTCAACGTGAACGATGGCACGGTGGAGGGCGTGTGCTATCACGGCAAACCCTACTTCACGGTGCAGTTCCACCCAGAGGCCTCCCCCGGGCCCAAAGACACGGCGTTTTTGTTCGACGTTTTCCTAGAAATGGCAAAGACGGGCAAAAATCCTTGGGACTGAAAAAATGAACCCAAAATGAGATTTTTTTGTGTTTTGCCCCTAAAATCTAGAAAAAATACCCGATTTTAGAGAAAGTCACAAGAAAAATCTGAAAAAATGCGAAAAAGTACTTGATTTTTTTTGCGAATTCGTTTACAATTGGTTTGTATCAATCCCCATACTGAAAAAAGGAGGCAAACGCATGAAGAAAACACTGCATGGTGCGCAGCGCGTTCTCGCCCTGTTGCTCATCTTCGGCTTGCTCTTTGGTGTCGGTTCGGCTGTCTACGCAGAAGAACCCCCCGCCGAGAACATCCCGCCGATCGGGACAGTCGTGGACGACCTGACAGACGGCGACTATGAGCTGACCGACTCGTTCGCAGCCATCCTCAAATGGCTCGGCGACAACTTCGGCCCACAAATCGCGGACTTCGCCACCAAAGTGATCATCAAGGCTGGTCTGATCTTGGCCAAAATTGGTGTGAAACTCGTCCTCAAACCCATCGCCAAAAAAGCGATCTCAAACGCTATCCAAGACCAGCTCGCTGGTCTGCTCAACTAGGTAAAGGAGGTGCTCGTTATGTCTGAATTCTTCACACGCATTGGTCAATGGCTCGCTGACTACCAAGCCCAAGTGGATCTGCCCGCATGGCTGTATGACCTGATCCAACCCATCATCGACCTGTTCGCAAACCTCGCATCGCTGTAAGTCCAACTTACCAGCCCATCCCGCAAGAAAGGAGCTTCAATCATGACAATCACCGATATCTTCAATGCCATCAAAGACTTGAGCAATCAGTTTGTTGTTGGCGGCGGCATCGTTGCGCAAGAGAACAACTGGCTCGTTGCGCTCATCACAACGGTCTATGACTGGTTTGCCGGTCTGTTTGTGTAAGACGCACAAAACGAGCAAGCCCCGTGGTTCGCCATGGGGCTTAGTTCTGTCATAAGGAGCAAAAAGTGTCCCTGCCCAAAATGCCCATCCTCCCCCTGAAAACAAAAATCCTCTGGTATAGCCTACGCGCGGCGTTGCTGGCCTGGGGGATTGTGATGCTCTGTTTGGGGCACGGCGTCCAGTTTGCGCAAGCGTTGGGCGCGATTGGCTTCACGCATCTGTGGGACTTTTTTCAGATTTTCGGCGCGAAGGGCTTCATCTCCCGCTTTTCGTATACGCTCCAGAGCCGCTTCAACGTCTTCATCGCCCTCTCGTGCGTCATCGGCACGAGCCTGAACGTGTTCACCAGCTTTGTGCACATCGACATCCCGGAACACTTTTACGCGGGGTTCTTGGCCGCCTGTTTTGGCTGGGAACTGGCGCACTTGATGCAGGCGAAATACGGCACGCTCTCCCCCGCGCTGGGCGCACTGTGTGCGCTGTCCATCTCGCTGGCGGTGTTGACCGTGTGGGAGATCTACGAGTTCAGCGTGGATCGGCTCTTTGGGTTGACGCTACAAAACTCGCTGCCCACGAGCGATGTGGGATTGCTGGACACCATGTGGGACTTGATTGTGGGCACGGGCGGTGCACTGCTGGGCATGGGGCGGATGCTCCATTTGCGCAAAAAAGCGGGGCGGACGACATGAGCGTACTCATCGTGGGCGGCGGCGCGGCGGGGCTCATGGCGGCCATCACGGCGGCGCAGAGCGGCAACGCCGTCACCGTGCTGGAGCGAAACGAGCGTCCGGCGCGGAAAATCCTCGTCACGGGCAAGGGGCGTTGCAACGTCACCAACGCCTGTGCGGATTTGCGCGAGCTCATCGCCCAGATTCCCGGCAACGGCTCGTTTTTGTATTCCGCACTCTCCCGCTGGATGCCCGCGGACACCATGGACTTTTTTGAAACGCACGGCGTCCCGCTGAAGGTGGAGCGCGGTCGGCGCGTCTTCCCCGCCAGCGATCGGGCGATGGACATCGCTGACGCGCTGGTGAAAACCTGCCGACTACTGGGCGTGACGTTTGTGCACGGCCGCGCGATGGAGTTGCTCTTAGAGAACGGCACGTGTCTGGGCGTACGCTGTGCGGACGGGACGGAGCTTCGCGCCGACACCACTATCGTGGCCACGGGCGGCCTGTCGTACCCACAAACGGGCTCTACGGGGGACGGCTACGCGCTGGCGCAGCAGGCCGGGCACAGCATTGTCCCCACGCGCCCGAGCCTTGTGGGTTTGGAATGCCACGAGGGCTTTGTGTCGCGCTTGGCGGGGCTGGCGCTGCGCAACGTGACCCTGCGTGCATGCGCGGACGGGCAAGTGGTGTTTGACGAGCTGGGTGAGCTGCTTTTCACCCACACGGGCGTTTCGGGTCCGCTGGTGCTCAGCGCGTCCGCGCATTTGCGGGGCGGCGCACCGTATACGCTGGAGATTGACCTGAAACCCGGCCGCACGGCGGCGCAGTTGGAAGAGCGCCTCCTGCGGGAAATCTCCAACCACAGCGGGCGCAACTTCATCAACTGCCTGAACTACCTGTTGCCCAAATCCTTAGTTCCCGTGGTGATGGCGCTGGCGCAGTTGCCGCTGGATCTGCAGGGGGCACAGATGACGCGCGAGCAGCGTCGGCGGTTGGCGGAATTGCTCAAAGCCCTGCCGTTGACCGTGACGGGTTTTCGCCCCATTGAGGAAGCCGTCATCACCGCAGGCGGCGTGGATGTGCGCGAAATCGATCCGAAAAACATGGCATCTCGGCGCGTGCGCGGCCTGCATTTTGCGGGCGAAGTGCTGGATGTGGATGCCTATACTGGCGGCTACAATCTGCAAATTGCCTTCGCCACAGGGCGGGCGGCTGTTCCAATTGAGGCGTGAGGATTGAGGATACAGGCGTGAGGGGTGTAGGGGTAGAGCGTGCCCCACCCTGCTAGATACAAAATTTCAGAGACTAGAGCCTAGACTGTGCATCAAAACCTCTCTCCTCTAAAGAACACAAAAACATCTATTTTAAGAAATCTAACCTCTAGTCTCTACCATCTAAAATCTAGCCAGCATCTCATATTTCCGGCGGCCAAAGTCGTGGTACGGCAAGACCTCGTGGGCACAGCCCAGCGACGCGGCCAGCGCGGCAATGTCGCCGATTTCGTGCTCGTTGAAGTCGGGGATTTTTGGCGTTCGGATTTTGATGGGCGGGTGGGTATCCCGGCAGAGCTTGTGCAGATTCTCCAGAATCTGCGCGTTGCCCACGCCTGTCCACGTCTTGTGCTTTGCGCTGTCCAGACTTTTCACGTCGTAGAGGATATAGTCGAGCGCATCCGCCGCCGTGCGCAAGATTTCCCACGGCGCGTGACCGCAGGTCTCCATCGCGGTGGGGATGTACCGCCGTTTGGCCTCGCGCAGGAGTGCTAAGCAGAAGTCCGGTTGTGCTAACGGCTCGCCGCCTGAGAGCGTCAGCCCACCGCCATCTTTCCAGAACGCGGCGTCGCGCTCCACCTCGTCCAAAATTTCCGACACGGACGCGACAGTGCCATACACAAAGCGTGCACCCGTGGGGCAATCGAACGGTTGATTAATTGTGTCACACGCGCCGCAATGGATACACTTGGTCGCGTCAAACGCAGGTTCGGGCACAAAGCTCTGCGATTCCGGGTTGCAACACCAGCGGCAACGCAACGGGCAACCCTTCAGAAACACCACGGTGCGGATGCCCGGCCCGTCGTGGAGCGAGAAGTGCTGGATGTTGAAGATCGTGCCCTGCGGCAATGTTGTCGTGTTTTCCATGGTGGGTAGTATACAGGATTTGGGGCGGTTCGTCAAGCGCAGGCTTGCGCCCACATCAATTCTAACAAAACGGTAACAAAACCCCCGAAGAATTTATAAAAAGTTTACAATTAAAGCCTGACTTCTTTGTCGAACTGTGTTATACTGGTGCAGCAAGTCGCGCAGGGAGAGCGCGAACTTGTCAGATTTTACACAGGGAGAGATTGATGAAGCGTTTTACGGCACGATTCTTGTGGATCGCTGTGGTTCTGGGCTTGCTGTTTGCCTCTTGCGAACAGATCGTCCCAACGTTGCCAAACGTGCCCGCGCAGGGCACACCCTCGGCCTCCGTTGATGCTACATCAAGCATCACCACCACCAACCCGGCCAGCTCTGCCGACACCACCACCCCCACGGAGGCGGAAACGCCCACGCCGTTTGGCTATGTAGAATACACAGGGCCCAGAAACTATCACGTGTTCTACCACTTCTTAATCGCGTACCCCAAGATTGCCTTCACCACCAGTTACGGCGCGAATCTGGATGCTGATTGCGTAACGCCCACCGAGTTTCGCCGCTCGCTGGAGGAACTCTACAAAAACGACTTCGTGCTGGCGGATCTCAACGACTACTACACCACAAAAGCCGACGGCACGATTGTACAGAAAAAGCTCATGCTGCCCGCGGGCAAAAAGCCGCTCATCATGAGCTTCGACGACCTGAGCTACTACGAAAAGAACCTGGGCAAAGGTGTCTGCGACAAGGTCATCATTGACAAGGCCACGGACAAGTTGGCCATGCTGACCGTTTTGAAAGACGGCACGGAGAAAATCACCTACGACAACGACGTGATTCCCATGCTCGAGACCTTTTGTGCGCAGCACCCCGACTTTGCGCCCTTTGGTGTGAAGGGCATGATTGCGCTGACGGGTTACGGCGGGATTCTGGGCTATCGCACACAGTCGGGCAGTCCCAATCGCGCGGCGGAAATTGCGGCGGCGAAACCCATCGTAGAAAAACTGCGGGAGAACGGCTGGTACTTTGCTTCCCACGGCTATGGGCACATCCACGAGGGACAAGTGGCGTTGCAGACACTGAAAAACGATGCCGACGCTTGGGCAGAGGAAGTCGCGCCCTTGCTGGGTGACCCCAAAATCCACGTCTTCCCCTATGGCGACCACAAAGGGCCGGGCTTGACCGACGCGCGGATGCAGTACCTCGTCAAAAACAAAGGCTTTGAGGTGCTCTGCGGCGTGGGGATGGGACCGTTTTATAAGCCCTACGACAAGTACATCTTCATGGACAGAGCCAATATCGACGGCATTTCCCTGCGCCGCGGCACGTACTTGAAGGGCGTCATGGATCCCAAAATTGTCTATTGCCCCGAAGAGCGCGGCGGCCGCCCCATCACTTGGGGGCAGTGAGGCGTGAGGCCATCGGCGAAACGGTGGACAAGAAAAGCGGGCGGCGCAGATTGCGCCGCCCGTGTTGTTAACCTGTCTGTCGCGCTTCCACAAACAAATCGATGTCCTGCACGATGTACTGCCAGCCGGTTGTGTGCAAAGCCTCGTAGCACGACATCACGTAGTGCGAAATGCCGTACTTCTTGAAAAGCTCGATGGCTTGTTTGCCCGTCATTTTTTTCGCCATGCGATACATTTCAAGGCAGTAAATCAGAAATTCCCCTTGCCGGCTCATGCCTATCCCTCCTCTGGGTACGTGATTTTCCCCGTGGTTTGCTCTTCTTGAAACAAAGAAAACAGAGCGTGTGCGCTCAGATGCCAAAGCTTTGTTTTTTCTTCCTCCAGCGTTGCGTACAGCGCAGAAGCATAGAACAGCTCCGTGGCTTTTTCGTCGCTTAGGTTGTATTCCTGCATGATTAGCTGAACGATTGGCGGCACGAGAAAAAACAGAAAGCCAGAAAATTTATCAAATTCCATTATTGTGCCCCCGTTTCGTTCAGTGTTCATTTGCCCAGTATACATTTGTCTCAAAAGCTCGATTATTGAATTGTGTTTTTGTGCAATACCAGTTTAGCGGGGAGTCAATCATGTACTGATAGACCAACAAGCCAAGAAAATTTCCGCTATCCTGTTCAGAGTATCCGATGCCTTCAGGATATTGTTGCCAAAGCTTGGCTAACGGGCTCGGAACATCCCAATGTTCGCTATCGCGCGGAAAAATAAATCCTGGGCGAATGAAAACTTTACTATCTTTTTCATTATCAACAATATCATCCAGTACTTTGGTGATATACTCATAAAATGGGCGTTCAGAAACACCAATTTTTTGTAGCCTCTGGCAAGTGGCAGCGAAAAATTTCTTTCTTGAACCCGGAATGTCATCAATTTTTCCGTTGTTGTCAAACCAAATAAGTGCCATGTCAATTCTCCTAAAAACGATATTTCTTGCGCTTCGGACAGGAAGATTATAGCACGCTCTGCACTCTTTGTCAATGCTTTTTGTAAAGTTTCTCGATAAATAAACATTTGTCCTTTCAAACAACAAAAATCAGGGGACGGCTCGCCGTCCCCTGATTGAATGCAACGCTTATGCCGAGTTACGCGCCCTTAATCGCTGCCTGCGCGGCCGCCAGACGCGCCACGGGGACGCGGAAGGGGGAGCAGGAGACATAGTGCAGGCCGATGTTGTGGCAGAACTCCACGCTGGCGGGGTCGCCGCCGTGCTCGCCGCAGATGCCCAGCTTGATCTTCGGGTTGGTCTTCTTGCCCAGCTCCACGGCCATCTTGACCAGTTTGCCCACGCCGTTTTGATCCAGCGTGCCGAACGGATCTTCCTCATAGATCTTCGCGTCGTAGTACGCGTCGAGGAACGTGCCCGCGTCGTCACGGCTGAAGCCGAAGGTCATTTGGGTCAGGTCGTTCGTGCCGAAGGAGAAGAACGCCGCCTCTTGGGCAATCTCGTCCGCCGTCAGTGCCGCGCGGGGGATCTCGATCATCGTACCCACTTGGTACGCTAGCTCCACGCCAGCCGCCGCAATTTCGGCGTCCGCCGTGGTGACCACGGTCTTCTTGACGTATTGCAGTTCTTTGATTTCGCCCACCAGCGGAATCATGATTTCCGGCACGATGTTGTATTCCGGGTGCTCACGGTTGACCACAACGGCCGCGCGGATGACCGCTTGCGTCTGCATCTCGGCGATTTCCGGGTAGCTGACCGCCAAGCGGCAACCACGGTGACCCATCATGGGGTTGAGCTCGTGCAGAGAGGAGACGACCTGCGTCAGCGCCTCTGCGGTCAAGCCCAAATCGCCCGCCAGCTCGGCGATTTCGGCCGGTTGGGTGGGCAGGAACTCGTGCAGGGGGGGATCAAGGAAGCGGATGGTCATGGGACGACCCGCCAGCTCGCGGTACATCTCCTCAAAGTCACCCTGTTGCAGCGGCAGGATTTTCGCCAACGCCTTTTTGCGGGCGTCCACGTCCTGCGCCACGATCATTTCGCGCACGGCTTTGATGCGCTCGGCCTCAAAGAACATGTGCTCGGTGCGGCACAGGCCAATGCCTTCCGCGCCGAACGCCACGGCTTGGGCGGTGTCGCGCGGGGTGTCGGCGTTGGTGCGCACTTTCAGTGTGCGGTATTTGTCCGCCCACGCCATGAATTTATAGAAGTCGTCCGACAGCGTGGCGGGAACGGTGGGCAGTGCCTCGCCGTAGACCTGACCGCTCGTGCCGTCCAGGGACACGTAGTCGCCTTCTTTATAGACCTTGTCGCCCACGGTGAACTGCTTGTCTTCGTAGTTGACCTTCACGGCGGAGCAGCCGACCACGCAACAGGTGCCCATGCCGCGCGCCACCACGGCGGCGTGGCTGGCCTTGCCGCCCACGGCGGTGAGGATGCCCTCACTCACTTGCATACCGGTGATGTCGTCCGGGCAGGTCTCTTTGCGCACCAGCACGACTTTCTCGCCCTTGTCCGCCCAGATTTTCGCTTCTTCCGCGCTGAAGACCACGCGGCCAGTGGCCGCACCGGGAGAGCCCGGAATGCCTTTGGCGATGGGGCTGGCGGCCTTGAGCGCTTTCGCGTCAAACTGCGGGTGCAGAAGGCTATCGAGCTGTTTGGGTTCAACGCGTAGCACAGCGGTTTTCTCGTCAATCACGCCTTCGGCGACGAGATCCAGCGCGATGCGCAGGGCAGAGGCGGCGGTGCGCTTGCCGTTGCGGGTCTGGAGCATGTAGAGCGTGCCGTTTTCAATGGTGAACTCCATGTCCTGCATGTCTTTGTAGTGATCCTCCAGCGTCTGGGCAATCTTGACGAATTGCGCATAGACTTCGGGCATTTCCTCGCCCAACTGGCTGATGGGGCTGGGCGTGCGCACGCCGGCCACCACGTCTTCGCCCTGCGCGTTGATCAGGTAGTCGCCATACAGACCCGGAACGCCCGTGGCGGGGTCACGCGTGAAGGCGACACCTGTGCCGGAATTGAGGTTCAGGTTGCCGAACACCATGGGTTGCACGTTGACGGCTGTGCCCCAGCTGTAGGGGATGCCCTCTTGGCGGCGATAGACGTTGGCGCGGGGGTTATCCCAGCTACGGAACACGGCCTTGATGGCCTCAAAGAGCTGCTCTTTGGGGTCGGTGGGGAAGTCCACACCCTTCTCGTCTTTATAGTACGCCTTGAAACGGGCGACGAGCTCTTTCATGTCGTCCACGTCCAGGTCGACGTCTTGCTCCACGCCTTTTTTCTCTTTGACTGCCTCAATGATGTCCTCAAAGTTCTTCTTCGAGAGCTCCATGACCACGTCCGAGAACATCTGGATGAAGCGGCGATAGCTGTCATACACAAAGCGAGCGAATTTGGGGTCGCTGTTGCCGGCGATGAGCCCGGCGGCCACTTCGTCGTTCAAGCCCAGATTCAGGATGGTGTCCATCATGCCGGGCATGGAGGCGCGCGCACCAGAGCGCACGGACACGAGCAGGGGGTTTTTCGGATCGCCAAAGTTCTTGCCGTTGAGCTTTTCGGTCTCCTGCATGAAGTGCGTGATTTCCGCCTCGATTTCGGGCGCGATGACCTGCCCGTCGTCGTAGTAGCGCGTGCAGGCTTCGGTGGTGACGGTGAAGCCTTGGGGAACGGGCATACCCAAGCGCACCATTTCCGCTAGGTTGGCACCCTTGCCGCCGAGCAGATTGCGCATAGAGCCGTCGCCCTCGCTGAACAGATAGACATACTTGTTTGCCATGTTGTTGTACCTCCGTGATTTTTGGTTGTTTTTTCTGCGGTTTCCACATTTTTTGTGCAGTTTGACGGGGTGTATTCATCCCTCGACCCGTGGTGTGCACAAGTCCAATTATTATAGCACAAACAAGGCTTTTGTGCAAGCGATTTTAGATGTTTGATGTTAGATTTTAGATGTTGGATGTCGGAGAACCAAAGAGCGAAGACAGATTTTCGGGCGCAATTGTGCCTTCTGCTAGCCAGCGGGTCGCCGTAGGCGGCGACCCCTACCATTGCCACACGGGCGGATAATATCCGCCCCTACCCTCAAACCTCATAATCCCAACACCTATTCACTATTCACTATTACCTGAAATCAATTGTCAATTTCTCCCTGCTCTTGCATATTTCCCCCCCATGTGTTATAATAAAGCAGAATAAATGCGCAGACGAAGGAGCTACAATATGAAGGGTTTTGGTATGTATTCCGTGGGCAATGTGGGCTGGATTGACGCCGACGTGCCCACCATTGGTGCGCTGGACGCGCTCGTGCGCCCCACGGTTGTGGCACCCTGTTCCAGCGATACCCATATGTCTCACGGCGGCAGCGGCCCGAAAGAAAACCTGATTCTGGGGCACGAGGCGGTGGGCATCGTCACCGAAGTGGGTGCGGACGTGAAGCTCTTTAAGCCCGGCGATGTGGTTGTCGTCCCCTGCACCACGCCCAACTGGTTGGCGAAAGGGGCGCAAAACCCCATCAGCAATGCCCACGACGAGGGCTTGATGAAGAGCTTTAAGTTTTTGGGCGCAAAAGACGGCGTGTTCGCCGAGCGTTTTCACGTCAATCAGGCGGACGCCAATCTGGTGCATCTGCCCGAAAACGTCAGCCCTGAGGCCGCGCTGATGACGGTGGACATGATGTCCACGGGCTTCCACGGCGTGGAGCTGGCAGACATTGGCTTTGGCGACACCGTGGCCGTCATTGGCATTGGCCCGGTGGGGCTCATGGCCGTGGCTGGCGCGGCATTGCGCGGCGCGGCGCGCATCATCGCCGTGGGCACGCGCCCCAATTGCGTGGCTGTGGCCAAAGAATACGGCGCAACGGACATTGTCAGCTACAAAGAAGGCGACATCGCCAAACAGATCATCGCCCTCACCGGCGGCGGGGTGGATCGCACCATCATCGCCGGGGGCAACGCCGAAACCTTCGCCCAAGCGCTCGCCATGACGCGCGAAACGGGCACAATCGCCAACGTGAACTTCTTTGACGTCACCGAAACGCTGGGCTTCCCGGCCTATCTTTGGGGGCTGGGCATGGCCAACAAAAGCATCCGCGGCGGGTTCTGCCCCGGCGGTGCGCGGCGCATGGAGAAAATGCTCACCCTCATCGCCGCCGGGCGCATCGACACCACGCGCCTCATCACCCACAAGTTCCACGGCTTTGACAAAATCCCCGAAGCCTTCGCCCTCATGGACAGCAAGACGCAGGACTTGATCAAGCCCATCGTCTACTGTGACGGCATCGCCTAAGTAAGGAGTCCCCTCATGTCTGAACAATCTTCTACGGTAGAAGTGTTCTCTGCGCTGATTTACCAAGTGCTCCAGAACTTTCAACAAAAGTTGACGACCTTTGCGTGGTTTCAAGATCTCTTGAACAACATCCTGCCCAAGGTCTTGGGCTGATTTCCACAGCAAAAAGCACTGTTTCCACACAGAAACAGTGCTTTTGTTGTGCCATGTAGGGGCGCACGCCCCTGTGCGTCCGTTGTGTTTGGGCATATTAACGAATATACGGCAACGGGTTGCGCGTTGAACCGTTGACGATGACTTCAAAGTGCAGGTGCGGTCCGCTGGAGCGACCCGTTGAGCCCACGCGACCAATCGCCTGCCCGGCGGTGACATGTTGCCCCACGCGCACGGACATAGAGCCGCTGAGCAAGTGGGCGTAGCGGGTTTTGTATCCGCCGCCGTGGTTGATGACGATGCAGTTGCCATACGCGGCATACCAACTGGCCATTTCGACCGTGCCGTCTAAAGAGGCCACCACGGGCAAGCCAGAGGAGTGTCCGCCCGCGCGCACCAGATCCACACCCGTGTGGATGCGTCCCCAGCGGTAACCATAGGGGCTACTGACCAGATGACAGCTGGGTGCTGGCCACACAAAGCCACTGCGGCTGACCGTCACCGAATAACCGCCGCCACTGCTACTGCTGCCACTGCTGCCGCCAGAGGAAGAGATATACGCGGACTTGATGCCCTTTTCCACCTTGGCACTCACGGGCTCGGCCACGCGCTCGCGCTCCACTTCCTGCACGCCCACGCGTGCGCCGTCTAGGTAGGTGACGATTTCGGTGACCTTTTCTTTGCCCACTTGTCCGTTGGAGATGGTCTTGGTCTGCCCCTTAAACAAGTTGGCGTTATTGGTATAGACCGTCTCAAACGGCACGTCCACCGAACGCGTTTCGGTCTTCATCTGCTTGACCTGAATATAGTTGACCTTGCCAGAGATGACCATTTTCGCGCCGGGATACAGGATCTCTTTGTCGCTCTTATATTTGGGATTGAGTGCCTCCAGCTGGGCGATGGTCAGGCCGTTCTTTCGCGCGATGTCCCACTTGGTGTCTTTGTCCTGAATGGTGTAGTATTTGGCCGTTGCTTTTTGCGTAGCGAGTTTTTTGGCCAGCGCGGACGCGTCCCACATGGTTTTGCTCTCGTCAGGGTAGTAGCCCTCTTGGTAGCGGATGTCCTCCACAAAATCCACAAACGTGCCCGCCTCACCCGTGCGATAGGGCGCGAGGATGGCATCAAACACGCTCTCTGCATCAGAGCGATTCTTCACACTGCAAAGAAAATCGTTGTCAATATAGATGCCCACGGCGGTGGTCAGGTTGGTGCCGCTGTCGGAGATGATGGCGTTGCTGAGCGTTTTGGCGTCCTGAAGGTCGGTGATGTTCACACGCTCAATCTTGAACGTTGGGCGGACGCTCAGGGCGCTGGCGCTGGCGGCCGTGTCGGCGCGGACAATGCGCTTTTCGGCCAACGCCTGCGCTTGGGTGAACACGGCCTCGGAGCTGATATAGCCCAAAGTAGAGTCTTGATAGTCCACGCGCAGGGCGTAGGTCTGGTCGTTAAAGCTCTGCATATACGCGAACAGGACGACCGCCGCCACCACGGGCAGCACCACGTTGAGCACGCGCCCCACGCTGGCGCGGTGATTTTCCGCCAGCTTGCGCCCCACCACACCCACGCGGCGAAACCAGTCCGCCGTGTTGCCGTTCGCTTTTTTCAGATAGGGGCGGATGCCTTTGAGTTCCCGCCGCAACATGCCGCGCTCGTGTTTGGCTTGTTTTTTTTGTTGCGCCCGTTGCTTGTCGACCACTTTGCGCAGTTCCCGGAACGCCCACGAAAACGCCGCGCCCACAAAACGCGGGATAAACAGCAGGCGACGCCCAAGCTTTTCCAGCGCATCCAAAATCGTCCCGCCAAATTGATCCAGCAGGGCGTAGAGATAAGCACCCAGCGTTTGGGCGGAGAGCGGCTGGGATTTTTTGGTGCGCACACTGCGCCCCACCTGCGCGGAGGCCGTCAAGCCGGGTGTTGCGGTCACCGCCTCTTCCGTTTCAATGGGCACAGGGATGGACGGCGCAGCCCATGCGTCCGCACTGTCGAGCGCAACAACGCCATAGAGCTCCTCGCCAGAATTGGGGGCGCGTGTTATGTCAAAATCCTGAACGGATTGGGCACTTGTTGGGTTTTGGGCGCCGAAATCGACCCCATCGATGCCTTTACGAGGCATGGTTCTCACCGCCATTTCGAATAGTTACAAAGTTGTCATCTTTTCAGATATACGCAGAGTATAGCACATTTCACACAGGATTGCAAGTGCCTTTCTTTGGATTACCAACGTTTTACAATTGCCGTCCTTCCGCCCACAGATTTTCACAAGCGTAGCGGGCGCAAGTCTGTCTTCTGTCCTCTGCTCTCTGCCTTCTGCATCTGGCATTTGACAACACGCGCGGGATTTGCTATACTTACAAGGTTAAAACATAAGGGGGTAGACAGATGTCCGGGCATTCCAAATGGGCTACCATCAAGCGCAAAAAAGAAAAGACCGACAGCCAACGCGCCAAAATCTTCACCAAGATTGGGCGCGAGATCGCCGTGTGCGTGCGGGAGGGCGGCGCGAATCCGTCCGAAAACAGCAAGTTGCTGACGCTCATCGCCAAAGCGAAGGCGAACAACGTTCCCAACGACAACATCGATCGCATCATCAAAAAAGCGGCGGGTGAGGGCGGCGGCGCGAACTACGAAGAGCTACTCTACGAGGGCTACGGCCCGGGCGGCGTGGCTGTTGTGGTGGAGTCCCTGACGGACAACCGCAACCGCACGGCGGGGGATCTGCGCCACTATTTCGACAAAAACGGCGGCAATCTGGGGCAAAAAGGCTGTGTGGCGTTCCTGTTCACGCAGCAGGGGCAACTCATCGCCGAGGGCGAGGACATCAACGAGGAGCAGTTCCTAGAGGACGCGCTGGAAGCGGGCGCAACGGACTTCTTCGCCGATGAGGACGTCTTCGATATTCGCACCGAGCCGGCCGACTACCTAGCCGTGCAAGAGGCACTGACGGCCAAGGGCTACAAGATTGTCTCCGCCGAGATCGCCTACATCCCCAGCACCGAGACCACCCTCACGGACGAAGAGGACATCAAAAAGATGGAGCGTCTGCTGGAAATGCTCGAAGACAACGACGATGTGCAGGCGGTATGGCACAATCTAGATGCTAGAGACTAGATTTCTGCAACTAGACGCTGTTGTCTTCCTTGAGAAGTAACGTTTTGATGCAAAATCTAGCCTCTAGTTTAACAGAACTGTAATCCCGCTGTCACACAAAGTGCCTTGTTTTGCAAGGGGAAATGGTGTAAAATAGGCATATCACCACCAAAGAGCCAAAACTGTGAACAACATAGGAGATAGACCATGAAGAAATTGTTAAGCATTCTGCTGATTCTGACCGTGTGTATCGGCTTGACCGCTTGCGTCATTGAGCCGAAAACCACAACCAGCGACACGACCACCTTTGCTGGCGAAACAGAAGTGCCCATTACGTTGCCTTCGGGTGTCGTGACCGAAACGCCCGATGATGTCACGCTAGAGGGCACGCCCTCCACGGCGGCGACCACCGTGCCTGTCACCACGGCGACCCCCACGACCAAGCCCGGCGATCCGACCCAAAAGCCCACGACCACCAAAGTCCCCAGCACAAAGCCCACCGTCCCCGTAACCGCCGCCGGCAAAGCCACCCTCGTCCCCAACAGCCCCCTCCTCAAAGCCGTGAAATCGGGCAAGTTCAACTACCAGTATATGGTCACGGGTAGCACTGCCAAGGAAGCGGGCGATCTCGCGCAAGCGGTCGATGGGATGCAACTGCTTTTTGTGCGCGCAAGCGATGGCAAAAAGAACTATACAAAGTTTACGGTTGTTGAGGAGAAAAAAATCACCTTTACGCTGATTGAAGACGGTAAGTACAACAATGCCCTTATCAAATTAAGCGCGATGTTTGCGTTTATTGCGCTTGCAAGCGAGAAAATGGGCACAGCTGGCGAAGACCTCGCGTCCATACCAGATATGAGTGCGGCGGCGGCTTTATTCGGAAATAAAGGTGTGAACATGCAAACCGCAGTTGGTGAAAAAGACGATTTGGATATTCTTGGGATATTTAAGGCGTTCGATGAGTATTTCAAGAATCCAGGGCTCTATCAGGGTAAAAGTAGCGATGCCAAATATGACGTTGAGTTCTTCTTGAACAAAAAAGGCGAGCAGGTGAAGTATTACTTTACCAAAGGTACAAACGAACTGAAGTTTATTAAGTTTGGAGATGCAACGCTCCAAATTGTGGCCTTTGATGTCAAAAAGCCCGCACCTGATCCAAAAATATTCATTTGGGATCCCAAAGTGTATGTAAGCTCTGATCAACTTATCGCCGAAGCCGAAGCCACAAAGAAAACCACCACGACAACCAAAAAGGCCAACTGACCCTTCAACGCGCCCACCCAGTGGGCGCATTATGGTGTTTTCGGCTAATGAAATTATTCCCAGTAATGGAACAAATATGAAATGCCCTAGCGTCCATTGTTTGACAAGGGAGGGAGGCTTTTCCTGTGTTTTTAAGCTTTTTTAGGGGCTCGCTCCCAAAACGCTTCGTAGACCAATTGGCGATAAAAGCAAATTACCATTATTTTCTTGTTGAATTTGCGCCTGTTGGCTGTTATACTTTTAATATAAGCGGCGCAGTTTATGCCGCTATGAGGACTGCGCCCAACGCCACGTCCTTAGGAGGGGAGTCGAGAATGCAGCCATCCGGCAACACAATGGCGCGAGACCAAATTTGTTCCAGTATTGGAATAAATCCCAAAAATCCGCTAACACTACCCCTTGAACGAGAGAAAAAGGGGTTTTTGCCGTGAAAGCAACCGGAATTGTCCGCCGCATAGACGACCTGGGTCGTGTGGTGATTCCCAAAGAGATTCGCCGCACCATGCGCATCCGCGAGGGTGATCCTTTGGAGATCTACACCGATGCGGACGGCGAGGTCATCTTCAAAAAATACTCGCCCATTGGCGAAATCGGCGGCGTCACCGAACGCTACGCCGAAGTGCTCTGCAAGTCCACGGGCCTGCCCGTGGTCATCACCGACCGCGACATGGCCGTGGCCTGCGCGGGGCTGGTGCGCAAGGAGGTCCTTGAGCGCCGTGTGACCTCTGCGCTGGAGAGCCTGATGGAGCACCGCAACGCTTGGACGGCGGCCAGCGACACAGAGCCACTGCGTCCCGTGGAGGGCTTAGAGCGTGCCGCAGGCATCGCCTGCCCCATCCTCGGTGCGGGCGATGTGCTGGGCGCTGTGGTGCTCATGATGCACGAAGACGGCACACTACCCACCCAAACAGAAACAAAGCTGGTGCAGGTGGCTGCGGCGTTTTTGGGCAAACAGATGGAAGAATAAACTTGTTGTGATTGTGTAGGGGCACGCCATGGCGTGCCCGTGGGTTCGTGCGCCTTGACTTGACCCAATATGCCAACCGCCACGGCTGACCACAGCGAACGCATTGCCTATTTCAATAAAAACCCGTAGGGGCGCGCAACGCGCGTCCGCATGTCATACTAATCCGTAATAAAAACCATTGCATCTTGCGACAGGTGTAGGGGCGACCCTTGTGGTCGCCCTTGACAAAACGCCTTATCGGGGCAACCATACCCGCAGGGCACAGGCAAGGGTTGCCCCTACGGAAGAATTTCTAAAACGGAATAGTATCAGACGGCAGACAAGCACGCTCATGAGGTGAAAAACATGCAAACAAGCACGGAACAATACAAGACCATGGTCGAGACCGCCTCGCCGAACTCGCCCTTAGCCATCAATATGCTCAAGGCCTTTGCCTGCGGCGGCGCGGTGTGCGTGCTGGGCGAGGGTTTGGGGCTACTCTATGCCCGCTTAGGCGCGGACGACGAGCGCACGCGCACGCTGGTGGCCATCACACTCATCGCGCTCACGGCCGTGCTGACTGCCCTTGGCGTGTTCGACAAAATCGCACGACACGCTGGCGCAGGGACGATCGTGCCCATCACGGGCTTCGCCAACGCGGTCACCTCGCCCGCCATGGAATTCCAGTCCGAAGGGCGTATCCTAGGCACGGGCGCGAACATTTTCAAGCTCGCCGGGCCCGTCTTGGTCTATGGCGGCGGCGCGGCCGTCCTCTATGGCGTGATCTATTGGCTGATGCACCGATGATGAATCGCGTGCACCTAGTAGGGGCGACCGTCCCCGGTCGCCCGCTGTTCTCCCGCGATTTTCCTGCGCAATAAGACGACAAACAAAAAGGAGTTCCCCATGGCGACGCGCATTGGTATGGACACCATTGAGCTACAAACACCCGTTTTTGCCGAAAGCTATGCCGCCGTTGGCGGCGCACTGGAAAACGGCGGCCTGCTGCAAGGCAAGCTCGCCCGTGTGTTTGACGATGCAACGCTGGGGCTCGATAGCTGGGAAAAAGCCGAAGCGCAGCTCCAGCAGGCGGCGGCGGACGCGGCGCTCCTGCGTGCAGGGCGCAAGGGCGCGGATGTAGACCTGCACATTGCGGGCGATTTGCTCGGCCAGTGTAGCGCCAGCATGTTCGCCGGGCGCGGTCTTGGCATCCCGTTTGCGGGCGTGTATGGCGCGTGCTCCACCATGGCGCTGAGCATGGCCATGGGGGCGCTGATGCTCGAGAGCGGCGCGGTGGGCACGGTGCTGGCGGGGACGTCCAGCCACTTTTGTGCGGCGGAAAAACAGTTCCGTCAGCCGCTGGAATACGGCGGTCAACGCCCGCCCACAGCGCAGTGGACGGCCACGGCGGCCGGCGCGGTGCTCCTGAGCGCGGCGGGTGACGCGCCCAAAATCACGCAGCTCCAGTTTGGGCGCGTGGTGGATCTGGGCGTGAAGGACGCGCACAACATGGGCGCGGCCATGGCCCCAGCGGCAGCGAACACCATCGGCGCGTTTTTCCGCGACACACGCACCATGCCCGCCGATTACGACCTGATCCTCACGGGCGACTTGGGGCTAGTGGGGAGCGATTTGCTCCGCCAACTGCTGCTGAGCGATTGGGGCGTGGCGTTGGGGAACAACCACAAGGATTGCGGCTTATTGCTCTATCACGAGGAACAGGCGAACGAAATCAACGCGGGGGCATCGGGCTGTGGTTGTTCGGCGGCGGTGCTCTGCGGCGAAATCTTGCCGCTGATTGCGGCGGGACATCTGACGCGTGTCTTGTTTGTGGCCACGGGTGCGCTGCTCTCGAGCGTGTCGCCCCTGCAAGGCGAGAGCATCCCGGCCGTGGCGCACGCAGTGCTCATTGAAGGGCAGAAATAGGAGAAAGCACATGAACACGGCGACACTTTTGCGCGTATCCACAAAAATGCACAAGCTCACCCGCGGCTTAGAGGTTCTGACGACCATCCTGCGCGTCCTGTCCCTCATCGGAATGCTGGGCGGCGGCTTGCTCTTTGCCAGGCAAATTTTCGGGAAGGTCTATCAAGATTGAGGCTTAATCGCAAACAGAAAGCGCAGTCCCGGAATGCGCCGCACGATTTCGTAGAACAAAAACGTCAGTGGATAAGCCAGCGCAATCGTCAGAAGGCACGAGAGCCAAATGTTGTCTGGGATGAGCCGCACAGAAAGCAGTCCCGCCACAAAAACGAACAGAAAATGGAAGAGATAGAACGCGAACGAGCTGTCTTGCAGATAGCCCGACCATTTGCCGCGCCCGTTCCAAAACCGTTTGCCCAGCGCGAGCAGGGCGAGGACGGCCGTCCACTCGTGCAGAAAAGTGAAGAGCCGATCGAAAGGCGGGGGAAAATCCAGCATCGCATAGAGTGATGAATACGAAAGCACTGCCGCGACGACCGCTACGCCCAAAAGAATCCAGCGATGTTTTTCCATACGCGCCAGCGTGGCCGGATTGGAGAGCACAAACAGCCCCAGCGAAAACCACACAAGCGATTCCCCCACGGAAAGGAACGACTCGAAAATTTGCAGTCGACCGCTGGCCAAAAGCGGGAGGAGGAACAGCAAAAACAATGCGGGGTAGGGCAGGGGCTTGCGCTCCGATTGTTTTGGCAACAAGACTTTCTGCTCGTAGAGCTTATAGAGCGGCGCGATTGTGACGCTACAGATGATCAGTGCCGCCAAAAACCAAAGGTGTAGCAGGGGAAAATTCTGGATATATCCCCACAAGGTTGACAGGGAAAACAGGAAGTGCCCGAACCCATCGGTGTAGCCTCTAGTCCGCGCCAGACAATACATACTCAGCGGAATCACACATACATACGTTGCCACAAACGGCAGCAGGAGCTTTTGGGCGCGTTCGCGTAAGTAGACCCCAAGCGTGCGTTTTTTTAGGGAAAACACGGTGCTCATGCCCGCAATGATCAGTAGCAGGGGCATCCACAAAGGCAGGCTCGCTAGGTTTGAGAGCACAAACATGGAAGAATTTCCAGATCGCGCCTGCACATAAAAGAAAAACGTGTGCGTGGGAATCAGCCACAAGCTGATGGCCCAACGCAGGTTGTCCAGATAATATTGACGCGGGAGGGCAGTGCGCACGGACGGGATGGATGTCGCCTTGGCAGGCGTTGTCGTCAGCGTTGGACGACTGTGCGCCGGGCGGCGCGGCGCTTTCTTTTTCATGGCGTCTTCTCCTTGTCCGAAGATTTGCGGAGACGTTGTGCTACGCGCCCCCATCGCTGATCTAAATTATACCCGATTTTTCTGCCGTGCGCAAGTGGCCATCTTTCTTCTGCGCATGGGCGAACGAGTACCTGTTATTTTTGATGGTACTTGACTCTAGAAGAAACAGCACAAAATTTGACTTAACCCAAGGCACGTTTTCGCAAGTGCCTCACCGTTTGATCGCAAACAAAAAACGCAAACCCGGAATGCGCCGCACGATTTCGTAGAACAAAAACGTCAACGGATAGCTTAGCGCAATCGTCAAAAGACACGAGAGCCAGACGTTTTCATGCGTAATCTGAATCGTAAGTAGCCCCAGCGCAAAAACAACCAAAAAGTGGAAGAGATAGAATGCAAACGAGCTGTCTTGTAAATAGGCCGCAACTTTCCCGTGCCCGTTCCAAGAATGTTTGCCCAGCGCGAGCAGGGCAATGATGGCCGTCCAAGCGTGCAGGAACGTGAAGAGTTGATCAAATGGTGGCGGTAGCTTTAACAGTTGCGCGATGGGTGAATACGAAAGCACCGTCGCAAGCACTGCTACGCCCAAAAGAGACCAGCGATGTTTTTCCATGTGTGCCAGCGTGGCCGGATTGGAGAGCACAAATAGCCCCAAAATAAACCAAGCCAACGATTCCCCCACGGAAAGGGGTGACGCAAGAAATTGCAGTCGGCCACTGGCCAAAAAGGGAAGAACAAACAGCAAAATCAACGCGACCAGCGGCAAGGGCTTTCGCGCCGGCTTTTGGGATGCCAAGACTTTCTGCTCGTAGAGCTTATAGAGCGGTGCGGTGGCGATGCTACAGATGATCAGTGCCGCCAAAAACCAAAGATGCCACAGGGGCAAGAGTTTGATATACTCCCACATGGTGGACGGGGAAAGCAGGAAGTGCCCGAGCCCGTCCGTATAGCCCTGCCCCACGGCCAAGCAATACATACTTAGCGGAATGAAGCAAATATACGCCGCGATGAAGGGCAGCAGGAGCTTTTGGACGCGTTCGCGTAAGTATGTTCCGAGTGTACGTTTTTTAAGGGAAAACACGGTGCTCATGCCCGCAATGACCAGCAACAGGCGCATCCACCACGGGAAGTATAGGACACTGCGCAGGAAAAACATGGCGGAAGCACCAGGCCGAATCAGTACGAAAAACGAAATGGCGTGCATCGGGATTAGCCACAAGACACATGCCCAACGCAGGTTGTCTAGATAGTATTGACGCGGGAGGGCAGTGCGCACGGGCGGGGCGGGTTGGGCCGCCTTGGTGGGCGGTGTCGTCAGCGTTGGCCGACTCTGCGCCGGGCGGCGCCGCGCTTTCTTTTTCATGGCGTCTTCTCCTCCTATACCCACGCTAAAAAGCGCCTATGCATCAAGCATATTTGATGGTCTGCGTGAGCACCTTGCGCGTTTCCTCCAACGAGTGTCCGGGAACACCGTTTCGCCGTGCGGTGCGGATGTTGAAAAGCGTTTGCGTCAGTTGTAACTCTTTGGCACGTCGCTCAAACGCCGTGATGTCCATCACAACTAGGTCGCCCTCGCCATTTTTGGTTAGATACACAGGCTCGCCGCTTTCTTTGCAGAGTTTAGCGATGTCGTTATAATGACTACAAATACTCGCGGCTGTTTTTATATGCATGTGCTCCACCTCCATTGATGGGTATATTATACCCGATTTCGCCCCCGTGCGCAAGGGGCGGTTTGTAACCGCATATAGTCCCCGGTCGCCCGCTGTTTTTGTGGATTCAGTAGGCAACCACAATCGAGCCCCCAAAATCTAGTCTCTAGTCTCTAAAATCTAGCATCTAGATTCATCTTGATTTGTATTTTTTCCGCAGATGTGCTATACTTCACTGTGTACCATAGTGCGCGGGGAGGATTTATGCAAACGACACCACACGTGCGTTGCCACGTGGTGGGCGCGGCGGGGTTGCAGGGCAGTGTGCCGCAGCTGGCGGCGGGCGATCTGCTCATTGCCGCAGACGCTGGCTGGCTTGCGTTGCAGGCCGTTGGGCTTGTGCCGGATTTGGTGGTGGGCGACTTCGACTCCGCCATCGCCCCCACGGATATCCCCATCGAACGCCTCAACCCCATCAAGGACGAAACGGATCTCTATGCCGCCCTGCGCATGGGGCGACAGAAGGGCTATCGCCATTTTGTGCTTTACGGGGCGTTGGGCGGTTCTTGGGGACACAGCACGGCCAACTTGCAGATTCTGGCGGGGTTGGTCAACGAAGGATTCGGCGCAACGATTCTGGCGGAGAACGTGCGCGTCACCGCCGTACACAACGGCACGCTGACGCTGGACAAAGCGCACGGCACGCGCGTGAGCGTCCTGGCGTTCGGCGGCAAAGCCGAAGGCGTGACGCTGGCGGGCTTTCGGTATCCGCTCAACAGCGACACCCTCACACCCAATTTCCCGCTGGGTGTCTCCAACCACATTGTGACCGACATCGCCTGCGTGGCGGTGACAGAGGGCACGTTGCTGGTCTTCCAAGAAAATGAAAACAAGTAATAGTGAATAAGTGAGGGTTGTAGGGGCGGATATCATCCGCCCGGCGTATCGAGGCGCGAGGGTTTGTAGGGGCAACCCTCGTGGTTGCCCGAAACAGGGGACGGGCATCCTCACTTAATGTAGGGGCGGCAACCTGCCGCCCGCGTATGCAGAAATGAGGCGTGAAGGGCTGTATGGCAACCCTCCCTCCTGTATCCTCACCCCCTCATCCCTCAATGCGCCCGATAATTCCCACCAACGCGGTGTTTCTCATCCAACGGGCGGATGATATCCGCCCCTACACATCTAAAATCTAGAAAGGATCACCATGAACCGACCCAAAGCAGAAAATAGTCCGCTGCGTTCGCTCTCTGCCAAGGGGCGTGCGCGGTCTATTGCCAAACGCTGGGCGGTCAACACCATGGGTTCGGTGCTGCTGGTGCTTTTGATTCTGAGCGCGGTGACGGTGTTCATGCTCCAGCAAGGGTATTACGACACTGTGCGTGCCGCGCTGGAAAGTGCCGCCGCCAACCCCAACGCGCCCATTGTGTTCATCCAAAATCGCCACGGCGGCGCAAATGTGGCCAACAGCGGCGCGGCCATGCTCGATTCCTTTGCGGAATTGCGCCGCATGGGCGTGTGGTTTTATGACGGGGCGGGGCAGCTGGTGCTCGCGTCCGATGGCACATTGTCCCCAAACGCGGACTTGCCCCCCGAGCTAGCCGCCGACCGCGCCTATGGTCAGGCAGAACTTGTGCGCCTGCCCTCTGGCGAGCGCGTGCTGACGCTCACGCAGCATTTGACGGATGAGCACAACAACTTTTTGGGCACAGTGCGCTATCTCACGAGCGTGGACGCCATTGACCAACAGCTCCTGCAAATCGCAATGATTCTCTCGATTGCCAGCTTTGTGGCCATCGGCTTGCTGCTGCTGACGGGCGTGCATTTTGTGCGCACCATCCTCACGCCCATCGGCGTGCTGGCAGAGACGGCGGAGAAAATCGCGGCGGGCGACCTGAAGGCACGCGTGCCCACCTTCCCGCAAGACGACGAATTGGCGCGGCTGTGCGGCACGGTGAACACCATGGCGGAAAATCTGGAGCTCTCTGGCCGCACCAAGGACGACTTTGTCACCACCATTTCGCACGAACTGCGCACCCCCCTCACCGCCATTCGCGGCTGGTCAGAGACCCTGCGCGAGGACGAAAACGCTCGCGGCATCGCCAGCCTGCAACGAGGCCTTAGCATCATTCAAAACGAGGCGACACGTCTGGCGCGGATGGTGGAGGATCTGCTGGACTTTTCGCGGATGCAGTCGGGACGCTTTGTGCTGTGCCGGCAGCCGCTGGACGTGCTGGCGGAACTGGACGACGTAATCTATACCTACCGCGAGAGCGCCCTGCGCTCTGGGGTGCAGGTCAAGCAAAAAGTGCCCGAATACCCCGCCCGGCTCGACGGCGACCCGGCACGCCTGCACCAAGTGTTCATCAACATTCTCGACAACGCCGTGAAGTATAATCGCCCCGGTGGGAGCATTTTGGTGGAGGCACAGCTCCTGCCGCCCGACACCGTGCGCATCCTCATCAGCGACACGGGGCGCGGCATCAAGCCAGAGGATCTGCCCCACGTGAAAGAGAAGTTCTACAAGGCCGAGAAGGGCATCAAGGGCAGCGGCATTGGCCTAGCCGTGGCGGACGAAATTGTGCGCCAACACGGCGGTTCACTGGAACTAGAATCCGTCTTTGGCGAGGGCACAACCGTCACCATCACGCTCCCAGTGGAGGCGTTCACGCTACCAGAAATCCCGGCGGAAATCCAAAATCTCATCGATGACGAACAACCCGTTTCGTAGGGTAAGCTATCACCAACACAGCACGCAAGGAGAAAACCCGTGTCCAAAGAAAAAAAACAATATGCCGCCGTGGGTGGGCAAGCGCTCATTGAGGGCATCATGATGATGGGCAAGGCCGGCGCGGCCCTCAGCCTGCGCCGCGCGGACGGTTCGATCACCACGCGCATGAAGCCCTTCGTCCGCGCGCGGGATAAGCACAAGTGGCTGGGCTGGCCGTTCATTCGCGGCATTGTGAACCTCATCGAGAGCCAAGTGTTCGGCTACAAGTGCATGATGGAGTCGATGGAGGCGACCACGGACGACCTCATCGCCGAGGCGGACGAGCCCGAGGGCAAGCTGGACGCGTGGCTGGAAAAACATCTGGGCGAAAAGCTGGTGGCGGCGGTGGGCTCGATTGCGCTGGTGCTGGGACTGGCGCTGGCGTTCGTGCTGTTTGCGTGGTTGCCCACGCAGCTGTTTTCGTGGATCAACGCGGCCGCCGCGCCCGATTTGACGAGCTGGAAAGCCCTGTTTGAGGGCGTACTGCGCGTGGCGATTTTCGTTGGCTACATGTTCGTCGTCAGCCGCACCAAGGACATCCACCGCGTGTTTCAGTACCACGGCGCGGAGCACAAGACCATTTTCTGCCTAGAGGCGGGCAAGAACTTGACCGTGGCCAACGTGCGGCGGCAGGGGCGTTTTCACCCGCGCTGCGGCACGAGCTTCATTTTTCTGACCATCATGCTCAGCATCGCTGTGGGCGCGATTGTGCTGACGGTGTTCCCGTGGCTGAGCAGCTACAACGCGCTGTGGATCGCCACCAAAATCGCGCTGTTGCCCATCATCATGGGCGTGGGCTATGAGCTCATCCAGCTAGCGGGGCGATACCAAAACTGGTTCACCCACGCGCTGATTCTGCCCGGCCTGTGGATGCAACGCCTGACCACCGCCGAGCCGGACGACAGCATGATTGAGGTGGCCATTCAGGCACTCAAGGCCGCCGAGGGTCTGCTCCCGCCAGAGCTCATCGAAGCAGACCCGCCCAAACTGGAGGAGATTCAGTTGCAGGTTGTGCCGGAGCTTCGCGCAATGGACAATTAACAATTTACAATGAACAATTGTTGCCTATCCCTCACGCCACACCGGGCGGGGATTGCTCCCCGCCCGGTGTGGGTTCGCTTGTGCCTGCGTCCTAGGGTTCAGTTGCCCTCTTCTTCGAGCCGTTCTTCAACTTCTTCCAGCAGTTCGAGGATGTTGTATTTTTGTGCACTGATGCCGCTTTCTACCGGCGGCGCTTCGGGCAGAGTGCCAACCGCAATTTTGTGGTCAGCGGTGTCGTCATAGCGCTCATCGAAAATGCTGACGTTGGTTTTTGTAAAAGCGCCGTCTTTCATAAGCCCCTTAGTTTTTGTGCTCAAATAGCTATGGTCAAAGGCATCTTGATAGGTTTGCACGATTTTGGACTGATCGAGCGTTTCTTCTGTGATATCCTCTTCAAGCGGCCAAGTTGATTCAAGCCGACCACCGCGCAAACTGCCGTCATCTTTGTCGGCAATTGGTATGAACAGATACAGCTTTTCCGCTTCGGGCAGAATATCGCCTTCGGCAAGGCTCACCATCAAAAGGTCACTTGTTACACCCCCGCTTTTATAAAAAGTGATAGGCTCATCCATGGGAAGTTCGCCTTTGATATTGCGCACTACTTGCACGATACACTCCGTAAAGGAACTGCCAGTTTCCATATATGCGCGGATGCTCGGCGGCGCTTTGCGATATAGTTTTGTGGTTTGCACATCGTAGGTTTTTTCGACGCGTCCCACAAAAACATAGGGTGATGTTGCGACGATTTCACGCAGATCTGTTGACAACCTCATGAAATCTGCGTGCGAATATAGGACGGTTTTTGGGGACACGAACTGTCGGAACGTGTAGAACCCAACGCCACTTCCAAGTAGCACCGCGAGCAGAATCGCAAGAACGCGAAGTGATTTCTTTGTGGATTTTTTCATTATTGTTCTCTCCTTACCAGTATGTTCTTGCAGATGCAAGAGCGTCCTTGTCATCGAGGGCAAATGACGAACCGTAGGATAGGTTGCCCTGGCTCATGATATTGCCACGAGAAATAGGTCTTCCTTTAGAATCAGCTCCAGCATTGATCTCATTTATCCCCAAAACATGACCTAATTCATGTGTTATTGTGTGTAGCTTTTGCAATTCGGAAGGCAAATACGTAGCCATTGTTGGTTTGAATAATTTTATCGTAGCCGTTCCTAATAGCGAAATTTTTGTTTCTGCATTTATTTTAATTAATTCAGTATCATCCTCATGGGGAACATTAGACTCGCCGAAGGAAAGGTCCACGTCGACCAAGCCACTCTTTTTCCTAAAGACGGCACTGCCACCAATCTTAGCATTCCACGCTGCTGTGGCTTTAGTAATTAATGGATCGTATTCTTGCTGAGAACCATGCTGGTTGAATTCCCAGTCACAATGGTTGCCAGAATCAACGGCATTCAAGTACACGGTAACGCCCAACACTTTGATTTGCATAAGTGACATCCACCGCTCCCCTACATCCTCAAACACCCAATATTGGTGGGCTTTTGTGTCTGGTGTGGAATAAGGTGTTCGCTGGTTGACTGGCGTGCCGCTGGCAATGTTTGTCGTTGTTCCGCCATCCTGCACTTGAACAGAGCGCGGCGTGCCGCTGTTGATGCTTACGTGCGAAACTATGCGTGCCACACCCGAACCATGGATAATGTCGAAACGTTGCGCGGCAGTAGAAGTGCTGTTGTAGGCAGACAAGCGCAAATATGTACCATGACCACCATCGCCAGCACTGATCACGTAGTTGTCATTCAACTTGCTGTGAAAGACAACATATGAACTGCCGTCCGCTTTCGTGCCGTGGTGTGGACGCCACTGTTGCCGTGCACTGTTGGCGAGCGTGCCGTAATAAGTTCTCACTTGCAAAAAGCTGGACGTGTTGACGGTGGTGTCGGGGAACGTCAAGTACATGCCCGTCTTCACATTGCGGATGTAGACGTAGCCATTGTCTCCGCCAGTATTGCCGTTGGCGGATGCCCCTAGCGCCAATGCCTCACCCGCAAACGCCCCCACGCACCCAAACACCAGCGCAAGCACCAGCATCAGAGAGAGCGTTACGCGCAAGCGCGTGTGCCCCTTGTGACGACTATTGTCACATGGGGGGTAAATTTTACCATTCTTCGTTCTTTGTTCTTCATGGTCTTCATTTTGAACTCCTCCTCTGGTTTGTATGTGAATGCACCAAAGTGCTTCCATCTATAATAGAGCCGTTTCGCGCTCGTATGTTGCCTATTTACCAAATGTTTCCTCTGTCGACACACAGTATAGCACATGCGTGACGGGTTTAGTTTCTATATTCGAAAGTTTCTAGAAAAGTTTCGGGCGGAAGAATGTTGTGCTTGTGTGCGAAAAATCTAGCATTGATCCTCTAGCTTTGACTTTTCCCCCGCAACATGCTATAATACCAACAATGAAAAACATCACCTTTGTGCAGGCCAATTACCTTTTTGGCAACAACGCCCACTTGCCCTACGCGGCTGGGTGTTTGGTGGCGTATGCCTGGCAGAATCCGCGCGTTGCCCGGGCGTATCACAACGGGCGTTTTGTGTTCACGCGCGAGCCGCTGGGCGACGTGGTCGCGTCGCTGGACGCGCCCTATCTGGTGGCGTTTTCGTGCTATGTGTGGAACATGGAATACAACAAGGCACTGGCCAAACGCATCAAGGCGGCGTACCCAGACTGCCGGATTTTGTTTGGCGGACACCAAGTGCCGCTACGCGATGCGGCGTTGCTACGCGACGAGCCGTATATCGATCTGCTGATCCATGGTGCGGGCGAAGAGCCGTTTTTGCAGCTCCTGCTGGCACTGGAGGATGGGCGCGATCTGCGAAGCGTGCCCAATCTCTCCTTCCGCGCGGGCGGCACTGTCCACAGCAACCCCAGCACACAGCTGTGCCCAGCGGACTACCCCTCCCCTTACCTGACGGGCGTTTTTGACGCGCTCTATCGCGACTACGACTACGAATTCGCCATGAGCTTTGAGACGAATCGCGGTTGCCCGTTCAGCTGCGCTTTTTGCGACTGGGGGCCCGTCCACGGGCGTGTTCAGAAAATCCCCCTAGAACGCATCGAGGCGGAGATCGCGTGGGCATCGGCGCACAAAACCGATATGCTCTACTGCGTGGACGCCAATTTTGGCTTGTTCCCGCGCGACAGAGAGATCGCCGACAAACTCATGGCCGCCAAGCGGCGCACGGGCTACCCCAACAAATTCCGCGCCTGCTACACCAAAAATAGCGACGAGACCGTCTTTCAGCTCAACAAAAAATTGGGCGAATACGGCATGAGCAAAGGCGCGACACTCTCGTTCCAGAGCGTCGACCCCACTGTGCTGGCCAACATCGGGCGCGAAAACCTAACGCTCGCACGCTTTCGGGAGCTGATGACACTCTACACCGAGGCGGGCATCCCCACCGACAGCGAACTGATTTTGGGTCTGCCGGGCGAAACGCTCAAGAGCTTTTGCGCTGGCGTGGGGAAGCTCATTCAGGCCGGGCAGCACGACTCCATCCACATCTACCAGTGCGAGCTGCTCCCCAATGCCAGCATGGCCGACCCCGCCGAGCGCGAAAAATACGCCCTGCAAAGCGTCTTTGCCCCCATGCGCCGCGACCACAGCGAAGTGGGTGGTGAGGACGAAGTGACGGAATATCACGAAATCGTTGTGGGCACGCGCACCATGCCCACGCCCGACTGGCAACGCGCGAACCTGTTTGCCATCCTCGTGCAGGGACTGCACTGCACCGGTGCGACGCAGTTTTTGGCGCTGTATGCCCACTACGCGCTGGGCGTGCCCTACGAGGATTTTTACAACGCGCTGCTGGATTGGGCGCTGGCCGCGCCAGAGAGCACCTTGGGCAGACTGGTGGCGTATTTCAACGACAATTTCGACGCGCTCATCGCCGGGCGCGGCGAAAGCGCGTATGTCAATCCGCTCTTTGGCAACCTGACTTGGCCGCTGGAGGAAGGGCTGTTCCTAGAGGTTGCGGTGCGCATGGACGCGCTCACGGAGGAACTGGGCAGCTTCCTGCCGGGCGTGGGCATCCCGGCGGAGGTGCTGGAGGAGCTGCTGCGCTATCAGGCGGCCATGCTCAAGCGACCGCAGCAGGCCGCGCACACCGTGCCCTTGTCGCTGGACTTCCCCCACTTTTTTGCCGCCGCCTTTGCGCAAGAACCACAGCCCCTGCGCCCTGCACCCTGCACGTTGCACATCCCGGACACAACGCAGATCTCGTGGGCGGACTATGCCCGCGAAAACGTGTGGTACGGTCGCCGTGGCGGCAGCAATGTGTATCGCATGGAGGAAGTGGGGTGAGGACGGTGAAAAAGCTCTTGGGTCATGCATAAGCGCATCAAAGAGGCCGTGCAATGCCTGCCGACGGTGCTGCTGCCGGTGTGCGTGGGCGCACTGACTTGGGGTAACATTCTGTGGATACGCGAGGCGATTGCGCCGCTCATCAGCTTGCGCATCCTGAGCGTTTTGGCGCAGGCGAGTTTTGTGGCGGGCGCTCTTTTTGCGTTGCGGCACTATCCGGGCGTGCGCGTCGTCCCGCGCTGGAAGTGGCCGGGGGAACTAAGCGATGCACTCGTCTTCTTTTGGATGAAAGCGGTGTGCGCAGGCACAGTACTCGCGTTCGCGTACTTGCTGTGGAGCACGGTGGTGTCACTGCTCTAAACGCGGGGCGCTGTGCCGTGTGTAGGGGCGACCGTCCTCGCCTGTGCCCCTACATATAAACAACGCAGATTGACCACCCCAACGGATGCCCCCATTTGAAAAACCCCCAAAAATGTGGTATAATATAGACACATTTTCTGGGGGAGTTTTGCATGATAAAAACCAAAGTAATCTGCACCTTAGGGCCTGCCGTGGACGACCGCGAGGCCTTGCGGGCGCTGGTCATCGGCGGCATGGACGTGGCGCGGATGAACTTTTCCCACGGCACGCACGAGGAGCAGTTGGCGCGGCTGACGCTTTTTCGCGAAGTGTGCGGGGAACTGGACGCCTACATCCCCGTGCTCATGGACACCAAAGGCCCGGAGATCCGCTTGGGTGTTTTTCCCGGCGGCGACGTGCAGCTCAAGGAAGGGCAGCACTATACCCTCACCACCGAACCAGTGGACTGCGATGCCCAGCGGGCGTACATCAGCTACGCCGGCTTGCCTCGCGACGTGCAGAAGGGCGACACCATCCTGCTGGACGACGGCTTAGTGGAGCTGGAGGTCACCCGCGTGAGCGCCACGCGCATCCACTGCATCGCGCAAAATGACGGCGAAATCGGCACGCGCAAGGGCGTGAACGTGCCCGGCGTGTCCCTCTCCATGCCCTCCCTGACCGAGCAAGACAAAAAAGACATCCGCTTTGCGGTGGAGAACAACTACGACTACATTGCCGTGTCCTTCGTGCGCAAAAAAGAGGACATCGCCGAAATCCGCCGCGAACTGGAGGACATGGGCGGGCAAGACATTCGCCTGATTGCCAAGATTGAGAACCGCGAGGGCGTGAGCAATCTGGACGAAATCATCCGCGTTTCGGATGGGATTATGGTCGCCCGGGGCGATTTGGGTGTAGAAATCCCCGTGGAGCAGATCCCCGTGGCGCAAAAGGACATGATCCTGCGCTGCTACCGCGCCAGCAAACCCGTCATCACCGCCACGCAGATGCTCGATTCCATGATCCGCAACCCCCGCCCCACCCGCGCAGAGGTCACGGACGTGGCCAACGCCATTTTGGACGGCACGAGCGCCATCATGCTCAGCGGCGAGACGGCCATTGGCCGCTACCCCATCGAGGCGCTGCAAACCATGAAGCGCATTGCCGAATCCACCGAAAACAGCGTGGATTATTGGGATCGCTTTATGCGCAACGAAATCCGCACGGAATCGGGCATCACCCATGCCATCAGCCACGCCACCTGCACCACCGCCATGGACTTGAACGCCGCCGCCATCGTGGCGGTGACCACCAGCGGGTCAACGGCGCGGCGCATCTCTGGCTTTCGGCCAAAGTGTCCCATCATTGCGGCCACCACCAGCCCCAAAGCGCGGCGACAGCTGCGGCTCTCGTGGGGTGTATACCCCGTGCTGGCGGACGTGGTCAATTCCACAGACGAACTGTTTGAAACCGCCGTACACTGCGCCACGAACACGGCTCTGGTGCAAAACGGCGACGTCATCGTGGTGACGGCGGGCGTGCCGCTGGGTATTTCTGGCACGACCAACATGCTCAAGGTGCACCTGGTGGGCGATGTGCTGTGCAAGGGGAAGGGGCTGGGGCAACGCTCCGCCATGGGGGAAGTGTGCCGTGTGGTGGATAAGCGCGGTGCGGAGAGCTTTCAGCGCGGCGACATTTTGGTCGCCGAGGAAATCAACGACACCCTGCTGCCGCTCATCGCCATGGCCGGTGGTCTGGTGCTGGAAGGCAGCGACCGAGACGGTCAGGCCGCCACGCTCGCCAAAGCGTTGGAGCTGCCCGTAGTGACCGAAGCCGAAGGCGCGTTGCAGCTGCTCAAAACCGGCACAGTGGTGACGGTGGATGCCGTGACAGGGTCAGTGCGGGTTCATTGACCAATGGACAATTGATTTCAGGTAATAGTGAATAGTGAATAGGTGTTGGGGCTATGAGGCGTGAGGGTAGGGGCGGCAACCTGCCGCCCGTGGTTGTCCGTAGGCGCATTGAGGTGAGAGGGATAAGGACACAGGCGCGGGAATCAGCGGGCGAGCGCAGCTCGCCCGCTTGCGTTCCTGCGCGAAAAATGCTATACTATAGCGCGAAGACTATCGCACCAAGGGGACGGAATTTGATCGCCATTGTGGACTACGGCGCGGGCAATCTGGGCAGTGTGCAAAAAGCGCTGGCCTATTTGGGTGCGCCGCATTGCGTGAGCGCCGATGCCGACACCATCCGCGCGGCGGACGCCGTCATCCTGCCCGGCGTGGGCGCGTTTGGCGACGCCATGGGCGCACTGCGCACGCGGGGTTTGGTGGAATCGGTGCAGGACTTCGCGCGATCGGGCAAACCCTTTTTGGGCATTTGTTTGGGTTATCAGGTGCTCTTTGCCGCCAGCGATGAAAGCCCTGATGTTGCGGGGTTGGGTCTCTTGCCCGGCACGGTGCGCCGCATCCCCGCGCAGTGCGGCGATACCACGGTCAAAGTCCCGCACATGGGCTGGAACTCCTTGCGCTATCCCAAAAAATCCGCACTGTTTGGCGGCGTGCCGGACGATGCTTACGTCTATTTCGTGCACTCCTACTTTGTGCAGGCGCAAGACCCCGCCATCATCGCCGCCACCACCGACTACAGCACCCGCATGGATGTCGCCGTGGCCGAGGGCAACCTCTTGGGCACGCAGTTCCACCCGGAAAAGAGCGGCAAGGTCGGGCTACAGATCCTGCGCAATTTCGTGGAGCTCTCCACGCGCTAATCGCGCAGATTTTTTCTCTCAAGGACACACAATGTACGCCAAACGCATCATTCCCTGTCTGGACATCAAAAATGGCCGTGTCGTCAAGGGCACGAGCTTTGTGGGCTTGCGCGACGCGGGCGACCCCGTGGCCTGCGCCCGGCTCTACGACGAAATGGACGCGGACGAGCTGGTGCTGCTGGACATTATGGCCAGCCACGAGGGGCGCGGGACGATGCTGGACATCGTGCGCCAGGTGGCCGCGCAGGTGTTCATCCCCTTCACCGTGGGGGGCGGCATCAACCGCGTGGCGGATTTCACGCAGATGCTCCGCGCGGGCGCGGACAAGTGTTCGGTCAATTCGGCCGCCGTGCGCTCGCCCCAGCTGATTGCCGACGCGGCGGAGAAATTCGGCAGCCAGTGCGTGGTGCTGGCCATCGATGCCCGCCGCACGCAGGGCAGCCGCGCCGCCGACACGAACTATCACCCAGAAACCCCCGCGTGCATCCCCGCCGAATTGCTCCTTGACGAGACGAGCCGGTACGAAGTGTACCTCAACGGCGGACGCGTGCCCACGGGCATTGATGCGTTGCGCTGGGCAAAATATGGCGTTGCGCTGGGCGCGGGGGAAATCCTGCTGACCAGCATGGATGCCGACGGGCAAAAAGACGGCTACGAGCTACCCCTCACCGCCAGCATCAGTGGCGCGGTGTCCGTGCCAGTGATCGCCTCGGGCGGCGCGGGCAAACTCGAGCACTTCTATGACGCGCTCACGCTCGGCAAGGCCGACGCCGTGCTCGCCGCCAGCCTCTTCCACTTTGGCGAATTGACCGTCAGCCAGGTCAAGGACTACCTGCACGAACGCGGACTTGCCGCTAGGCAAGCATTTAACAATTGACAATGTACAATGTACAATTGTCTGAGGGATGACCTTCTACCCCTACAGAGGAATGAGGGGGATATCCACCCGTAGGGGCGCGCATCGCGCGTCCGCTGATTCCTAGAAACAATGTGTTCCACACAGCGGGCGGCTTCTTGCCGCCCCTACAACCAAATTGTCCATTGTTCTTTGTTCATTGTTCATTGCGCTGCGCACAGCGCAGCGCCTAGCTTGCTTTCAGCTGCAAGCGCAATTTGTCGCTGATCATGGCGATGAACTCGCTGTTGGTGGGCTTGCCGCGGCTGTTTTGGATGGTATAGCCAAAGTAGCTGCTGAGCACATCCACGTCGCCGCGATCCCACGCCACTTCAATCGCGTGGCGGATGGCACGCTCCACGCGGCTGGCCGTGGTCTGGTTGCTCTTGGCCACGGTGGGGTACAAAATCTTCGTCACCGCGCTCATCATCGAGGCATCCTGCACGCTCATGTTGATGGCCTCCCGCAGGTAATGATAGCCCTTGATGTGCGCGGGCACGCCGATTTGGTGCATGATCTCGCTGATGGTCACGTTCAGGTCATTGGGTTCAACGCGGATTCCCTTGCGTCCGCTCGACCGCGCAGCACGCTGGGAGATGCGCTCGGCCAGCATGTCTGGGTCAAAGGGCTTCAGGACGTAATAATCCGCCCCCGCATCCAGTATATCTTGTTCAAACGCGCTGTTGTCCATGCCCGAGAGCACGAAAACCAGCGGACGGCGCGGTAGCTTCATGACCCTTAGTTGCGCCAAAATCCCCAGCGCATCCATGCGCGGCAAGAACGCGTCCAGCAGCAGCACATCCGGCGGCGGCACGCGTTGCAAGCGCTCAATCACCATTTTTCCGTCCTTGGGCATTGTCTGCACGTCGAAGCCTTTCGCACGCAATGTTTCGGCGCAGAGCGTTGCAAAATCCGTGCCTTCCTCCGCCAGCAGAACTCTGAGTGTTTTTTCCATAATGTTGACCTCCTGTTTTGTTTTCTGTCAAATATTACCATAATGTTACGGTATTTTATTTCTCGTTTAGAAATATAAATGGGAATTTATGGTAGAACTTATCGCAGAAAACGACACTCTTTTTTGCGCTACAGTGCTATAAGAGAGCAAACAAAAACAGAGCGAAAACAACATCTTGTGTCTCGCTCCCGCTAATTTTGCCATAAATTGACAATCCCTGCGCCGACTTTTTTCGGCAGATTGCACAAACGAACAAATGGTTGCCTACGCGGGCAAACGGAACAGTGTTTGCGCATTGTGTCGCGCGATGTCCAAAATTGTGTCCACGGACACGCCGCGCACTTCGGCAATCTTCGCGGCGGTGTGGGCGATGTGCGTGCTCTCGCATCGCCGCCCGCGATAGGGCACGGGCGTCATGTAGGGCGCGTCGGTCTCCAGTAGCAGGCGGTCGGCCGGGCAGAAGGCGGCGGCCGCCAGCGGTTTCACCGCGCCCTTGAAGGTCACCGCGCCGCCAAAGCCCAGGTACATCCCCCAGTCCAGCAACGTCCGCGCGGTCTCCAGACTACCGCTAAAACAGTGCACCACGCCGCGCGGTTGATAGCGCCGCAAAATGTCCAGCGCGTCCGCCGTGGCCTCGCGGATGTGCACAGACACAGGCAGGTCCAGCTCGTTCGCCAGTGCCAACTGCCGCGCAAAAAGGTCGCGCTGCTTGTCGCGCGGGGAAAAGTCGTAATGATAATCCAACCCAATCTCGCCCAGACAGACACATTTTGGGTGGGCGAGAAAGCGGCGCAGCTCCGGTTCGAGCGTGCCCCAATCCACGGTGTGGACGTTGTGGGGATGAATCCCGAACGCCGCGCTCACGTGGGGATACGCCTCCGCCAGCGCTTGCACTTTGCGACAACTCTCCAGACTGTCCGCGCAAGATAAAACCCAGCCTACCCCATGAAGAGGCAGGCTGGAAACAAGGAGGTGACGGTCGTCGTCAAAGCGCACATCGTCATAGTGCGCGTGGGTGTCGTAAATCTCTGCCATGCTCGTATCCTGTTACAAAGGACTTTTTATGCGCTGGCGACTTTTTTGGGCGTAGCCACGGCATCGGGCACTTCAAGCGAGCGCACGGGCGCAGTACGCACTGGCTTGTCCGCATATTCGGGCGCTTTCCCCGAGGCGATGCACGTGCGGTAGGACACAGCACGGGCTTGCACATTCTTCGGACGCGGCACAACGGCGGACGCAGACGCGCCGAAATTACGCGCCCAAGCCTCGCGCCAGCGTAGCGCGAGCCGTTGCTCAAACGCAATGAGTTTTTCTTCATACGCCACACCCAGCACGAACAATGCGCCCGTAGCCAGGGTCAAAAAAGTGCGCACCCAAAAACCAAAAGACATGTGCCCCTCCCGATAACAAAAACTGCCAGAAAACTCTGTTTAGACACAGTATACCACAACATCTTGCGTTTGTCAAGCTTTTCCGACACAATTTGCGCAAAAAAAACCGCCCGAACCAAAACCAGAGGTTTTCGGTTCGGGCGGTTCTGTGCTGCGAGCGTGCGCGAAGCGTTACTTGATTTTCAGTAAAGTTTTGTCCGTTGTGTACCGCGCGGCAGCCAAGGCTTTTGTGCGCGAATACGGCGAGGTTTGCTGATAGAGCCACGGGCGACCAAACCACAGGTAGCCGTCCACGTATTGTTTGGCGATTTTCGTCAGCTCGCTGGAGAGCCCAGTATCGGCACTGGCCACTTGCCATGTGGGCGCAATGCCAAGCACGCTGGTGCGCGCTTGCCCGGCGTAGGTCTGTGTTCTCGGGTCGCCATAGGGCAAGCCCTTGGTGTCTACCCGCGCATCTGTACCGCCCGTGTAATCGCCATGCGTAAAGCCATTGCCGTTGTCCGCCGTGTCAAGGATTGCTTTTTTGTTGGCATAGCCATCGATCGCCAGTTTTTTGCTGAGTACCTGCGCATAGTAGATGCCGTCGCGCGTGGCGGCTAGGTGCGTAGCCCCCAAGGCAAAGCCACGGGCATATTCAATGCCGATTTGTTTGAGCAGACGCACCGCATCATCAGCATCCAGCCAATCCGCATCGCCCGCATCCAAATAGATCGCCGCATTTTTGTTGTGTTCAGAGATATACTTGGCCGCCCACTTGATTAAGCTTCGGCGCGTAGCGGTGTCGGCAAATTCCCGCGCCACACCCGGCGTATCCACACGCGCGGCCAGCAGAGCCGCATCGGCCTCAAAGATTAAGGCCACCTTGGCGTCCGCAATCCCTTCAGAGAGGTACTGAATCCACGCCTTGTACTTCGCTTTTTCGGCCGCTGTCAGCGCATCGGTGGAATATTCACCACCGCCCACGTTGAAAATGCCAAAGATCGTCATTTGCACCAGCGCATTCTTGTCGCCCTGTTGCATTTTTTCAATATACGCCTTCGCGCTGTTCTGTGCGCCGTTCTCTTTGCTGGAATTCGAGGGCGTAAAGTAAATGCTCGCCGGTTGGCTGACGATGCGCTCTAGTAACTTGTGCTCCGCGCCTGTGGTTGTGAAATTCATATAGTCGTCCAGAGGTCCGCCAATGCGCTTGGCGACCTTAGCGCCAGAGACAGTCGTGGCCGTGGTGCGTGTGTTTTTGTTGTCCCACCAACCATAGTTCACCGCCCACGCGCTTGTGACCAGCGGATTGTTGGGGTTTTCCGCATATGCTTTGCCTGTGTACTTTTTCGCGCCCGGTGCGGCGGCGGCCTCGTCCTCAGGCACGGGCACGGGTTCTGTGACGGTGACGACCACGCTGGCACTCTTTTTGTTGCTGGCGGTGGCGGTGATGGTGGTCGTGCCCGCCGCAATCCCCTTCACTTGCCCCAACTGATCCACCGTGGCCACGGCGGGGGTTTTGGATACAAACGTCAATTTCTGATTGCTGGCCGTGCTGGGCGAGACCACTGCCCCCAAGGTGAGGATGTCATTGACGGCGATGGTTGCGCCAGAGGTCGGATATAACGCAACGCCGGTGACCGCCGTGCCGGTCTTTTTCGTCTCCACATAAATCGTCAGCGAGCTGGATTTTCCGTCCTTTGAATACGCCGTGATGGTGACAGCGCCCGCCTTTTTGGCCGATACCAGCCCTTTGCTGTTGACCGTGGCAATGCCCGTATTGCTGGAGATATACTCGACCTTCTGGTTGGCGTCAAACGGTTGCACCACCACGCTCAGCTGCCCCGTCTTGCCCACGATGAGCGTTTTGGGGCCCGTTAACCGCACGGCATCCACGCTGATATACGCTAGGCCGCTTTTGGCGTCCTTCACCACAATCGGGACGGAGTTGCCCGACTTTTTGCCGCTTTTCGTTTCGGTGATGGTAATATGGGCAACCCCGGCCTTTTTGCCCGTCACAACGCCTTTGCTGTTCACGCTCGCCACGGCGGGGTCGGACGAAACATACTTGATGTTCTGGTAGCTGGCATTCTTTGGCACAATGATGGGGGTGATTTGGGTTGTTTTGCCCTTCATTATGGTTTTCGCACCACTGACCGCCACTTTCGTGACGGGTACGACGTGCACCTTCACCGTGACCGAAGCCTTCTTGCCATTTTTCGCCGTGGCGGTGATGGTCGCCGTGCCCTTGCCCTTGCCTGTCACCGCGCCCGTTTTGCTCACCGTCGCCACGCGTTCGTTGGAAGACTTGAAGGTGAGCGTTTTGTTCGTGGCATTGCTTGGCTGAACGCTCGCAGTACCCTTGGTGGTATAACCAATGGGGATGCTCTTAGTCCCGGTGGCCAGCGAGTATTTCACCGTTTTCACAGCAACCCCGGCCGCATGGGCGGCGATGGTCAGTGTGGGGATCAGCAACAAAAAAACCAAAAGGCTGACCGTAACGGTGACGAAAGATCGATGCATCCTGCTGTGTCTCATATGTCCTCTTTCTTCTGTGGGAATCGACAAACTCTGCGTTGTCTTTATTCATTATATCGAAACACGCCATGCTTGTCAAGCCCAGCTGTGTAAACATTTATGCGTTGCGCCCTGCCATATTATGGAGTTTGTCGAGGTTTTCTGTTCAGCGCGAATGCGCACCCGTCTCATAAATCTTTGCTTAAAAGAAAAGCCCCTACAACAATTGTCCATTGTTCATTGTAAATTGTTCATTGCGCAGCCCCCACCTTGAACAAAACCGCGCTTTGTGGTATAATACAAACAAAAAGGAGTCCTGCCCATGCGTGCACGCTTGCAAGAACTGTTTAACGACTACACCGGCCGGGACGATGTGCTTCTGCGCGAAGAGAGCGTAATTTTGCGCGACTTGGGGCTCAATTCCTATGAACTGGTGAACTTGATTGTGGAGGCGGAAGACCGCTTTGGCGTGGAACTGCCCGATCGCGCCATCCTAAAAATCCGCACCATTGGCGACCTGATCGCCCTGTTGGAAGAACAAGGTGTCGCGCTATGACCGCTGAACACGCCCCGAACACCACCGTCCTGCGGCTCTTTCAAGAGCAGGTGGCGGCTGTGCCTGCGCATACGGCCGTGCTGTGGGATTCTGCGCGTACTAGCTACGCCCAGCTCGATGCACTTTCTGACAATGCGGCGTTTTTGCTGCGCGATGTCCCGCCCGGTAGCGTGGTCGGCGTGGAGATGGATCGCGGCGCCGCCCTGATGCCCTGCCTGTTGGGCATCTTCAAGGCGGGCTGTGCCTATGTACCGCTGTTGCCCTCTCTGCCTCTGGCGCGGCGGGATTTTCTGCGCCGAGACAGCGGCGCGGCGTTCGTTTTTGCGGGCACGGGCGTGGAACTGCGTCCAGACGTGCCCGGCTGCGCGGCGGACGACATTTTTTCTGTGACGGGCAAAGCGCCCCGCCGTCCGCTCCCGTCCCCAGACGATCTGGCCTACGTGCTCTACACCAGCGGCAGCACGGGACAGCCCAAGGGCGTGCAGGTGACCCACGGCGCACTGGCCAATCGCATCCTCTGGCAGCAGTCTGTGTACCCCATTGGGGCGGACGATGTGCTGCTACAAAAAACCTCTTTGGGCTTTGATGTCTCTCTCTGGGAGCTCTTTTGGGCGTTGACGCAGGGCGCGGCGTTGCGCGTACCCGAACCCGGGGCAGAAAAAGATCCGCGCCGCCTCATGGAACTCATCGCGGCCGATGGCATCCGCACCGTGCACTTTGTGCCCTCCATGCTCACCGCGTTTCTGGATGCCTACGCCGCCGCCGGAAAGCCGCCCTTGCCGCTGGGGCGCGTGATTGTCTCGGGCGAAGCGCTCACGCCGGCGCTGAATGCACGCTTTTATGCGCTCTTTCCGCAGACCACGTTGCACAACCTCTATGGGCCCACCGAATGCGCGGTGGACGTGCTGTATTACGACTGCCAGCCGGGCGACACCGAAATCCCCATTGGGCACACGGTGTGGAACACGGGGGCGCACGTGCTGGACGAGCAGGGCGAGGAAGTGCCGCTTGACGCCGTGGGCTCGCTGTGCATCAGCGGCGTGCAGTTGGCGCGGGGCTATACCGATTCTGCGCTAACCGCCGAGCGATTCACAGCGCACCCCCGCTTTGGGCGCATCTACCACACGGGCGATTTGGCCTCGCGCCGCGCCGATGGAGAAATCCTCTACCATGGCCGCCAAGACGGGCAGGTGAAAATCCGCGGGCAGCGCGTGGAACTGGGGGAGATTGAGGCGACCCTGGCGCAGATCCCTGAGGTGCAGCAGGCCGCCGTACTCTGGACAGAAAACAAGCTCCATGCCTTTGTGCGCAGCACCCTGCCGCTCACGCTAAAGTATGCGCACGAAGAGCTCGCGCACACGTTGCCGCGCTACATGCTCCCGGACAGCGTGACCCGCGTGGAACAGTTTGCGCTGGGAAACAGCGGAAAGCTCGACCGAAATGCGCTCTTGTCTCAGATCCCCGCGCCAACGCCAGAGCGCACGCAGGGCATCGTGCCGCCGCGCTCCCCCGCAGAGCACACGTTGGCGGACATCCTGACCACCCAGTTTGGGCAAAGCCGCGTGAGCATGACCGATCCACCCACGTGCATGGGGCTCGATTCCTTGGAGCTGGTGCGTTTGAGCACGCTGTTGGGCGCACAGGGGCTGAACGTGCCCGTCAACAACTTCTACACAGCCCCCACGTGGCGCGCGTTGCTCAGCCACGTGCCGCCGGGGGGCGACGCCGTGCTCCTGGGCATTGCGGGCGATGCCGACGCCGAGGGCACAGCCTATGTGGGCATTCCCTATGGCGGCGGCGGCTATGGCGTGTGGCGTGCCGTGGCAGCGGAACTAACGAAAAGCGGCGGGGCGTTTTATGCCCTGCGCAGTGCCCACGAAGACCCGGCACAGCTGTGCGAAGCCGTGTGTGCGCTACCGCAAAAGCGCGTGGTGATTTTGGGCGCGTGCGTGGGGGCGGGCAGTGCGCTGACGCTGGCCGCGTGTTTGGAAGCGTTGGGGCGAGCGGCCGTGGGCGTGTTCCTTGTGGCGGCGGTGCTGGTGAACCTGCCGATGAGCCCGTGGAAGTTCTTCACGGCGCGGGGAATCAACCGCTATCTGGCCAAAATCAACGGCGGCGATTTCGCGCTCTCGCAATACGAAATTGCCGCCTATCGCGCGGACACCAACCACTTTTTTGCGTGGCAACGCCGGCCAGAGCTCCCCAAAACCACGCCCGTGCACTTTCTGGCGGGCACAAACGACCCCATGCTCGCGGGCTTTGATGCCCCTCTGCGCTGGGAAAAACTCCTCGGCCGCCCCATCACAAGGACGAGCATCGAGCAGGGAATGCACTATTTGCCCCACACCCACGCCCACGAGTTGGCACGCTGGGTGCTAGGCCAATGAACGATTGACAAAGAACAATGGTCAATTGTTTGTGGTGGCAGCGGACGCGCGATGCGCACCCCTACGGGTTGTTTTTCGCCACAAAATTGTACAACATCTTGTCTCTAAAATCTAGAATCTAGCCTCTAGAACGCTTGACAAGCCTGTGCAAAAATGATAGAATATACACGACACCAACCTATACGGTAGGCGGTTTGCGTTTCCACTTCTCCGTAGCATCTCGAGCACTCTCACGAGTGCCGAACGTTCGGAAAGGGGGAATGCGCATGGACAACACATTGGCGATGGTCATGTTAATCTTGATCTTCGCGACTGGGTACATCCT
>JAISJQ010000014.1 GCA_031261445.1 Oscillospiraceae bacterium | reverse complement strand
GTTGAGCTAAGCTGTACTAATCGCCCGAGAGCTTGACCAACTCCGAACAAATGCAGATCACCAATCTGCCCCAGTTCGGTGCGGTTCTCAGAACGCTGACTCTTTCGCTTTACTATGTTGCTTGTTGTGGTGTTCGGTTGACATGCGGAAAGTTACACCCCTTGTCCTGCGGGATGGGGGGTGGTTTGTTTGGTTGTAGGGGCGGGTAGTATTCGGGCGCGGCAAGGATAGCGAAAAACAATCAGGCACGCGCGGTGCGCGTGCCTGATGTTAGACATGACGTGAACTACACTTCCATAATCACCGGCAGAATCATGGGCGACCGCTTGGTGCGCTGGAACAGCAGTTGGCCGACGGCATCGCGGATCTTCTGGCGGATCTGGATTGTGTCCACCGTGCCGTTGTTGACGCAGTTTTGGAGGGTCTGCGCGGCGGTGCGGCGCGTGTCTTCAATGAGCTCTTCCGCCTCTTTCACATACACAAAACCACGCGTGAAGGCCTCTGGCCCAGTGACGATGTTCAGGTTCGCGTCCACGCTCATGGACAGCACCACGATGCCGTCTTGCGCCAGCAGTTTGCGGTCGCGCAGCACAATGCTGCCCACATCGCCCACGCCAAAGCCGTCCACAAACACGCGGCCGGAAGGTACGGTCGCGCCCAGTTGGAAGCTCTTTTGGCTCACCACGGCCACCATGCCGTTTTCGCCCACAAGGATGCGGTCGCGGCTGATGCCCATTTGCAAGGCCAGTTGCGCGTGTTTGCGCAGGTGTTTCAGCTCGCCGTGCACGGGGATGAAGTATTTCGGTTTGACCAAACCAATGATAAGCTTCAGCTCTTCTTGGCAGGCGTGACCGCTCACGTGCACATCGTACATGCGCTCGTAGACGACCTCCGCGCCCTTCTTCATCAGTTCGTTGATGACGCGCCCGACCGTCTTCTCGTTGCCGGGAATCGGCGTGGCGGAGATGATCACGCAGTCTTGGGGCGTAATCTCAATCTTGCGGTGCTCGCCAAAGGCCATGCGCGTCAGGGCGCTCATGGGCTCGCCTTGGCTACCCGTGGTGATAATCACCAGCTTATCGGCGGCATAACCCCGCATGGCGTCCAGCGGGATGATGGTGTTGTCGGGGATTTTCAGATAGCCCAGTTCCGCGCCGATGCTCACCACGTTTTCCAGACTGCGGCCACTCAGCGCAACTTTGCGCCCCAACGAGTGTGCCACGTCGATGACCTGTTGCACGCGGTGGAGGTTCGAGGCAAAGCTGGCGACAATCAGCCGCCGCCCCTCGGCCTTGCGGAAGAGCGTGGCGAAGCTGTCGCCCACCACGCGCTCGCTTTGCGTGTAGCCCGGACGCTCGGCATTGGTGGAATCGGACAGGAGCGCGAGCACGCCCTTTTTGCCCAGCTCCGCAAAACGCGCCAGATCAATCATGCCGCCGTCGATGGGCGTGGAGTCAATCTTGAAGTCGCCCGTTTGGACGATCGTGCCCTCAGGGGTGTGAATCGCCAGCGCCAGCGCGTCGGGGATGGAGTGGTTGACGTGGATGAGCTCCACCTGGAACGCGCCCAAATACAGCGTTTCGCCCGGCTGCACTTCGTTGAGCTCGGCGGTGTGGTGCAGGCCGTGCTCGCGCAGTTTGCCGGTGATGAGACCGACCGTCAGGCGCGTAGCGAACACGGGGAAACGGAACTCTTTGAGCAGATACGGCAGTGCGCCGATGTGGTCTTCGTGCCCGTGCGTAATGACGATGCCACGGATTTTCTCCGCGTTGCGTGCCACCCAAGTGAAGTCCGGCAAGACCAAATCCACGCCGGGCATGTCGGAATCGGGGAAGGACATGCCGCAGTCCACCAGAATCATGTCGTCGCCGTATTCATACAGCGTCATGTTCTTGCCAATTTCACCCAGACCGCCCAGAAACGCAATGCGCACGCCCTTGCCGGGATGACCACCAAAAGAGGCCGCTTTGCGGACAGGCGCGGGCTCTGGCGGTGTGGCGGGGACAGCCGCCACGGGCGGCTTTTTGGGCGGACGCCCGCGGCGCGGCGCGGGTTTGGGCTCGTCAGCCTCCGCGGCGGGGGTGGGCTTTTGAATGAGGTCGTCGAGGGTGTTGCGCCCAGAGACGGCGGCATCAATGACTTTTTTTCTTGGCATATACTTCTCCTTATGTTGCGCCGATACAGACGCACAAAACGGCAGGGGACGTGCCCCAACGCTCTGTGGTTGTTCGATCGCATTGAATATATCGTACACCGCGCACCAGCGTCTCGGCGGCGGGGTTCGCCTAGGGAATAATTGAGTTGTGGCTCAGTGAATAGACTTTCGCGCCACTGTTCTGCTCATGTCACTCTCTTGTAACCTATAGTATACCACAAATGCCGCCGTTATGTCAAGCGGGCGATCGCTGCGCAATGAACAATGAACAATTGTTTTGCAGGGGCGACCGTCCTCGATCGCCCGCTGTCCCGTAGGGGCGGATATCATCCGCCCGCTGTGTTTGTAAGAATCAGCGGGTCGCCGAAGGCGGCGACCCGCTACTAGATTCTAGATGTTAGAGGCTAGATACTAGATTTCTTCCGCTAGACGTTGTAGTGTTCCTTGATAAGAAACATATGTGTGCAGAATCTAGTCTCTAGCCTCTAACATCTAGAATCTAGAAACAACACAAAAACAACACAAAAGATTCCAAAAATCCAGCTTGATTTTCTCCCCGTAGCTGTGGTATAATATTATGCAAAACTTTATCATGTCAGGAGCTCGACAAAACCAATGTCTAAGCCAAAAAATAGAGCGAAAAAATCCCCCGTCCTTGCGGCCATCACGCTGGGCTTGCTGATCGGTCTCTTGCTGGTGCTGGTGTTTCTGGGCACAAACAAAGTGCAGACGGAGCTGACCATTGAGGCGGGCGAGCCCCTGCCGGCGGCGTCCGACTTTCTCTCGCTTTCCCTGCGCCGCGCCGACTTCCTGACCCCGCTGCCCGAGCCGGGTCAGCTGGGCGACTTCCCCCTAGAAGTCTCCGTTGGCCAGAAGACCTACGCCGTCACCCTCCACGTGCGCGACACCGTGCCCCCCACGGCCACGCCGGTGGACAAAAGCGTCTTCACGGGCGCTACGGTGACACCCGAAGACTTCGTGAAGGATTTGCGCGACGGCTCTGCGGTGAAGCTCAGCTTCGCCAAGAAGCCCAGCACGGCCAAGCCGGGCGAGTTCACGCTAGAAATATTCCTCACAGACGCGGCGAAAAACAAAACGACCCTCAACGCCACCTTGACCGTGGAAAAGGACACAGAGCCCCCCGTCATTGAAGGCGCAAAGGACTTGACCATCCCTCTGGGCGGCAACGCGAGCTATCGCAGTGGCGTGAGCGTGACCGACAATTCGGGCGAGAAAATTGAGCTGAACATCAATTCCGCCGCCGCCAATCTGGACGAGCCGGGCGCGTATCCCATCATCTACACCGCCAAAGACCCCAGCGGCAACAGTGCCAAAGAGACCATCACCCTCACCGTCAACGCCGCCACGGAAGAACAGCTCGATGCGCTGGTCGAGCCGCTTTTGGCGAAAATCATCACGGACGACATGAGCGACAAGCAAAAGGCGCGGGCGGTCTATGACTGGGTGACCAAAAACATCTACTACCGCGTCCCTGCGCGGAAAATCAGCGTGCTGGACGGCGCATACACCGCCATGACCAAGCACGCGGGGGACTGCTACACCTTCTTTGCCATCTCAAAGTATATGCTCGACAAAGTGGGCGTGGAAAACGTGGCGATGAAAAAGACGGACGAGGCCATTGCCGCCACCAACGAGCGGCACTATTGGATTCTCATCAACGTGGGCGACGGCTGGTATCACTTTGACACCACGCTCTGGAAAAAAGGGCCAGAGCAGTTCATGATGACCGAGAGCTTTGTGGAAAAGCTCACCAAACAGCGCGGCAAGATGAACTACGTCTATGACCACGATGCCGTGCCCGAGGCGGTGCAAGAATGACGCGCGGCCTCATTGGCATTGTGGGCGGCCTCGGGCCCGCCGCCAGCGCATATTTTTACGAGCTGCTCATCCGCGCTGTACCCGCCGCGCAAGACCAAGATCACCCAGACGTGCTGCTCTATAGCCGCGCCAGTGTGCCCGACCGCACGGCGTTTTTGCTGGGACAGAGCGACCAGTCACCGCTCCCCGCTCTGCTGGACACCATCCACGCACTCGATGCCGCTGGCGCGAGCGTGCTGGCCATCCCCTGCGCCACGGCGCACCACTTTTATCCCGCCCTACAAGCCGCCACCCAAACGCCCATCGTCAACATGCTCACAGAAACCGCGCACGCCCTGCAGGGCAACGACTGCGTGGGGCTACTGGCCACCGATGGCACACTACATTCCGGCGCGTTCGCGGCGGCGCTGGCGGCGGCGGGTTTGCGGGTGCTTGTGCCCGATGCGCCGACACAGCAAGCGCTCATGGCGCTCATTTACGCAATCAAAGCAGGGCACGCCCCCGCGCTGGACGAGCTACACGCGCTGGCGGACACCCTGTTTGCCGCGGGGGCACAGAAAGTGATTTTGGGCTGCACGGAGCTGTCGCTGTTCGCGCGGGATTTTGCGCTGGATTCGCGCTACGTAGACGCCATGGCGATTCTGGCACAGCGCACACTGGCGGCACTGCACGCCTGACACACACCGATGAGGAGGACAACATGCGCATCAATGTACTAGAGTACCTAGACCGCGCGGCGCGGCAGTGGCCGGACAAAGCCGCTTTTTGTGATGCCGAGGAACAGCTGTCCTTCGCCGCGCTGGACGCATATTCCCGCGCCATTGGCACGGCATTGGCGGCGGACGGTCACGCGGCCGAGCCCGTGGTGGTGTATCTGCCCAAAAGTCCCAAAACCGTGGCGGCGTTCTTTGGGGTGCTGCGTGCGGGTTGCTATTACGTCCCGCTGGACGACGAAATGCCCCGCCTGCGGGTGGAGCTCATCATCCAAACGCTCGCCCCCCGCGCGATACTCTGCAACAGCAAGACCCGCGCGGCGGTGGAGAGCCTAGACTACAGCGGCGCGATACTGGACGTGGACGCGCTGTGCGCTACGCCTGTGGACAACGCCGCGCTGGCCGCCATCCGCGCCGAGGCGATCGACACCGACCCCATCTACGTGGTCTTCACCTCTGGGTCAACGGGCAAGCCCAAAGGCGTGGTGGCGTGTCATCGTTCGGTGATCGACTACGTGGAGCAGCTGAGCGCCCGGCTCGCCTTTGACGGCGACACCGTCTTTGGCAACCAAGCGCCGCTGTACGTGGATGCCTGCCTAAAGGAGCTGTACCCCACGCTAAAGTTTGGCGCAACCACGTGCTTTGTCCCCAAGGGGCTGTTCTCCTTCCCGGTGAAGCTGCTGGAATACCTGAACGACAAGGGTGTGAACACCATCTGTTGGGTGGCCTCTGCGCTCACGCTGGTGGCGGGCTTTGGCACGCTCGAGAGCATTACGCCCACGCACCTGCGCACCATCGCCTTTGGCAGCGAGGTCTTCCCGCCCAAACAGCTGAACGCCTGGCGACGCGCCTGCCCGAACGCCCGCTTCTTTAATCTCTATGGGCCAACGGAGGCCACGGGCATGTCCTGCGCCTATGAAGTCACGCGGGACTTTGCCGAGGGGGAGAGCGTGCCCATTGGTCGCGCGTTCCCCAATACGCAGATTTTGCTGCTGGACGAGCACAACGCGCGCGTCACTGAGGCAGGCGTAACGGGCGAAATCTGCATCCGTGGCACGGCGTTGACGCTGGGCTACTACAGCGACCCCGAGCGCACGGACGCGGCGTTCGTCCAAAATCCCCTCCAGAGCCACTACCCCGAAAAGCTCTACCGCACGGGCGATTTGGGGCAAACGAACGCGGCGGGCGAGCTGTGCTTCCTCTCGCGCAAGGACTACCAAATCAAGCACATGGGACACCGCATTGAGCTGGGCGAGATTGAAGGCGCGGCGCACACCTTGCCGGGAATGCGCAGTGTCTGCTGTGTGTTTGACGACGTGCGCAAGAAAATCGTGCTCTTCTACGCCGCCGATGTGGACAAAGCCGCGCTCATCGCGCACCTAAAGACCAAACTGCCGCGCTACATGCTCCCCAACGCCATCCACCCGCGAGACGAGTTGCCCCTCACCCCCAACGGCAAGCTTGACCGCGCCGCCCTGAAGGCATCCCTTGCATAAACCCGCGCCCGCCACCCAAACATAAGAAGGAGAAAGACCATGGACGAGCTTTTGGAAATCCTCAGCGAGCTGCACCCGGAGATTGATTTTTCCACCCACACCGCGCTGATTGACGAGGCGGTGCTCGATTCGTTCGACATCGTGAGCACCATCACCGAAATCAACGAGCGTTTCGATGTGGCCATCCCGGCGGACAAAATCGTGCCGGAAAACTTTAACTCAGCCGCCGCGCTGTGGGCACTGGTGGAAGAGCTGGAGGACGAGTAATTGTATTTCACTTCCCTTGTGTTCATTGCCTTTTTGGCGTTGACGCTGCTGCTGTATTATCTAGTCCCCGCAAAGGCACAGTGGCCGCTCTTGCTGGTGGCCAGCGGCGTGTTTTACGCGTTCGCGGGCTGGCAGGGGCTGGTGTATGTGTCCGTCACGGTGGTGACGACGTACCTAGCGGGGCTGCGCCTGGGTACGCTGGGGCAGACGCAAAAGGACTACCTGAAAGAGCACAAGGGGGCGCTGGACAGAGAGCAGCGCAAGAGCTACAAGGCCACGATGAAAAAGAAAAAGACCTTCTGGCTGGCGCTCTGCCTTGTCTTTAACTTTGGGGTGCTGGCCGCCACGAAAGTTCTTTCGCTCAAGGCCATCAGCACGGCCATCGGCGGCGACGGTTTCGCGTTCCTCGTGCCGCTGGGCATTTCATTCTACACCTTCCGCGCCATGAGCTACGTCATCGACCTCTATCGCGGCAAGTTCCCCGCCGAAAAAAACATCGGCAAACTCGCCCTGTTCACGGCGTTTTTCCCGCAGGTCATCCAAGGACCGCTGAGCCGCTACGACACCATAGGCCAAACGCTCTTTGCGCCGCACAAGTTTGACGCGGCGGTGTTTGGGCGGGGGGCACAGCGCATCGTCTGGGGCTTTTTGAAAAAGCTGGTGGTGGCCGACCGCCTGCTGGTGCTCGTGCGCACCCTCACCGCCGCGCCAGAGAGCTACAACGGCGCGTATGCCTTCGCCGCCATGATTCTCTACGCCGCCGCGCTCTACTGCGACTTCACGGGCGGCATCGACATCACCATTGGCGTGGGTGAGGCCATGGGCATCGAGATGGAAGAAAACTTCCTCTCCCCCTTCCGCTCCAAAAACATCTTCGAATACTGGCGGCGCTGGCACATCACCATGGGCACGTGGTTTAAGGACTACATCTTCTACCCCATCAGCGTCTCGCGCCCCATGATGAAGCTCACCACCGCCGCGCGGAAAAAGCTGGGCGACAAAGCTGGGCGGCGCGTGCCGATTTATATCGCCACGCTCATCACCTGGTTCGCCACGGGCATTTGGCACGGCGTTGGCTGGAACTTCGTGGTCTGGGGCTTGCTCAACGGCGTGATTATCCTCCTCTCGCAGGAGTGTATGCCGCTTTACGAAAAGTTCCACGCGCGTTTTCCCAAGCTGAGCGAAAACCGCTGGTATGACGCGTTCCAAATCCTGCGCACCTTCCTGCTCCTGTCGCTCATCCGCTCGTTCGATATCTACGCCTCCGTGCCCATGACCCTGCGGCAAATCGGCTCGTTCTTCACGCATCCACAGCTGGGCGCCTTCTTCCACGACGCGGGGCTCCTGTTGGGCTTCATCCGCGAGGGCGACTTCACCTACACCGAACTGGACAAGTTGGGGCTGGATAAGCTGGGGCTCACGCCCTTAGATTTCGGCGTGGTTGCCGTGGGTTTGGTGCTGCTCTTCGTGGTGGGGGCACTGCGGCGCAAGGGCGACCCGCGCGAAATCGTGCGGCAAAAGCTCCCCGCGTGGCTGGTCACGGCGCTGTGGTTCTTGGCGGTGTTTGTGGTGCTGATCTTCGGGCTCTACGGCATTGGCTTTGACGCACAGCAGTTCATCTATAATCAATTTTAGGGAGGTGTCACCATGAAAAAACGCGTTTGGATTGGGCTTTTGGTGCTGTTTTTGGTGGCACTGCTGGCCACCGGGCAGCTCCTGTACCCCAAATACATGGACAAACCCTATGAGGGCGCGCTCACGGGGGAATACTACGACAACGCGGGCTACAGCGACCTGATGATCATTGGCGACTGCGAGGTCTACGAGAACATCTCGCCCGTTACCCTGTGGCGCGACTGGGGCATTTCATCCTACATTCGCGGCAGTGCGCAGCAGCTGGTCTGGCAGTCCTACTACCTGCTGGAAGACGCTCTGCGCCTTGAGACCCCCAAAGTGGTGCTCTTCAGCGTGCTGGCGATGATGTATGACAAGCCCCAGAACGAGGCGTATAACCGCCTGACGCTTGACGGAATGCGCTTTACGCGCACAAAGTGGGACGCCATTCAGGCGTCCAAAACGCCCGAAGAGAGCGTAGCGTCCTACTACTGGCCGCTGCTGCGCTTCCATGAACGCTGGCAGGACATCAAGAAAGAGGACTTTCAGTACTACTTCACGCGGCGGCAGGTGGGCATCAACGGCTTCATGATGCGCTCAGATATTCTGCCCGTGGGTTGGATTCGCGAGCCAGATCGGCAACAGAACTATCAGTTTGGCGACAATGCCTATGCATATCTGGACAAAATCACCGCACTGTGCAAAGAGAAGGGCATCCAGCTGGTGCTCTTCAAAGCACCCAGCTTGAGCCCGCCTTGGTTTGACGAGTGGGACGCGCAAATGGTGGATTACGCCAAAAAGCACGACTTACTCTATATCAATGCGCTGGCAGAGCAAAAGACCATTGGCCTAGACTTTGCGGTGGACACCTACGACGCGGGCTTGCACCTGAACCGGCAGGGCGCGGAAAAAATGGCGCACTATTTGGGCGAAGTGCTCACGCGCGAGAGCGCCCTGCCCGATCGCCGAGATGACCCCGCCTACACCGCCGCCTGGCAACCCAAACTGGCCGCTTATGATGCCATGCGCGATGCGCAAGAAAAAGAGATCCAAGAGTCTGGCGCAGTGCAAACCTTTCTTGTGCCCGAAGTGGACTAAACCAAAAATGCAACCAACAAAAAGGAGATATATCCCATGAAAAAAACACTTGCGGCACTGGCCGCCGTCGTCGTCCTGCTGCTCACGCTGGTGGCGTGCGACCCGAAACAGCCCGAAAATCCCACCACCAACCCGAACGACACCCCGGCCACCACTGCCAGCGGCGACGCCTACACCTTCAAGACCGCTGAGGGTCTCGCCATCCCCTTGGGCGTAAGGGCCGACGCCATTCTGGCCGCGCTGGGCACGCCCTTGAAAACCCGCAAAGAGCCCAGCTGTGCGTTTGAGGGCGAGGACAAATTCTACGCCTACGCGGGCTTTGAGGTCTCCACCTACCCGGACAAGGGCACGGACTACTTCTACACCGTCTCCCTGCGGGACGACAGCGTGCAGACCCCCGAAGGCGTGCGCATCGGCAGCACGCTGGCCGAAATGGAGACCGCCTACGGCAAAGCCGCCAGCGCAGAAAACGATGTGTACAAATATATGAAAAACAGCACCACGCTCAGCTTTGCGCTCACAAACAACGTTGTGACGCAAATCACCTATGAATGGGGTGTAGGCTAAGCAGAGGGTAGAGAAATTTGTAGGGGCGACCGTCCCCGCCTGTGCCCTGTGGGTAGTCGCCCATTGCCGTGAACAAACACAGCGGGCGGCAGATTGCCGCCCCTACGGGCGAAGAGGAATCATTCAGCGTTTCCCTGCAAATCTGCCTTCTGCCCTCTGACATCTGTCATCTGAAACCCCAGCGCGTCGCCTGCGGGGAACAGCTCCGCCAGCGGGACGAGCACGAACGCCCTATCCGCCATGCGCGGGTGGGGCACTGTGAGTTCCGGGGTATTGAGCGTGACACCCTCATAGATTAGCAAATCCAAATCCAGCGTGCGCGGCGCATGGACGTAGGGGCGTGCGCGGTCGTGCGCCGCCTCAATGCCCAGCAGTGCGCCCAGCAAGGCGTGCGGCGAGAGTGTTGTTTCCAGCAGTGCCACGGCGTTCAGGTAGTCCGGCTGGGGTTCGGCGCACTCTACGGGTGCGGTGCGGTAGAAAGATGAAGTGCGCAACAACTGTGTCTGCGGCAAGAGAGCCAGCGCGGCCAAGGCAGCGTCCAGCGCGGCTTGGGTGTCGCCCAGATTCGCGCCCAAGCCAATGACCGCTTGATGAGGTTTGAGGGGTGAGGGGTGAGGCGGGAGGGGTTCGTCCCCGCGGGGTTGGCGAGTGTCAGCGGGCGAGCACAGCTCGCCCCTACGGGTCGCGGCGGGCGTATTTTGCGTGCGTGCGCACACAATCTCCACGCCCACGGCGGCGAACTCTGCCGCAATGGGCGCGTCGGGCTTGCGCAGCTGCACGGTGACGGCGGCGATGGACGGGTACGCCGCCAAAATGGCATCACCCACCACCTGCGCGGCACGCTCCAGCAAGTCATAGCTCTCCGCCGTGAACGCCGCCCGCGCGGTTTTGAGCACCGCCGCGTAGCTGACGGTGTCGGCCAAGTCGTCGCTCTGCCGCGCCGCCGCAGCGTCCAAATTAGCCGTGATGTCCAGCAAAAATTGCTGCCCCCACTGCTTTTCTTCGGCATTCACGCCGTGATAAGCAAAGAGCCGCAGCCCCTCAATCATCAGTTTGTCCATTGTATACCGTCCAAAACCCGCCGCGTGAGGGCGACGTTGTGCGTGCGGATGATCCCTGCGCCGCGCGTGCAGGCCAGATGGTGCAGAGCCGCGCTGGCGATGTCCAGCTCGCGCTCGTTTTCGCAGCCATAAAGCTCGCGCACAAAGCGTTTGCGTGACAACCCCACGAGCATGGGGGCTGCCCGCAATTTTTTCGGTACATTTTCCTTATTCTTGCGGAATAAATAGATGAGAGCCGAAAAACAGCCCGTGCACCCAATGCCCTCGTTCACTTCGTCTAGCTGCCCCAGCAGGAGCGCGTGCTCTTCCAGCGTTTTGCAGAAACCGAAACCCGGGTCAAAGCACAGCGCGGCCTCGTCCACACCATGCGTGTGCGCGAACTGCTTTGCCTGCGCAAAAAACTGTGAAACCGCCGCCACCACGCCATCGGGGTAGGCGGCGCAATCCGTTGCGCCAGACTGCCCGCCGGGGTTGTGCATCACAATCCACCCCGCGCGGTTTTCGCGCACGTGCGTGGCCATTTCGGCCGTAGGCAAGCCGCTCACGTCGTTGACGATGTCCACGCCGTGCGTCAGCGCAAAGGCCGCCACTTCTGGGTAGAACGTGTCCACGCTCAGGGGAAGCGCCACCCGCCCGCGCAGGCGTTCAAGCACGGGGGTCAGCCGCGCGATTTCCTCCGCCGCGCTGATTTTTGCCGCGCCCGGCCGCGTGCTCTGTCCGCCGATGTCGATGATGTCCGCCCCCGCGCGCGCCATCTCCAGCGCGTGATCCACGGCGGCGTCCGGCGCGGCATAGCGTCCGCCATCGCTGAACGAATCGGGCGTTACGTTCAGGATGCCCATAATCACCGGGTGCAACCCCAGCTGCCAGCGACCGTCTGCAAAACAAGGTGACATGTTCGATCCTAGCTGTTAGATTTCTTGCAATAGATTGTTTTTGCTTGATGAAGACAGGTCTTAAAGCAGTCTCTAGCCTCTAAACTCTAGCATCAAGATTCGTGTACGGCAACAACCCGCCGGCCAACAAAATCGCCGTTTGGCGTGGGGTGTAGTCGGTCACCACAGGGTAGGCCTCGCCCGTGCGGGTGTTGGTGAGGGTCAGCGCAGTGTCGTCCGTGAGTGCCGCGCGCACGGACGTGAGGGCGAGCTGGTCGCCCTGCTGGATTTTGTCGTAGTCGCTCTCCTGTGCAAAGGTCAGCGGCAAAATGCCCGCGTTGATGAGGTTCGCCTTGTGGATACGCGCGAAGCTCTTGGCCACCACCGCCTTGACCCCCAGATACAGCGGCACCAGCGCGGCGTGCTCGCGGCTAGAGCCCTGCCCGTAGTTCGTGCCCCCAACGATGAACGTGCCGCCGAGCGCACGCGCGCTCTCGCAGTGCGCGGCAAAGTCCTCGTCCAGCTGGCGGAAGCAGAACTGCGAGAGGAACGGGATGTTGGATCGGTAGGGCAAAATCTTCGCACCGGCGGGCATGATGTGGTCGGTGGTGATGTTGTCGCCGGCCTTCAGGACGGCCACGCCCGTCAGGCTCTCTGGCAACGCGCTGGAGGCGGGGAAGGGCTTGATGTTCGGGCCATAGAGCACCTCCACAGCGTCGGCCTCCTCTGGCGTTGCGGGGAATTCCAGCAGGTTGTCGCCCAAGCGGAACGCGTCCGGCAGCGTGATGTGCGGCGCATCGCCCAGCGTGCGGGGGTCGGTGATGACCCCGGTGAGCGCCGCCGCCACGGCGACTTCGGGGCTGACCAGATACACGCCCGCGTCCGCCGTGCCGCTGCGCCCCTCAAAGTTGCGGTTGAACGTGCGCAGACTTACCGCGCCACTGCTGGGGCTTTGCCCCATGCCGATGCACGGGCCGCAGGCGCACTCCAATACCCGCGCCCCGGCGGCGATGATGTCCGCCAGTGCGCCGCCCTCCGCCAACATGCCAAAAACCTGCATACTGCCCGGACTGATGGTCAAGCTCACACGGGGATGCACTTTTTTGCCCCGCAGAATCGCTGCGACTTTCAGCATGTCCTGCAGGCTGGAGTTGGTGCACGAGCCAATGCAGACCTGATCTACGGGCAAGCCCGCGATTTCGGCGACGGGCTTGACGTTATCGGGCATATGCGGCAGCGCGGCCAAGGGCACGAGCGCCGAGAGGTCAATCTCCAGCGTATCGTCATAGGTTGCGCCCGCGTCAGCGGCTTGCGCTGTCCAGTCTTTTTCTCGCTCTTGCGCCTTCAGGAACGCCCGCGTGATGTCGTCCGAGGGGAAAATGGACGTCGTCGCGCCCAGCTCCGCGCCCATGTTCGTGATGGTCGCGCGTTCGGGGACGCTCAGCGTCGCTACGCCCGGACCTGTGTATTCCATCACGCGCCCCACGCCGCCCTTGACCGAGAGCCGCCGCAGGACTTCCAAAATCACGTCCTTTGCGCTCACCCACGGTTGCAGTGCACCCGTCAGGTGGATCTGCGTCACCTTTGGCATGGGGATGCAGTACGCGCCGCCGCCCATGGCCACGGCCACGTCCAGCCCGCCCGCACCCATGGCCAGCATCCCCAGACCGCCGCCCGTGGGGGTGTGGCTGTCCGAGCCGATGAGCGTCTTGCCGGGGATGCCGAAGCGCTCCAGATGCACCTGGTGGCAAATGCCGTTGCCGGGGCGGGAGAAAATCAGCCCGCGCTTTTTGGCCACCGACTGGATAAAGCGGTGGTCGTCCGCATTCTCAAAGCCCGTTTGTAGCGTGTTGTGGTCAATATACGCCACCGACAGCTCCGTCTTAACCCGCGCCGCGCCCATGGCCTCAAATTCCAAATACGCCATCGTGCCCGTGGCGTCCTGCGTCAGCGTCTGGTCAATGCGTAGCTGTATTTCTTCGCCCGGCAGGGGCAAACGCACGGCGGGCGTATATAAATGGGCGGCGATGATTTTCTGCGTCAGGTTCAGCGGCATGGAGGATCTCCTTATGTGTTCTGTGCGTACATATTATACCAAAATTGCACGCAGATTGCAATGAACAATGAACAATTGCCTGTAGGGGCAACCCTTGTGGTTGCCCTGTGGGTATGGTCGCCTACCGTCCCGTAGGGGTAGGGCGTGCCCTACCCCTACAGAGGCGGGAGGATTGAGGGATGAGGCACGAGGTTTGCAACCAATTGTTCATTGTCCATTGTTAATTGTTCATTGTATGGCAAGCCTGCGCTTGATTTGTGCTGCGCAGTGTGCTATACTTTAACAAAGTCGGTCTCTAGGCAAACACGCGTTTGCCTTCCATAAGTATAAACACCAGAAAGCGAGAAGAACATGAAAAACAACTCTGTGGGCAGTGTTGCACTGCGTTTGGGTAAATCCGCGCTTGCGCTGCTGCTGTGCCTGTCCGTGCTGATGGGCATGGGCATCGGCACGCTGGCCAGCGGCTGGGACTGGGACTACGTGGAGGCGAAGCCCGCGCCCAAAACGGGGTACTATGTCTACAACAAGGTGGACTACCTGCACTACGACGCAAAGGCCAAAAAGCTCACCGTCATGCCGAAAGACAAGAGCAAAAAGTACGCCACCCTCAGCCAAGCGCAGCTTTTGGGCATCCACAAAACCCTTGTGAAGGCGGTCGTGAAAGAGGGCATCAAAACGCTGCACAAGGATGTGTTGGGTGGCGACTACAGCACCGCCCCCAAGCTGACCAGCGTCTCCCTCCCCAAAAGCCTGACCAAAATTGAGGCATATGCGTTTGCCTATTGCACCGCGCTGGGGAGCATCACCATCCCGGCGGGTGTTACCAGCATTGGCGATAGTGCGTTTGTGCATTGCACAAAACTCACATCCATCAAGCTCCCGCCCAAACTCAAAAGTATTAGCGGTAGTGTGTTTTTCTACTGCACAGCGCTCAAAAGCGTGAACTTCCCTGCATCGCTCACCAGCATTGATTCCCAAGCGTTTTTGGGCACGGCGCTCACCAGCGTGACGCTGGGCGCAAACGTGAAGACCTTGGCTTCTTCCGCTTTCAGTCAATGCGCTAAACTCACCACAGTGAATCTGTCCAACACGAAAATCACGAAGCTGGATTACCAAACCTTTAGTTATAGCACGGCGCTGACGAAAGTGCTGTTGCCCAAAAATCTCAAGTCCATTGAGTCGGGGGCTTTTGCCAACTGCAAAAAGCTTTCGAGTATCACCATCCCCAACAGCGTGACAAAAATTGGATCAGAAGCTTTTGCGAACTGTAGTGCGCTCAAAACAGTCAAGCTCACAACCAAACTCACAGCGTTGGCGGAAGAAGCGTTCGCAAACTGCAAAAGCCTCACAGCCATCACCTTGCCCGCCACGCTCACCAGCATTGGGCGCGACGCGTTTCGCGACAACAAAAAACTCACGTCCATCAAAATCCCCGCAAACGTCACAACCATCGGCGCGAGTGCCTTCAGCGGTTGCGCGAGCCTGAAGACCGTCACCTTTGTAGCAGGGTCTAAGCTCAAAACATTAGGGGATGGCGCGTATAACTATTCCACTGGCGTTTTTGAAGACTGCGCCAAACTCACCGCCATCACGTTGCCCAGCGGTATCAAAGAAATCTATAGCAAAACCTTCCAGAATGCTGGTCTCAAAACCGTTAAGCTCCCGGCCAAGCTGGTGCGCATTGGCTCGTATGCTTTTAGTGGCTGCCCCATCACCAGCATTTCCTTCCCCGCCAGCGTAAGAAAGATTGGCATGAACGCGTTCGAGGGCAATCGCCTCCAAACGGTCACTTTGCCGCCTGCGCTAGAAAAAGTGGCCTCCTATGCCTTTGACCAATATGGCAAACCTGTGATGACGACGGCGATTCTGCCCGAAGGCTTAAAGTCCATTGGTACACATGCCTTTCCGGGTTTGCAGAAGCTCACAATCCCCCAGTCTCTCAGCCCTGCGAGCCTAGACGATTTTCCGACCCCCAACAAACTTTATTCCCCCACGCCCCTCACAATCTACTCACCAATTGGTGAGGCTTACGATTGCGAGGCTATCCTGAGCCTAAAAATGAACAAGAGCCAGGTGACGCTGGCCAAAGGCAAGACCGTTCAGCTCAGTGCCACCCTAGAGGGCAAAGCGCAAACGCTCGCGTGGGCGAGCGCCCAGCCCAGCATTGCCAAAGTGAGCGAGACAGGTCTGGTCACGGCACTCACGGGCGGCTACGCACAGATTGTGGCGACTGTGCCGGGGACGAACTACCGCGTGCAGTGCCGCATCTTTGTGCAGGTCTCGCCCACCAGCATCAAAATCAACGGCCTGCCCAAAGAGCTCTACCTAGCGGCGGGAGACTACGGCTATGTCAATCCCGGCACAGTGGAGGGCATCACCGCCACAGTGACACCCGCCGACAGCAACGTGCCCGTGACCTGGAGCTGGAGCACCACCAATGCCACCATGAGAAACGTGAATGCAACCAGTAGCGAAAACGACTATGAATACAACGACTACGATGGATACGTAGACTCCTTCTATAAATCTGGAAAACGAGTGGTGGACGCGGACAGCCCCGCCAAGTGGACGCTGGAGTATCCCTCCAAGGGCAAGGTGATTGTGTCCGTGCAATCCGGGGAGGCGAAGGCACGTTTGGAAGTGCCCATCAAGCTACTGGAGCTGAAAGGTCCGGCGGCGAACGCGGAACAAAAGGCGCAAAACACCGTGGGCACAATCATTCCGCAAAGCGGTCGCATGGTGACCAAAAACGGCGGCTACGGTGGCTTTTACTTTGGCTTTAGTCAGGGCTATTTTGCCACGGTAGGCAAGACGCTAAAAATGAGCGTGACGGGCTCGCCCAAAGAAAAAATCACCTGGAAGAGCAGCGACACAAAGATCTTCACCGTCGACAGCGCGGGGAAAGTCAGCACCAAGGGTGCTGGCGTGGCGCTGCTGACGGCGAAAGTGGCACACTTTACGCTCTCCGCGCAAATCCGCGTGGACAGCAGCGAGGATGCGAAGATTCGCAAGCTGATGAACAAATACCCCAGCGGTTATTACTGGAACAAAAACACGCCCACCAAGGCGTACCCCGCCGTGTCGGCGAAACCCTGCGTGGATCACAAAAAGTCCACCAAAACCTGCAAGGGGCAATGCGCGGGCTTCGCCAACCTGATGCAGCAAGAGTTCAAGGGCAAAGGCGCGACCAAACAGGTCACCGCCACCACGGTGGTCAAGGCGGGCGATGTGCTGCGCTACAGCAACCACAGCATCTTCGTCTATAAGGTCGTGAAAAAAGGCGAAACGCTGGGTGTGCGCTGGAACGACTACACGCAAAAAGCGGAAGCGGTCAAGGCCGACGAAAACTACGCGTTCTACGGCCAGTGCAACTGGGACTTGCATTGTGGCATCGACTGGGAACACATCCAGGTGCTCGATGCCGACGGCACGCCCACCGACAAGGGCTACAACGGCCGCGAATTCCTGAAGGCATCGTCCTTCAGGCGCTAGGCGATGCAATGAACAATTTACAATGAACAATGTACAATGATTTTATGGTCGTCCTGACAGAGGGCATCTGGCAACACACGGGCGGATGATATCCGCCCCTACTCCCTCATATCTCATCTGCCCTCTGTCATCTCACCTCTGCTCTCTGATTAAGGACATTCACATGCACATCACCCTCATGATCAACCCCACCAGCGCCAAGGCTGTGTCTTTGGCGGCGGAGGTACGTGCCCAATTGGACGCGCTGGAGCTGTCGCACAGCGACACCCTCAGCGCACAGACGGACATCATCCTCACCGTGGGCGGGGACGGCACGGTACTCCGCGCCGCGCGGCATGGCTTGCCCGTGCTGGGCATCCACGCGGGTACGGTGGGTTTCCTGACGGAAATTGACCGCTGTGACCTACCTCAATTGGTGGGTTTGGTCACAGGGGACTATACACTTGAAGAGCGCGTCACGCTGACTGGGCAAGTGCCCGATGCGCCCGAACAGATCCACGCCATCAACGACATCTACCTGACCGCCACCGAACCCCACCGCGCCGTGACCCTCACCTGCGCGGCCAACGGACAGGACTTTGCCGTCTATCGCGGCGACGGCGTGATTGTCGCCACACCCACCGGCTCGACCGCGTATTCCCTCGCGGCAGGCGGCAGTGCCGTCCAGCCGGATCTGCCCGCGCTCCTGCTCACGCCGCTGTATACCCACTCGCTGGGGGCGACACCACTGATTTTCTCCGCCGACAACGTGCTCAGTGTCCGCGCGGCGCAGGATTTGCGCATCAGTGCCGACGGTCACGAGGCACTGCGCCTCCCCGCGGGGCAGATCTTCACCCTCCGCCGTGGCGACCAAAACGCCCGCTTCGTCCGCCTGAACAACGCCCCCTTCGCCCGGCGATTGAATAGACTGGCATAGTGAGGCTTGAGGGATGAGGCTACAGGCGTGAGGGTTGTAGGGGCAACCCTTGTGGTTGCCCGGATAACACGTTTTGTGCAAAGGGCGACCACAAGGGTCGCCCCTACATGGTTGTCCCGATGTACAGGAATGAGGGAAAGGCGTGAGGATTGCACATCCTCACGCCTCATCCCTCATGCCTCATACCTCAGTGTACCATGGCCTGCACATTGTCCACAATGTCGCCGACCGTGCGTGCGAACTGCGACGCTTTGCGCTTGACCTTGCGTTGCCCGTTGGTGGCCGCAATGGCACTGCCGATGGCCGTTGCCGCGCCCGCCGCAACCAGACCGATGCCCAGACCGCGCGCCCATTTGCGTGTGTTTGCCTTCGTCATGAAAAACACCCCTTTTGGTTTGTTAAGGGTAGTTTGCGCCGTGTTTCGGCGCATATACGCCCACGCACTAACTAAAATTATCACACGGCGCTTTTTGCGCATATACTGGTCACAGAACACGATCAGGGGTGTGCATTATGGCCAAAATCATCGTCTATAACAACGACACAGACCGCATGGAAATCTTTCACCGCGCGGAAAACGAGCCCATGCCCTACAACACGGGCGGTTCTTTGCTTGTGGGCGAATTCCGCGGCAGCAGCAAAAGCCCCACCCTCTGGACCAGCAAACGCGCCATGGAAGCCTGGAACAGAATGCGCCAAGCCTACGGCGCACCCATCCCCATCAGCTACGCGTTCAAGCGGCCTTACGAAGGCGGCCATTCTGCGCAAAGTCAGCATTACGCGGGCACCTCCTTTGATTCCGGGCAGGCGTTGACCAATGCCCAGCGCAATCGCTTACGCACGCTGGCCTCGCAGTTGGGTGTGTGGAGCTACGTTGAGCCCGCGAGCCTCACGCCCACGTGGGTGCACACCGATCGCCGCGCCGCACCCTCTGCCTGCAGCAGCGGATACCCGCCCCTAAAAAATGGTAGCCGCAGCACCTACGTGCTCATTTTGCAGGATATGCTCAACACGGCGGGCTACAACGCGGGCGAGCTGGACGGTGTGTTTGGCGGGCAAACCGAAGACGCGCTCAAGCGCTATCAGCGTGCGCGAGGACTGACCGCCGACGGCAAAGTGGGCTGCAGCACCTGGCAACGCCTGACCAGCGACGTAGTCGGCAAGGGGCGGAAAACGGGCACGAAAGACTGAGCTTCGCAATGAACAATTTACAATGAACAATGGACAATGAGTTGCACGCCGCAACAATTGTTCTTTGTTCATTGTTCATTGCGTAGCCAAAAACCACTTGTGTTTTTGGGGCGCATCTGCTATACTATACAGCGTCCTAGGAGGTTGCAAAATGCACAAGACGCGCGCTCTTTTGATTCTCCTTGTTGTAGGCTTTCTTTTGCTGATTGCCTGCGACAATACAGGGTCGTCTGCGATTGAATCAACGCCAGCGCAATCGACAACCCTGTCCACGAGCGAAGAGACAACCACAATACTCATGACCACGCTTGCCGCACCAACCTTGCCTGCAGGCGCAACTGGCGTGAAGTGGAAAGACGCATACATCAACAAAATCAAAGAAATATATGATGCGGAAGTGCAACTGAATTGGCCAGATAAATTCATCGCTCAGGTTACTTTTGATTTGTGCTATGTGAGCAATGATAACGTCCCTGAATTGCTGATTGCCTATACCATGGAAGCCGCTGGCACACAAATCTGCACAGTAAATGCTAAAGGTGAAGTTGTTATAGAGCAGTTGGCTCGACTGGGCGGCTTTACCTATATCAAACGTTCAAACCTGTTCAGAAATCAAAACGGACTTTCGGGACATTATCCCGATTGCGTCTACGTAATCAAGGATTCTGCGTTTAAGGTGATTGCCCAAGGCGTTCAAACATTGCCTAATTTGCCCGAGGATGGAGAGATGCAGTATGAATGGCAGGGGCAATCCGTCAGCGAGCGCGAATATAACAAGCGCCTCAATGCTGTTTATAATACCAATAAAGCGGTTTCACCTGAAATCGATCTTTCGGCGCAAGAGGTGATCCAGAAAATCATCGCATTGGATGCCTGAATCGGGTGAAGACTACCCCCCAGCCAAAACGACAAACATAACAAAGGGAGAAAAAACATGAGCGACATCCCCATTACCGACAGCGTGGACATCACGGACGTGGTGTGCCCAGTGACCTTCGTGAAGGTCAAGGCCGCGCTGGACGAGCTGGACATCGGCGACATCCTGTCCGTGCGCCTGAACGACGGCGAGCCCGTGCGCAACGTGCCGCGCTCGGTCAAGGACGAGGGACAGAAAATCCTCAAGCTCACCGACAACGCCGACGGCACGTACACACTCATCATCCGAAAGGAGAACGACGAATGAACATCACAGTCGCGGGCATCCGCAAGCAAGTCCCGGCGGACACCACCATCGCCGACCTCATCGTGTCCGAGGGCGTGGAGACACCCGAATACGTCACCGTTTCGGTCAACGACGATTTCGCAGAGCAAAGCGCGTTTGCCACCACCGCCCTGCGCGAGGGCGACAGCGTGGAATTTCTATATTTCATGGGGGGAGGGAAGCTAGATATTAGATTTTAGATGCGGTGACCAAACGCCGTATTCGCGAAATCTAACATCTAACGTCTAAATTGGCTTTTACCAACGAACAACTGGAACGCTATTCGCGGCATATCCTGCTCAAGGAAGTGGGCGCGAAGGGACAACGCCGGCTTTGCAACGGCAAGGTGCTCATTCTCGGCGCGGGGGGACTGGGTGCGCCAGCGGCGCTGTACCTCGCGGCAGCAGGCGTGGGGACGATCGGCATCGCCGACGCTGACGTGGTGGATCTCTCCAACCTGCAACGGCAAATCATTCACAGCACGCCGGACATCGGCCACCCGAAGGTGCAATCGGCCAAAGAGACCATGCAGTCCATCAACCCAGAAGTCAACGTGGTGACCTATCATACCTTCGTCACCGCCGACAACGTCATGGACATCATCGCCGATTACGACTTCATCATCGACGGCACAGACAATTTCCCCGCCAAGTTCCTCATCAACGACGCGTGTGTGCTGGCGGGCAAAGCGTTCAGCCACGCGGGCATCCTGCGCTTTGGCGGCCAACTGCTGACCTACGTGCCCGGCGAAGGGCCGTGCTACCGCTGTGTTTTCAAAGAGCCGCCGCCGCCCGAGGCCGTGCCCACCTGCCGCCAGGCGGGGGTGATTGGCGCGATGGGCGGGGTGATCGGCTCGCTGCAAGCCATGGAGGCGGTGAAGTTCCTGCTGGGCAAGGGCGACCTGCTCACGAGCGCACTGCTGACCTACGACGCGCTGAAGATGGAGTTCCGCAAAATCAAAGTGCCGCACCGCGCCAGCTGCGCCGTCTGCGGCGACCACCCCACCATCGACAAGCCGTTCGACTACGACCAAGCGGTATGCGATCTAGATGCTAGACACTAGAGGCTAGAGACTAGATTGTGTATCGTTGCTAGTCTCAGAATCTAAAGTCTGGCGTGAACTGGCGGCAAAAAACGCTTGACAATCCACGCAAAATGCATTATAATAGTACGGCGCACCCAGACGTGCCCTGTGTGGTGCGCATTGTGCTCTCATAGCTCAGGTGGCAGAGCGCGTCCTTGGTAAGGACGAGGTCAGCAGTTCGAATCTGCTTGAGAGCTCCAGCGCAAAAACCCGTATGGCGTAAGGCTTTGCGGGTTTTCTGTTGGCGAAACACAAAAGTCAGTGTATAAAAGTGTTGGCGCAGCACAAAAAGTCCTTGCATGTTTTGTGATGATGAAACCGCAATACAGGCGATAATACTTCTGTTTGTCGGGTTATATCCGCAAAACTCTGGGCAATCGCCTTAAGTTGCGGTATGCTATACGCACGCCACTGTCCGACTTCTTCTATCGGCTTGGCGGTTGCCTCTGGCATCGAGGGCACTGACGGCTAGGGTCACTGGCACGGGAAACCGCCGCGTCCGCAGATGTGCTGTTTGTTGGCGATATTTTTGCCTTCCGCATTAGAATCCTTCTTCCTCCCCAAAACACCCCCGCGTACTGACATGACACGCCGTGCGCGTTTTTTATTCCCGCCGCTTGAAACTGGAAAAATTTTGTAGTATAATAAGCTTCATCGGCGATTTTTGTCGACATACAGAAGCTGTCAGAGGAGAAGCACATGGGAGTAGAATTCAGTCTTGAACCGTTAACACCAACACCAGAGGCCCAGGGGGTGGACGGTGCGCTTCGTGCGCTCGAATATGTTTTCAGCAAACGCGGGAATCGCTTATACAACATCGCCCTCACGGGCGGTTATGGCACAGGCAAAAGCAGCGTCTTGGAGACGTTTAGGACGAAAAAAGTGCCCAAACAAAAGCCGCAGAAAAAAGATGCCACGGCAGAGAAGAAAAAGCAAACCGAAACAGAGACTGCGAAAAAAGATGCCGCGGCAGAGAAGAAAAAGCAAACCGAAACAGAGACTGCGAAAAAAGATACAAAACCAGAACCGCACTTCCTCGAGCGGTTTTGGGCGAAGATAAACGACCTAATGAAAAAACGCCCGTGTAAAAAGAAATTCCTGTATCTGTCTTTCACGCATTTTGAAAATGACGAGATAGAGAAAAAAGAGCCCCCAAAGCAAGACAAAAAGCCAGAGGAACAGCTCACAACGGAAGACAAAGAGAAGCAAGAGCAGACCGCAACGCGGGAAGAGGAAGCCCGGATTGAAGCGAAAATCATCAACCAACTGTTGCACTCTGTGAAGCCGCAGAAAATTCCACGGACGCTCTTTCCCATCAAACGCGCGTGGCATATTGGGCACATTGGCTTTGCTGTCGCCCTGATTGCCTCGTTGCTTGTGGTGTTGAAGTATCGCTTTGACGTTGTGCCAGAGGTCGTCAGGGACTTATACCATTCCGCGTTTCCTGCGTTGGTTCTTCCTGATGATAGGATTCTAGCCGTTGCGCAGGCCGTTTTGTTGTTGCTGGCGATTCTCGCCGCCTTGTATTTGATTCGTTTGCTCATTCACCTGGGCCCGCCCAGCCGCTTGGTGCTGAAGAAAGAGCCTGAAATGGAGCTGAGCAACAACGAAATCAACAATGGTCTCACGCTGTTTGACAAGCATCTGTCTGAAATACTGTACGTGTTGAGCAAAGTAAGCGTGGATGCCATTGTGATTGAGGACATCGACCGCGCCAGCGGCAACCAGCTGTTTGTGCAGCTGCGCGAGATCTGCCGGCTGGCCAATATCCACCGAAAAAAGTGGCAAAAGCCGCTGCGCTTCATCTACTTGCTCAAAGATGAAAAGTTTGAGGCATTGGACAGAACCAAGTTCTTTGACCTGATTATCCCTGTCACGCCTGTGTTGTTGTCCGAATCCAAACGGATGCAATTGTTTAGTCGCTTACTGATCAAATACGGAGTTTTTGCGGAAAGTGAGTTTTATGATAAGGATGGAAAATTAAAAGAAGAAAACGCCCTCAGTTGGCCTTATTTCTTAGTGAAAAAAAGTGTCTATTGCATTCGGGACTATCGCTTGCTGAAAAACATCGTCAATGAATTTCTCATCCTCAAAGAAGAAGCGCAAGGTGCACATGGGCAGGGGAAAGGAGAAGAAAGCGACAAACATCCCGAAAAAGAAAAGAAAGCGCCAGCGATTCCGCCACCAGCAGACACTGAGCCGAGCACAGAAGAGCCGCCCACAAAGCCCAGCAGTGATACGGCAAGTCCCCATGGAAAACCTGCTGGACTGCCAGACGGCAAGACAAAAGAAACGCCAACGGAATCCACAGAGCCGCAGGGCGACCCAGATAAAACAAGCAAGATTCTTGCCCTCATGATTTACAAAAACCTGTTTCCTAAAGATTATGAGGCCTATCTCCACAGCCACGGCATGGCTTATGATTACACGCACGCCCAAAAACCTCTGCCGAGAGACCCCGATCCAAAGCCCGGTCAAAAAAAGAGCGCGTATGTTGAAACGCTGCGCAACTATGCGTTGCTACGCTTCTTGTTAAAACACAAGCTTGTGGCAGAAGATGCGAAAGAATTGGCGGCAAAAGAAAAAAAGTCCCCTTCTGCTTCTGAGCAAGCGTCCGAAAAGCAAGATGCCCTTCTTGATGTCTTGGCGACGCTCCGCGCCTTAAAAGGGCAAAACCTGCGCGACAAGGAAGAACTCGTGCACCTTGCGGGCACGCAGTACCGCGTGCTGGCGGTTGAGAAGGACAAAGCTTTGCTCTTGCAAAATCAGGTGACGGAACACCGTGAATATAATGCCAAATATACATCCGTCACATGGGAGACTTGCAGTTTGAGAACGTACTTAAACGGCGCGTATTTGGATCACTTGCCCCCAATATTGCGCGATCGCATTATCCCAACCACGCTGGAAAATCCGAACAATACCTATGGAATCTGGCGCAATAAACCCGTTAACACGCCCGGTGGAAACCAAACGGAGGACAAAATCTTTTTGTTGAGCCTTGACGAATTGTTCAAATACTTGGGTGTCAATCAAACAATACTAGCCCAAAAAGAAACAGACGAAGACGGTGATTTCTGGTGGTTCAGCGATGAATACGACCAAAACAGAACAGAAAAGGGAAATTCTGGCAAATCGGTCTGGTGGTGGCTTCGGTCGCCCGGCTTCGGTCCTCATTACGCCGCGCGTGTCGACGATGATGGCTACGTGGACCTCTACGGCTACAATGTCAGCCGCAGTTCTGGCGGTGTGCGCCCTGCTTTGTGGCTAAATCTGGAATCGTGACATCGCGTCACGCAAGTGACGCAAATCTTTGCGCCGCAGGCGCAATCTTCCCCGCCGCGCAGCGCGGCGGAATCCCGCCGCAGGCGGCGCGTAAAAAATGGATTTTTGGGGGTATTATGCAACAGAAAACCAGTGAACTTTTGGTGGTCACCAAGGCCAAAGAGCTTTGCGCTTATGTCATCACCGCGACGCAAAAAAGCCCCAAGCAGTTTCGCTTCACCTTCGTGACCCGTATGCAAAATCTGGCGCTGGACATCATCGAACAGATCTATCGGGCGAACGAGGAGTTTATCGGCCCTGGCGGCTCTGCCGCCGCCCGCCAGCAGCGGCTGGACTTTCAACACGGCGCACTGACCAACTGCCGCCTGCTGGCTTATATCAGCGAGCTGGCGCTCACGCAGCAGTGCATCTTACCCAAGCAGTATGCGCAAATTGCGCTGCTCACCACAAACTGTCAGCGATTGCTCGGCGCATGGCTGAACAGCGATAAAAAGCGAACTTCGTCCGCCGCCGCAAGGGGAGAACCGGCTCTCCAGTGACGGACGTTTTCGGGGGATGCGATTGTACGGTCTGGTGGTGGCTTCGGTCGCCCGGCATCAATCCTCATAACGCCGCGAATGTCAACGATGATGGCAACGTGAACCTCAACGGCAACAATGTCAACAACAGTTCTGGCGGTGTGCGCCCTGCTCTGCTTCCTTTTGCCCGAAGCTGTTTCGCACGTGCGGACAGCCTGTGCTTGGAAGACAAAGGAATCGCATTCCTTCTTGTGCCCTTTCACGGGGCGGGAAAAAACATGCCGGCGGTGCGGGGGACGCAGGACATACGCGCCTGTTTTCCCGGCTTTGGGAAAGGCCTCGGGCCGGCCTGCCCTTTCCCCTGCCGGTGACGAAAAGGAAGTTTCTATGACGAAAATCCCGGAATATGATCAGGTCTTCACGTTCGAGAATCTCTACGCCGCGCACTTAGCCGCGCGCAAGGGAAAGCGCCACAAAGCCGAGGTGATTGCGTTTGAGATGCACCTTGCCGAGAATCTGATTCGACTGCATCAGGCCTTGCAAAACCGAAGCTATCGGCAACAGGGCTACTACAGTTTTATGGTCTATGAACCCAAAGAGCGCCTGATCCACGCGCCCTATTATGCCGACCGCGTGGTGCAGCACTGCTTGTGCGACAATCTCCTGCGCCCAGCCCTAGAGCCGCGCCTGATTTATGACAACGCCGCTTGCCGCAAAGACAAGGGCACGCACTTTGCCATGCGCCGCCTAACGGGCTTTTTGACGGATTTTTATCGCAAACACGGCACGGAAGGCTACTTCCTAAAATGCGACATTCAAAAATATTTCAACCATATTGCGCACGCAATTCTGAAAGAAAAACTGGAGAAAGTCTTTCGCGAACCCGACACAGCGCACTTGCTCTGCCAGATGATCGACAGTTACGCGCATGATGTCCAAACGGGCTTGCCGCTGGGCAACCAAACCAGCCAGTGGTTTGCGCTCTATTATCTCGACAGCGTCGACAGGCTCGTCAAAGAACGCCTGCAAATCCAATACTACACGCGCTACATGGACGACTTCATCCTGATTCACCAGAGCAAAAAGCATTTGCGGCACTGCCTGCGTGAGATGCGACAGCACTGCGCCGTGCTGGGGCTGACGCTGAACCAGAAGACGCAAATTTTTCCGCTACGCAACGGCGTTGCCTATCTTGGCTGGCAATATTATCTAACGAAAAGCGGAAAGGTGCTACGCAAACTGCGCACACCCGGAAAGCACCGCACGCGCCATAGAATGCGCGGCTTGCAAAGCGACTATGCCGCCGGTCGGATCAATATGGACACCGTGAAACGCAGCATTGTCTCGCTGGACGGACACCTACAGCACGGGCACACCCATCGTCTGCGCGGGCAGTTAATCGGGCGCGTTGGCTTCGCGCGCACGTGAGGCGCGAAGCACAATGAACAATTGACCATTGTGCATTGGACTGGCAGGGTTCAACGAAAAAGATGCACTTTTTACGCACCTACGGATTCATTTGCTGCCGGCCATGCCGGCTGGTCGGAGTGTCGAGATTCGAACTCGAGGCCTCTTGGTCCCGAACCAAGCGCGATACCAAACTTCGCCACACCCCGAAAACTAGGTTTTCGCCGTCTAGAAAATGCAGTTCAAGCCACGAGAGACTTAAAACAACTCGTATAGTATACGCTATTTTTCTGGACTTGTCAAGTCCACACGCGCCCAGCTTGACAATTCCCCCGCCCCTTGTTATAATAGACACATTCGGTGCGGGGCACGCCTAGAGGGAATCTGGTGAAAATCCAGAACAGTTCTCGCCTACTGTAAGAGCTACGAAGCATTCAGTGTACTCACTGGCGTGCGCCGGGAAGAGGAATGCGTTCGGTTTGACGCTTAAAGTCAGGAGACCTGCCGAATAGACAACGACACACTTTCGGTGAGTGGAAGCAGTGTTCCTTTTTGTCGCACGCGCTTGCGAGACAAAGGGGGCGCGAAACCATGAGGCTTGCCGCTGTGTAAGGCTCATTTTTTGTTGGAAGAAGGCGATGTGCGATGCGTGAGAGCGGCAAGCGCGACGCGCTGACAAACATGCACCCGACCATCAGCCTGCTGTATTTTGCGCTGGTGCTGGTGTTCTCCATGCTCCTGATGCACCCGCTTTGTATCGCCCTCTCGCTCCTTTGCGCGTTTTCTTATGCCCTTGTGCACAGAGGGTTCAAGTCGCTCATCGTGGTCGTGCCCCTGCTGCTTGTGACGGCGGTGGTGAACCCCCTCGTCAGCCACGCGGGCGTGACGATACTGGCCTACCTGCCCAGCGGCAACCCCCTGACGCTCGAATCGATCCTCTATGGCATCGCGGCCGCCTGTATGCTCGTGAGCGCGATCCTCTGGTTCTTCAGCTTCAACGCGGTGATGCGTAGCGACAAACTCGTGTTTTTGTTTGGGCGCATCGCCCCCGCGCTGTCGCTGATGTTTTCGATGACGCTGCGCTTTGTCCCACAGCTACGGGCGCAAAGCCGCGTAATTGCCGACGCCCAGCGCGGCATTGGGCGCGGCGGCGGACAGGGCGGACTGTGTCCGCGCATCCGCCACGGCGTGCATATCCTTTCCATCTTGCTGACCTGGGCACTAGAAAACGCGATTGAAACGGCGGACAGCATGAAGAGCCGTGGCTATGGTCTGCCCGGACGCACGGCGTTTTCCCTCTTTCGCTTTGAGAAACGCGACAGACGGACGCTGGTTTTCCTGCTGGTCTGCGGGGGGACAATCGCCGTGGGTGCGCTGCGGGGCGGCTTCCAGTTTCGCTACTACCCAGCCGTCAGCGGCGTGGGCGTGGGGTGGGTTTCGGTCAGTTTATTTGCGGCGTATTTTGCGCTGTGCGCGTTGCCGTTGGTGTTGCACGGAAAGGAGGTGCGCGCATGGCAGAAATCCAAAGCGGCACAGGCCTAAAGCCCGATTGCCTCACGCTACGCGACTACGCCTTCACGTACCCCAACCGGGCAGAGCCGGCCCTGCGGGGCGTTTCCCTCTCGGTCAAGCAGGGGGAGTTTGTCGCAATCTGCGGCGCGTCTGGCTGCGGAAAAACCACCCTGCTGCGGCAACTCAAGCCCAGCCTGACCCCACACGGCATCCGCACGGGCAGCATCGCCTTCATGGGTGCGCCGTTGGCGGAGCTCCCTGCATGGGACGCGGCGGCCAAAATCGGCTTTGTGCAGCAGAACCCCGAAAGCCAAATCGTCACCGACAAGGTCTGGCATGAGCTGGCCTTTGGGCTGGAAAGTCTGGGGCTGTCCACGCCCACCATCCGCTTGCGCGTGGCGGAAATCGCTGCGTTTTTCGGCATCCAAGAGTGGTTTCACAAAAGCGTGGCGGATCTTTCTGGCGGACAAAAGCAACTGCTGAGCTTAGCCGGCATCATGGCGATGCAACCAGAGCTGTTGATTTTGGACGAGCCGACCAGCCAACTCGACCCCATTGCGGCGGCGGAATTTTTGGCGGCCGTGGGTAAAATCAACCGCGAGCTGGGCGTGACGGTGCTGTTGACAGAGCACCGCCTCGAAGAGGTCTTCCCCCTGTGCTCGCGTGCCGTGGTGATGGACGTGGGGCGCATTGTGTGCGCAGACACGCCGCAGGCAGTGGGCGCGGCATTGCGCGCGCGTGGGCACGAGATGTTTTGCGCCATGCCCACGCCCATGCGCGTCTGGGCGGGGGTGGAGAGCCCCCTGCCCTGCCCCGTCACCGTGCGCGAAGGGCGCGAATGGCTGGATCGCTGCGCCGTGCAGAGCCCCGCGCCCGAACCCGCGCCCCCCGTCAGGGACGGCACGCCCGCCGCAGAGCTGGACGAAGTGTGGTTCAAATATGAGAAAGACGCGCCGGACGTGTTGCGGGGGCTGTCCTTCGCGGCGTATGCGGGGGAAATTACGGCGCTCATGGGCGGCAACGGCGCGGGGAAGAGCACCACGCTCTCGTTGATTGCCGGGCTGCGCCGTCCCTATCGCGGCAAAGTGCAGATCCATGGCACGGACATGAAAGATATCCCCGCCGCGCAACGTTATGATAAACGGCTGGCCGTCCTGCCGCAAAATCCTGCGGCGCTTTTCACCGCGAAAACGGTGCAAGAAGATTTGCTGGACATGCTCTCGGACTTCAAGTATGGCAAAGAAGAAAAGCAGCAGAAGCTACGCCGCGTGGCGCGGCTGTGCCAAATCACTCAGCTGTTGTCCGCGCACCCCTACGACCTGTCGGGCGGCGAACAGCAACGCGCGGCACTGGCCAAGGTGCTGCTCCTTGAGCCCACAATCTTGCTACTGGACGAACCAACAAAGGGCTTGGATGCCAAATTTAAGCAGACGTTCGCGGGCATCTTGCGTGCGCTGACAAGCGCGGGCGTGGCGGTCATCATGGTCAGCCACGACATCGAGTTTTGCGCCGCCTATGCCGACCGCTGTGCCCTGGTGTTTGACGGCGGCATCGTTGCCGAAAAACCCGCCCGCGCGTTCTTTTCTGGCAACAGTTTTTACACCTCCGCCGCCAACCGCATGGCGCGGCATGTCCTGCCGCAGGCGGTGACCGCGGAGGATGTCATCGTCGCTTTGGGCGGAACGCCGCCAAAAACGCCACCCCCCAGTGACGCAATCCCCCTTGCATACAAACAGGCAGACAAAACGCCGCCGCCGCCCCCGCCAGAGGAACGTCTGCCCACATCGCCCGTACAAAAGCGCGGCAATAGTAGCCTCGCGGCGGTCGCAATGTTGTTGTTGGCCGTTCCGCTGACCATCTTTGCGGGCATGACCTTTTTGGATGACCGCAAGTATCTGGTTGTGTCCCTGCTCATCATTCTAGAGACCCTGCTGCCCTTTGCGCTGGCGTTTGAACGCCGCAAGCCGCAGGCGCGGGAACTGGTGCTGCTAGCCGTGCTCATCGCTCTGGCCGTGGCCGGACGGGCGGCATTTTTCATGTTCCCGCAGGTCAAGCCCATGCTGGCCGTGGTGATCATTGCGGGCGTGACCTTCGGCGGCGAGGCGGGCTTTCTGGTCGGCGCGATGGCGGCCTTTGTGAGCAACTTCTTTTTTGGGCAAGGCCCGTGGACACCGTGGCAGATGTTCGCGCTGGGCTTAATCGGCTTTCTGGCGGGCGTTGTGTTTCGCGGGGAGACGCTGCGGCGCAGTCGGGTGGCACTGTGCGCGTTCGGCGGCCTTTCGGCGTTCGTGCTCTATGGCGGACTGCTGAACGCGGCATCTGTCCTCATGGTGCAGACGCAGCCCACCGCCGCGCTATTTTTGACCGCCTACGCGCAAGGACTGCCCTTTGACCTGCTCCACGCGCTGGTCACCGCCGTGCTCCTAGCGCTCATCGCCCGCCCCATGCTGGAGAAGCTGGAGCGGATTAAAATGAAATACGACGCTAGATATTAGAGGCTAGAGGCTAAATTTCTGGCACTGTATGTGATGCAAAATATTGTAGGGATAGGGCAATACAAATGCACCCGAGCGTTTGCCCGGGTGCACAGTTGCTTTGAACATCGGCTTATTTGCCGACAAACGCGCCCAGCGCAAGGATGAGACCTTGTACCAGTTCCACGAAAACGCCCGTGATGCCGTTGGCTTCGGGGTGCGCGGCGACCCAATCGCTCAGGTAACCTAGGAAGACTTCAAATGCAGCGCCCATGATGTTGCTCCTTTCTTGTTAGCTGACCGCAGGCTTATGCGCCGGTGATCTTGCCAATGATGTCTTTGACCAAGTTGATGACGGTTGTCCACAGCTCTGTGGTGTCACCCTTGAACTCTCTGTCGTAGAAGAAGAAGTCCAGAATTTTGATGATGATCTCGTTGTCCATGAGGAAACCTCCTTTCCCGACAAGTGTGCCTACTTATTATAACGCGACTGGCAGCGGTTTTGTTTCCAGAATAGAAATATGAACAAAAATTGCGCTTTTTTTTTGCGAAAGCCCCAAAGAGAACAGCCGCCCGTTGCGGGGCGGCTGCATTCGCTTGAGACTTAGAGAGCGCCAGCTGCCGCAGCAACGATGGTGTCATAGAGCCCCTTCAGGAAACCGCTGATTCCCAGATCTTCCGCCGTGGCGACGCCTGTGAACCACTTTGCGACTTCCTCGATGACAGCAAGAATGATTTTATCCATGGTGTAATCCTCCTTCCTCAGAAGATGGGATTGCTTGTGTCAAGAAGCTTCACCACACACAGTATAGCAGAAAAACGAGTGCTTATTTTGACAAATTAGAAAATAGATGAACAATTTTTGAATAAATTGCAGAATTTTTGCGTGAAGGGCACTTTTCTATGGACGAGCAAAGAATTCCGCCCACGTTTCGCCCTTGGGCGTGTCGGCAAACTGCGGCAACCAACGCCGACTTTTGGGGGCGGCGGTCTGCACCAGCTTGGCCTCTGCCTCTGTGCGCACCGGGATGACGAGCGCGTCCGCCGCGCTGTCCCAGAGGTCGCCGCCATAAATCCCTGCGCCCACTTCCTGCAGCGCGGCTTGGGCATCCATCTCCACAAACAGGGGGCGGCGGCCGGCGGCCTTTTTGGCATCCTGAATGAACGAGAGCAGTTGCGCATTGCGCGTGGGCGCGTCCGCCTTGTCCTCCCCGGGGAAGGTGGCCTGACTCTGTGCCCCTGTGGGGAACTGCACCGCCGTTAGATAAATCGCGTCCACATCCCAGCCGCTCAGCTCGCCGATGAGCGCGAGCACGTAGTCCCGCGCGACCTTGCTAAAGGGATTGAGCCACGGCTTGCCGCCGTTTTGTAGGGAGTTATCCAGCCAGAGAATCTTGGGGTTGGGCGCATAGCGCACGGAGCTGTCCTCCAGCGCACGGGGCGCGAGGGTGTCTTGAAAAACAGAGAGCTGTACCACCACGTGCATCGATGCCTTTTTGGCCGCCGCCACGCTCTCCTTCGCGTTGGCATAGGTGTTCTTGCTGATGTTGCCCTTCTTGGCCGCCGCGCTCTGGGAGGCATACAGGAGCTGCCCCGCCGGGTTTTTCAGCGTGAAGATGGCTGTGTCCGCCTGCGCTTTTTGGGCGGCATTCAAAAAATCGGTCAATGCTTTGCCCCCCGCGAGGGCGTTTTCGGGCGCGGCCAGCGCGTGCACATTTTTCAGTCCCACAGGCGGCGCGGTGGTGGCGGGCACGGTGAGGGGCGTGGTGACGGCGGATAGGTCGTCTGTGACCTCCACCTGCGGCGTGTTGCGGCTAACACCCAGCAGTACCAGCGTCACAAAAAAGCCCACGAAGATGATGCCGATTGAGCCCGTCACGGCCAGTGCCGTCAACAAGGCCTTTTGGCGTCTTTCGCGCGTTTCGCGGTTGACGTGCGGTTTGCCGCCATCGCCGGGGAAGCGCGTGGAAAAATCCGTATACGTGCTGCGGCGCAACTCTTCGGGTTCGGGGTAGTCGTTATAGCGGACTTTTTTGGCCATGGGGTGCTCCTTTGTTTCGCGCAGTTGCGCCTGCCTCTATTATATCAGATTATGGGCATGATGGCAAGGGCGTATGCAAGAAACAATGGACAATTGTTTGCAGGTAATAAGTAATAGTGAATAGTGAATAGGTGTTGGGGGTTATGAGGTGTGCTGGTAGGGGCGGCAATCTGCCGCCCGTGGTTGCCGCCCAAGATGCCCCCTACAGCCCTCCCTCCTGTATCCTCATCCCTCACGCCTCAACGCCCCTACGGGTCGCAAAAAATGTTTCCGCTGCCTTGCAATTTGCGACAGAATTTGCTATAATACATTCGTACAGTTCGGCGGACGAGAATCAGCCCGTAAGGGCGCGTTCACGAGCGGTTTTCCCATCACCTTCATCTTTGTCAGAAGGAGGTGATAGTATGGAGTACTTAGTCATGACGTTCCTGATCCTTTGGATCACCACGGTCGCCATCTCGCGGATCACCACTAAAAGGAAATAACCGCTCCCCGTCGCAAGGATAGCGGTTATTTCCGAGACTTTGTTTGATGGGAGAACCGTTCACGTCCGCCCCTCTGTGCATATTATACGCCATTGTCGCGCATTTGTCAAGTGTGCTAGATTTTTGAGGACAGAGAGCAGATCATCTGCCCTCTGTTTTCTGCCCTCTGCGAGAATCAGCGGGCAACCACGGGCGGCAGATTGCCGCCCCTACAGGTTCGTCCGTACAGGGTAGGGCACGCCCTACCCCTACAACCCCCATCGCCTTACGAACAAAAATAGGTTCTGGCGCGAACGCACCAGAACCTATTCACTAAACCTTATTCACTAATTTCACTAATGACGCCGCCGCGACGTTCGATGAGTGCAGCTTCTACGCGCTCGCGGTCTTCAGGGGTGAAGTGCACGAAGCTTCGCGCGGCGATGAAGATGCCCGAATCCACCACGGCGCACAGGGTGTTGATGCCCCACATGTATTTCATAAATCGCTGTGGCGGCGGCACGTCTGCGTCCACATAGCCGCCGCGATAACCCGTCCATTGCAGGAACGCGTTGCCCGTGGCCATGCCGATGTTGTTGGTGACAATCTTCAGGAACAGCGCGTTGACGGACATGGTCACGCCCTCGGAGCGCACGCCTGTTTTCAGCTCCACGTAGTCGAGCATTTCATAGTTGAGCATGGTGCTGGCCACGCCATCGAGCGCGGTGAAGCACATGACGATGCTTTCAATCAGGAAGTTGAGCGCCAGCTTGCCGAAGGTATTGTAGCCAATCAAAAAGCGCAGGACGCCGGCAATCATGGCCACGGTGGAGTTGATTTGGTGGGTGCGCAGTGGGCCGCCCATGGCGTTGACAATCTGCCGCGCAAAGGGTTGCAGGATGGTGACGGGGATGCCCACTACGGAGTCGTGGATGACCAGCATCATCTCGCCGCCAATGCGCTTGCCGCCCATCTTCATCCGGGGCACCATGTAGCGATAGATGAGCAACTGATCCGCCGTGGGCGTGAATACTGTGAGGAAATTGGCCGCCGTGTTGGCGATGAAGTAACGGTTATGCTTGACCACGCTGAGCGTATCCATAAGCCCCAGTTTGGGTTCGCCCGTTTCGGGGTCCATGCGGTATTCTGTGCCCGTCTCCTGCCGGCGCAGTTCACGCAGTTCGGCGCGGTATTTCTCTCTGGCCGCCTTGCGCTCCCGGCGGGGCAACGCACGCACCGCCTCCTCGTTCTCGCGCACCAGGCCACGCAGACGCTCTTCAAAGGCATCATATTGGGCACGCCGCTCGGCAACTTCATTTTTGGCGATCTCTTCGGGCGTAAGCTGTGTTTCGTCGCGATCCACCGTCCCCACGGGCACGGCGTGTTCGGGCGAAGAGGGCAACTGCACGCCACTGTAGGCGTTAAAGTCCACTCGCTGGCGAATGAATGTGATGATAAACGGCGCGGCGATGGAGAACGGCAACCAGATGACCGAGCCATAGAAAATGATTTGGTAATCGTTGAAGCCCAGCACGTCCCGCAAGCTCATAAGAATCAGCGGGAGGGTGGAGAGTGCGTAGCCAAACTGCCCGCCCACGGAGGCCCAGATGGCCGTACGGGTGCGCTGTTGGGTGTAAGGGCTGATGCCCGCGCGCATTTTGCTGTCGGCCACAGAGGCGAGTGTGCCGATGATGTCCTGCGAGCAGTTGCACAGCACCAGCACCACCAAGTGCCCGGTGTTGGAAAGTCCGCCATCGACCATCTTGAGGATGTTGATAATCGACCCGGTGACGGCAGAGATGCGCAGAATCTTGCGGAAAACGTCCGCGCCAAAGCGTTTGCGATCCATCCACGCGCCCAAAATCGGGTCATTGAAGGCATCCCACAGGGAGGAAATGACGCCCGCTTTGGTGATGTCGTTGGGCTTAATTTTGTAATACTCTTTGAAGAGAAAATCCTGCCGCCCGGCGAACGAGCCGTTGACGTAGTTGAACATGCTGGAGAAGAAAAAGATGAGCAGTTCCCAAGGGGTCACGTGCCCTTCGGGGGCATCTGTGCCGCGCAACCAGCGTTTGGGGCTGGCGAGCAAGCGCTTGAAGTCGGCGCGTGCGTCGTCGCCCATCTTGCTGCCCAGCCAGCTTTCGGGGGTGATGCGCTCGACCAAACGCGCCCCCCACTTAGCGTTGTTCAGGGCGGTGGCCGTCTCTCCGTTTGCCATGGTGCAAAATCCTTTCGACATCGTACAAAATATGCGCAGTGCGCCGCGCGTTTTTTCTCTGTGCATAATTATAACAAATTGCGCGAGAAAATGCAAGCGCTTTGCTTCGCAATGAACAATTGACTCCCTCTAATTACCCCCAGTTCAAAACGATCTAATGCTATGCGAATCGGGTTTCTGCGGCGTTTTGCGCGATTTCATCACGATGCTGGCCCAAAATCGTCATG
>JAISJQ010000046.1 GCA_031261445.1 Oscillospiraceae bacterium | reverse complement strand
GAAGCGTGCTACCGTTTCAACCGCCGCCACGCCGAGCGAACCCTCCCCGAACATCTCATGCGCGCCGTCATTCACGCGCCAGTCTTGGGGTTGGATGTTTTAACGGGATAGCCATAATTAACAAAGAACAATGGACAATGGTTTGTCGGATGACCTTCTATCCCATTGTAGGGGACGCCGCCATCGGCGTCCCGTGGTTCTGACAATTCATGGAGGACAGCGGGTCGCCGTGGGCGGCGACCCCTACAAACGGTCACACGGGCGGCAGATTGCCGCCCCTACAGGTCTAGAGGCGCTTGGTTCTGACGGTTTTTATTACTGCGTAAGGCCTTGTATTTCGTCTTCATCGGGGAAGAAATACTGCACCGTCTGGGCGTAGCGATCCTGCGCCGAGCGGCAGGTGTCCAGAAGAAAGCCTTTTTCGGCGGCGTATTCTTGCAGCCCACGATAGTAGAACAGCTTGTGTTCATGGTCAATGATGAACGGCATGATGCCGCCCCTCAGGCATTCTTTGAACAGAATGATGCGCCCGACGCACCCGTTGCCATCCTGAAACGGATGAATCCGCTCAAAGGCGACATGAAAATCCACGATATCTTCCAGCGAAACGGCGCTTTTGGCGTGATATGCGGCGAGCAGCGTTTGCATTTCTGCCGCGACGCGGCTGGGCGCGGTCGTGCGTGTGTCCCCCACAACGTTGGGGCGCACCTTGTATTCCCCGACACGAAACCAGTCGCGGCGCGCGTCAGAAGTGCTGCTTTTTAACAGGCGATGAAAGTCTTTGATCATCGACTCCGACAACGCTTCGTTGACCTGAGAGAGCATCGCGTCAAAACAGGCGAAATGGTTAGCCGTTTCAATGATGTCGTCGACCTCGGCGGTTTCCTCGGCGGGGAGATTGATGGTATTGGTTTCAAAAATATAGCGCGTTTGCTCCTCGGAAAGGCGGTTGCCCTCGATGCGGTTGGAGTTGTAGCAAAGCTGAATTTGCGTTTGATAATACAGGCCGCCCTTTAAGTGCGCCTGTTTTTCTTCCAGCAAAATTCGCGCCAAATCGTGCGTTTCAAGCATCCATCTCACCCACTTTCGTCATGATATAGTATATCATTTTTTGCGCAAGGGCGCAAGCTCATATACCTCGTCGGCCATGCGCGCCACATCGGGCGAATGGCTCACGAGAATGACGCACTTGCCCTCCTCGTGCGCCAATCGCTTGAAAATCGTCATGATTTCGTCTTGCGTTGTCAAGTCTAGGTTGCCCGTGGGCTCGTCCGCCAGAATAATCTCCGGCGCAATGCTTAGTGCGCGGGCGATGGCGACACGTTGTTGTTCCCCGCCCGAAAGCTTGAGCACCCGCCGCTCCGCCAACGCGGTGTCCAGCCCCACCGACGCCAACAGCGCCAGTGCGCGTCCTTTGACATCGCGTTGCTTTTTACCCGAAGCACGGATGGAAAGTTCCACGTTTTCGCGCGCGTTGAGGTGCGGCAGGAGGTTGAAGCTCTGGAAAATGATGCCTACGTGGCGACTGCGCAGCGTGGCACGGTCCTCGGCCTGCAGATCATGGCCCTCGCGTAGAATTTTGCCGCCCGTTGGGCTGGTCAATCCGCTTAGCAGGGAAAGCAAGGTTGTTTTGCCCGCGCCTGAGCGGCCGACGATGGCGTAGACCTTCCCCGCGTCGAACGAATAATTGAGGTCTTGCAGAACCTTGCGTCCTTTTTCATAAGCGAACGCAACATTTTCTAGGGTTAATGTGCTCATATTTTTCTCCTTGTTATGTGAATAGCGAATCGTTTGTTAAGCTCTCTCGGCCAGAATTTTCAGCGGCTCGTATCGGAGCACAAACACCACCGCCGCGCCCGACGAGAGTAGGGTCAACAGCAGCCCCAGCCCTATGAGCTGCAAAAGCACCAGCGGGTTCACCGCCGCATTGATCTGCGCCAGATACTCTACCGGTGTCTGCGCCTGACTCACCACGCGTCCGGGACCGCCGCCTGCGCCATTGATCATCATCGGTCCGCCGCCCGCGCCCGGAGATCCTGGGCGACCAAAGTTTTGCTCCTGCTGCGCTTTTTCCGTCTGCAGGCTGGTGACTTGACGCGCCAGCAGCTCGTTGCTCACGGGCACACTGATCGCCGCGCCCGCGCCCGCACCCAACACAACCGCCAGCAACGTAACAATGAGCAATTCCGCAACGAATTGTGCGGCGACTTTTGTCTTTTTGATGCCGATGGCGGTCAACACGCCAACCTCATATTTGCGTTCGCGGATATTGAAAAGATTGATAACGATCAGCACTACTGCGCCGATGGCCAACACCACAATCAAAAACTTGAGGGCGTATTCTCCCAGCGTATCCAGCGGTTCCAGTGAACGTTCGTAGTTTTCTGCGTCTGCGCTGGCGATGGTATAATATTCGCCGAGCTTGGCGCCAACCGCCGCCGCAAACGCGGTGTAGGCGGCCTTGTCGGCAAAGGAATAGGTATAACTCAGGCCGGGGCTGAGCGCCGTTGTGGTGCTCGCTGTGGTGTCCACAGTGGCGTTCTTTTCGCTAGCCGCGGCGATCTTTTGTACAGCGGCAGCGCTCAGGAAGAGTTCATTGGCCGGGTCCATAGCGGTCATGCCTTGAGGCCTCAACGTTGATTGTGAGGTGGCGGTGCTGGTGTTTTCGTAGATGCCCACCACAGTAAGGGTATAGATTTCCGTCTCCTTGTTCGGGTTGGTGAGGGCAAAAGTGCTGCCGACTTTCAACATGTTGTTGGCCGCAAATTCTTTACTGACCAGCACATTGTAGGCGTCAGACGCAAAATCTAGCCCTGTGCCGTCGGTGATGGCGCGGCTGCCGCTCAGGAAGTCGACCATGGCGTCCTCAGCGCTCACGCCCGTGACGGTCACATCACCCATGGAGAAGCTACGCCCGTCGCTGCTGCCGCCGATAAGTTGTGGCCCTGGCCCGCCACCGCCGAAGCTTGGCGCTTGGGCCGTGGTGTCGGCACTCTCGGTAGCGCCCACGGCCAGAATGCCGTCCCCTGTGTTGAGGGTGGTGTTCAGGGAATAGTTGGTTTCCAGCACATTCTCATCTGTGGCAAGCTCTTCATTTTGGGCGAGCGTGAGGGCAGGATATTTTTCCTCCAGCGCCCGCATGGCTTCGCGGGCGGCGGACATATCCGACTGACCACTGGTGCCTGCGCTGACCAGCGCTGATCGGATTTTTTCGGTGTTTTGTGTCACCGTCGCTGTGACCGAGAGGTTCTGCTCGCCCACGGTGCGTGCATCGGCTGCGGCGGTACGAATGGCCAAAGCCACGCCGCACGCCGTTGCGATGGCAAAAACGATGATGCCAATGAGAATGTTGCGCCCGAGCGAGCGGCTGATGCTCTTGAAGGCATTGCGTAGGATAAACATGGGATCTCCTTATTGCTTTGTGAGATGGGCATAGTATAGCCGCACTGGGTGTGTGGTGCGTGAAATAAATGTGAGGGGTGCGGCAGTTTTTTTGAAAATTCATGTGTGTCTGCCGTGTGCGTCGCCCCCAGCGACGGAGCGCAGTGAGGTTGACGTTGAATCTCATCGCCCCTCCCAGTGGCAAATTTGACACCACCCCCGAATTTTGGTACAATATACGGCAATGATGTATCGTTTATTATTAGGAGAAGAAAATGGGCGTTTTTGACGAGCTGCGTGCGCGTGGGCTGATTGCACAGTGCACGGACGAGGACAACGTAAAGGCGCTACTCAACGGCGACAAGCCCGTGGCGTTCTATATTGGCTTTGACCCCACCGCCGACAGCCTGCACGTGGGGCACTTTGTGGCCATCATGCTGCTGGCGCACCTGCAACGCGCCGGGCATATCCCCATCGCGCTCTTTGGCGGCGGCACGGGCATGATTGGCGACCCGAGCGGCAAGACCGACATGCGCAAGATGCTCACCCGCGCCGACATTGACCACAACATTGACTGCTTCCGTCAACAGATGAGCCGTCTGGTGGACTTCAGCGACGGCAAGGCGCACATCGTCAACAACGCCGACTGGCTGTGCAACCTGAACTACATCGACTTCCTGCGCGAAGTGGGCGTGCACTTTTCCGTCAACCGTATGCTCGCCGCCGAGTGCTACAAACAGCGGCTTGAGAAAGGCCTGAGCTTTTTTGAGCTAAATTACATGATCATGCAGAGCTACGACTTTCTGGTGCTCCAGCGGCAATACGGCTGCCTGTTGCAGCTGGGCGGCGACGACCAGTGGAGCAACATCATCGGCGGCGTAGAGCTAAACCGCCGCATGGATCAAAAGGACGTCTACGGCCTGACGGTCAAGCTGCTGCTCACCAGCGACGGCCGCAAAATGGGCAAAACCGAGGGCGGCGCCGTCTGGCTCGACCCGGAAAAAACCAGCCCGTATGACTTCTACCAATACTGGCGCAACGTGGACGACGCAGACGTGATCAACTGCCTGATGATGCTCACGTTCCTGCCTGTGGCGGAGATTGAGGGCTACGCACAGCGTGAGGGCGGCGCACTCAACGCCGTGAAGGAAATTCTGGCGTACGAGGTCACGAAACTCATCCATGGGCAAGATGAGGCTGACCGTGCCCAGGCGGCCGCGCGTGCGCTGTTCTCCGGCGGCGACGGTGCGGACGCCCCCACCACTGTTCTAGACGATGCCGACTTCACCGACGGCGCGATTGGCATTCTGGACTTGCTGGTCAAGACGGGACTGTGCCCCTCCAAAGCCGAGGCGCGGCGCTTGGTGCAGCAAGGCGGCGCACGCGTAGACGGCGCGGTCGTCACCGCGATTGACTTCACGCTCACGCGTGCCCAGCTGGCCGAGGGCGTGCTGCTCAAGAAGGGCAAGAAGGCGTTTCATCGGGTGAGGGTTTAGGGGACTCGGAAATTAGTTTTCTGTAGGGGCGAGCTGTGCTCGCCCGCTGTTCGCAGGCGTGAGATGATTCTATATGTTTTTCGCCTATTCATAACAAATTCTTTATCCTCTTGACAAATCACGTAGAAAATCCAGCGGGCGAGCGCAGCTCGCCCCTACATTTTGCCACAGGAGTCCCCCATGTCCAAACCCCCACCCTTCCTCCACAGCGGCGAACTCTATGACCCCATGGACTTGAACCTCACGTTCCTGCGCCAGCTGCACTACCAAAACCGCTTGCGCCGCTTCAACAAGACCCACTGCTCACTTTTGGGCTTGGGCGTGCGTGCGCTGATGCTCAAAGTCATGCTGGCGGAAGTGGGCAAGGGTTGCTACATTGAGCCGCCGTTCCACGCCAATTTCGGCGGGCATCACGTCCATTTGGGCGACCATGTCTACGCCAACTACGGTTTCACCTGCGTGGACGACACGCACATCTACATCGGCGACCGCACCATGATTGCCCCGAACGTGGTCATCGCCACGGCCGCCCACCCGTTGCTGCCCGCCCTGCGTGCCAAGGGCTTGCAATACAACAAACCAATCCACATCGGCAAAGACGTGTGGATTGGCAGCGGCGCACTCATTATGCCGGGCATCACCGTGGGGGACGGGACGGTCATCGGCGCGGGCTCAGTGGTGACAAAAGATCTGCCAGCGAACGTCATCGCCGTGGGCAATCCCTGCCGTGTTTTGCGCGAAATCAACGAGCACGACCGCGCATTCTTCGACAAAGACAAAGCAGTCCCGCCCGAATTTTTGTCATGCGATTGATCGCGGCGGCCGACGAGGCTTGGGGGATCGGCCAGGGCGGCGCTCTGCTCTATCACACCCGCGCAGACATGGCGCGGGTGAAGGCGCTGACGATGGGGCACGTGCTCCTCATGGGCGGCAAGACCTTCCGCTCGCTGCCGGGCTTGTTGCTCGGGCGAGTGCACGTTGTGCTCACGCGCACGCCGGGGCAGGACAGCGACCGCCTGCGCTACTGCACTACGCCAGAGGGGGCGCGTGCGCTGTTGAGCGAGTACCCCGCGCAAGAGCACTTCCTCTTCGGCGGCGGGGAAATCTATCGCCTGTTTTTGGCGGACTGCACCCGTGCGGACATCACGCGCTACGCGGGCACGCGCCCAGCGGACACCTACCTCCCCCGCCTAGACACCCTGCCCGACTGGCGACAAATCACCCGCAGCCCGTGGCAAATCGAGGGGGGGTTGCGGTTTTGTTTTGAAACATGGAAAATTAGATGTTAGATTTTTCCTATGCGTTGCCCATTGTCGCAGGGGGCGAAGCTTGGCGGGGAGGCTGTATTGTTCGCTTCCATGTTATTCAGGACGTGAGCGGGAAAATTACTTTTTAGCTATCGCGGTTTTTATTATTTCTAACGCACCAAGAGTGTTAGGGTCAATATCCCTAGCTTCCATAGTACGGAATGACGAGCCTTTATCAATATTCCATTCTCCAAAAACTTCACGTACTTCTTGGCGTGTTGCTTTATCTCCATATGCTTTTATAAAGAATTGCCCGAACGATATAGCATGTATCCGATCGCCGTTTCGTATGGCTTCTACCATAAAAGATTTACCAAGTAAAAAGGCAAATCGTGCCATAGCGATTGCCACTGCAAATATCAATGTTCCAGAAATGGCTTTTGGAATAATCTCTTCTAATGTTGTTACCAAAACATAAGCTTTTGTAGTATTAAAGGCGAAAATTAAAGAAAAAGTTAGCAACATAAAAGCAACAAAATACATAAAATAGGATAATAGTCGATTTCTTCTTTCGTTCTTGTCCAGTCTAACAAAAACATCTCGAATGTATGTATCTAGATTAACCCCGATATTTCCAAGTTGCTCATAGTTTGCTTTATTTTTTGTAAGAATACTTCCTCTTAATTCATTTAATTGTTCTGAGATCAATTCAAGGTCATGATATACATTATCTGTCCCAATAAAACATTGAATATCTTCAAGATTTGACGGTATGTCGGTTCCATATACAATATAAGGGAACAGTCTTGGAATATCGCGAAATTTGTCAGAGCGAATTGTCATGCCAATTTCAGTATGAACAAAGACACTTTTCATAGAATCATTTGAGACAATAACCATAACAACATCTGCCTCCGACATCATTGAGAGTAATTTTTCTTGCCAAGAATCTCCAACAAGAAGATCATTATCCGAAGAAACTTCGAAACCATGCTCACGCAAATAACCGTAAAATGATTTAGCGATTGCGCTATCTCGGTGTGAATACGCAATAAAAACTTTCATGACTCGTGGAGTCCTCTCTTTGAATAATTTTTCAAGAAGATTATACCACAGATGTTTTTCGTTTGCAAGCCGTCGCATTTTCTTTTTCGGCCTAGTCCAACGCACAAAATCGACCCGTAGGGGCGCGCATCGCGCGTCCGCTGATTTCAACCAACTTAGCGGGCGGCAGGTTGCCGCCCCTACGGGCGCATATCGAATGAATCAGCGGGTACTTAGACAGCGATGAAGACAAGTCGTGATGCAATATCTAGCATCTAGAACTTGACAAACACACCCATTTGCGATAAAATAGGGACGTTGGCACGCCAAAAAACGTGTCATGTCCGGCGTGAGCCGCCGGGAAAGGAATAGCCGTACCCGGGGGGGTAAGCGGCTATTTCTTTTTTGTGGCAAAAGTGCAGTGCACACCGCACGCCGGTATCCCAATTTCCGCAACGCAACAACAATTGTCCATTGTGCATTGTTAATTGTTCATTGCGAAGCCTGCACCCAGCAGGGCGGCTTCATCGAAGGGTTTACCGATGAGCTGTAGCCCAACGGGCAGGCCGTCGGCATCGTTGCCGCAGGGGAGCGCCAACGCGGGCAAGCCCGCCAGATTCACCATGACGGTGTAGATGTCACCCAGATAGAGCTTCAGCGGGTCGCTGAGCCCCTCGCCACGGGGCAGCGCGGTGGTGGGATAGACTGGGCCTAGCACCATGTCATAGCGGGTGAATGCGTCGCTGAAGGCGTCTTGCACTAAGCGTTTGACCTGCAGGGCTTTTTTGTAGTAGCTGTCATAATAGCCAGACGAGAGCACGAAATTGCCCAGCATAATGCGCCGTTTGCACTCCATGCCAAAGCCTTCGCTGCGGCTGTGGATATACACAGAGCGCAAATCCTCCGTGTCCGGCGCACTGTAGCCATACTTGATGCCGTCATAGCGGCTGAGATTGCTACACGCTTCCGCGCAGGCGATGATGTAGTACGCGGGCACGGCGTATTGGGCGATGGGCAGGTCGAATTCCTCAATCTGCGCACCCAGAGCCGCCAGCTTGTCCGCCGCTTCGCGGACGCGCAGTGCCACGTCTTCTTGCAGTCCCGCGCCGAAAAACTCGCGCGGAATGCCGATCTTCTTGCCCTGCAGGCTGTAGCTGTTGACGGCGGACAGATCCAGCGCGTCGCTCTCCATACTGGTGGCGTCGCGAGGATCTTTGCCACGCAAAATCGCGTAGAGCGCGGCGGCGTCCTGTGTATTTCGTGCGATAGGGCCAATCTGATCCAGACTGGACGCATACGCCACCAAACCGTAGCGCGACACACTGCCGTAGGTGGGCTTGAGTCCCGTCACGCCGCAAAATGCGCTGGGCTGGCGGATGCTCCCGCCCGTATCGCTCCCCAGCGCGAGCCAGACTTCACCCGCCGCCACCGCCGCCGCCGAGCCGCCCGATGAGCCGCCGGGCACGCGTTCGGGGTCGACAGGGTTGCGCGTTTCGGTGAAGTAGGAGGTCTCCGTGGTGCTGCCCATGGCAAACTCGTCCATGTTGGTTTTGCCCATGACGACCAGACCCGCGTTTTCCAGCAGATCCACCACGTGCGCATTGTAGCTGGGCACAAAGTCCTCCAGCATCCGCGAGCCGCAGCTCGTGCGCACGCCGCGCGTGGCAATGTTGTCCTTCACGGCGATGGGCACACCCGCCAGCGGGGAGAGCGCTTCGCCCGCCTCAATGCGCTCCTGTACGCGCTGCGCGGCGGCGTAGGCCTGCTCCTTGCAGAGCGTCACAAACGCGTGGACGCGCGGCTCTTCACGCTCGGCGGCCTTGTAGGCGGCATCCAGCGCTTCGCGCACAGACAGATCCCCCGCGCGTATTTTTGCGGACAGCGCCAACGCCGTCAGGTCTAGTAGCTCCATGTTTTGTTCTCCATTCTGGGGTGTATATGTAATCCCTGATGCATTCCATTTGTAGGGGCGACCCTTGTGGTCGCCCCGCTGGGGGATGTCGTGTTTCTGGGGGCAACGGACGCGCAATGCGAGCCCCTACGGGTGAAATGTGTCAGTCGTCTTTATGCAGGGTGACGATTAGCCAGTGGGGCTCATGATAAGCGGTGCTCACCACTGTCCAGCCTTCGTGCTCAAGCGCTGTGAGATATGCGCTTGCTTTGGCTGTTTCTGCTTCCAAACCAATACCAGAGAACCTTTCGATTCGATAGGCCATCACAATTCTCCCAACGCAAAGCTAGACACAGAAACGCTCTGCGTCCTCCATAGTTTACAGGAAACGGCGCGAAAAGTCAAGCTAGAGGCTAGATAAGCAATCCGCAGTTGCAAAAACGCGGCTTGCATGGTATACTAAAAGAAAACCAGATTTGCTGGGAGACAAGATGAACGCTTTGCAAAATGCGCTGGGGTATCAGTTCAAAAATGTTGCGTTGTTGGAACACGCGCTCACACATTCGTCCTATGCGCACGAGGTCGGCGACGTGCGCGGGAGCAATGAGCGGCTGGAGTTTTTGGGCGACAGCGTGCTGGGCTTCCTGAGCGCGGAGTATTTTTATCAGCGCTACCCCTCCCTGCCCGAGGGTGAGCTGACCAAACGCCGCGCCCATGCCGTCTGCGAGGGCGCACTCTTTGCCTACGCCAACAGCTTTGGTCTGGGCGAATATCTGCGTCTGGGCAAAGGTGAGCAGGCCACCGGCGGTCGCACTCGTCCGTCGATTGTGTCCGACGCGTTTGAGGCGGTGCTGGCGGCGATCTATCTGGACGGCGGCATCGCGCCCGCGCGTGCGCACGTGCTGCGCTTTCTGAAGGATGAGCGCTTCGGTCAGGTGAGCACCAAGGACAGCAAGACGCTCTTGCAGGAAATCATTCAGCGCACCCCGGGGCTCGCGCCGGAATATGTGCTCGTCAGCGAAGAAGGGCCGGCGCACGAGCGGCTCTTTACCGTGGAGGTTTTCTGTGGCGGGCGTGCGTTGGGGCGCGGCGCGGCGCACAGCAAAAAACGCGCGGAACAACGCGCCGCCGCCGAGGCGTTGGCGCAGCTGGCTGCGCAATGAACAATGGTCGATGATGTTTGCGGGGATCAACGGGCGGCAGGTTGCCGCCCCCACGGGTTGTTGGTGTAGCCACCATACGCCCCAACATTTTCGTTGACTTTCCCCGCCTGATGTGCCAGAAGAGGCATGGCGATATGCGTGTCTACGGCGCGATTTTTTGTGCAGTATAGATTATTCTATTTTTGATGGAATGAAAATATTAGATAGTTTTCATTACGGTCATTAATAACGTTTAAACATTAAGGTTAAGCATTATGCTTAACCTTTAAAGTTAAACGTAATGTGTCTATTCGTCCCACGTCTTCCCTGCGAAAAAAGCAGTCGCGCCCAAAAATCTCCCCTCTGTCCTCTAAGTAAACACTGATTAAATCGAGGTTTCAGCTGTAGGGGCGGCAACCTGCCGCCCGCTAAAGTCCAGAAACACTGCATTTTCTCAGTGTACAATCGACCATACAGGCAATTGCACATTGTTCTTTGTTCCTTGGTTGTCTGCCCCCCCGCCAGTTCTAACGCCGTGCATGTCCGCATAAAGTAACACGGACAAACCGTGGAGGACACTATGGACGACAAAAACGCCGGAAAATTTGCACAGGCCGTGGACTTTTTGCATCCGCGCATTGCGGAGGCTCTGTTGCGACTGGATGCGGCGCAGCAGCGCGACGCGCGGGAAATCCGCCTGCGTGCTGGGCGACCCGTGCAGGTGGTGTCTGCGCAGGGGGCGTGCCCCGTGGCGCACGGCGCGTTGATGGTCACGCAGAAGGAGCTACAAGATTCCTTCGCGCGGCTGTGCGCCTATTCTGTGCACAGCCACACCGAGGGCATTGCGCGGGGCTTTGTGACCACGCAGGGCGGCCATCGCGCGGGGCTCTGCGGCACGGCCGTGGTGGAGGGCGGACTTGTGGTGGGGCTGCGCGAGCTGTCCTCCATCAACTTGCGCATTGCGGGGGAATATCCCGGCTGTGCGCGGGGGCTGTTCCAGCGTTTTTTTGCGCAGGGGCTGTGCTCGCTGTTGATTGCCGGCGCACCCGGCAGCGGAAAAACCACGCTCTTGCGGGATTTGGCGCGTTGGCTCAGTGCGGACGGCACGCGCGTGGTCGTGCTGGACGAGCGCGGCGAGATTGCGGCGGCCTATCGCGGCGTGCCCCAAAACGACATCGGCGCGGCGGACGTGTTGACGGGCTACCCGAAGGGCGCGGGACTGCAAATCGCCTTGCGTAGCTTGAACCCGCAGGTGATCCTCTGCGACGAAATCGGCGACGGCGCGGAGGTGGCGGCACTGCAAGAGGGTCTCCACGCGGGGGTGCACTGCATCGCCACGGCGCACGCCGCCGATGCCGAAGATCTGCGCCGCCGCCCGCAGTTGCGCACCTTACAAAGTAGCGGCGCGTTTGACCACACGGTGCTGCTGCGCGGCGTGGGCGGCGGCTTTGCCGAAGTGCCCCGTGCCCCGCAGGGGCGCATTCTGACGGCGGATGCCGCGCAGGAGGGTTGTGTGGCATGAACATGGTGGGTGCGCTCCTATTGGCGGCGGCGGGCGCGTTGCTGGGACGCTATTGGGTGGGGCGTTTGCGTGCGCGGGAGGACGCGCTTTCGGCGCTGTGCGTCCTGCTGAGCAATCTGCGCACGCAGTTTGAGTACATCGCCCCGCCGCTGGACGAACTGCTCGACAGCCTCGCCGAAGGGGATGCCGCGCCCGCATTTCTGGCCGATTGCCGCGCCCGGATGCGCACGGGCACAAGCTTTGCCCGCGCGTGGCAGGAAGCGGTGCAGACGCAGTGCCCCGCGCTCCACAGGGCGGATCGCGAAAAACTCATGGCCTACGGGCAAAGTCTGGGCACAACGGACGCGGCGGGGCAGAGCCGCTCGTGTGCGCTGTACGCGGCACTCTTCACGCAGTCGCGCGATGCTGCCCGCCGTGAGCGCGAAAAACACGGGGCGTATGTCCCCACGCTGACGCTGCTGCTGGGTGTCTGCGCGGCCATACTGGTGCTGTAAAACGACAGGAGGGCGAACATGGAGCTGGACTTTATCCTAAAGATTGCGGCGATCGGGCTGATTGTGGGCGTGCTGCACCAAGTGCTTGTGAAAAACGGGCGGGATGAGTACGCGCAGCTGACCGCGCTGGCGGGTCTGGTGGTGGTGGCGCTGCTGCTCTTGCCCCGCCTGGTGGATCTGCTCCGCGAAGTGCAAACGGTATTTGGATTCTAGGTGACCAATGAACAATGAACAATGTACAATTGTTTGTAGGGGCGGCAATCTGCCGCCCGTGTGACCGCCCAGATGTCCCCCTGTAGGGGCGCGCGCCCCCGCGCGCCCGCTGTCTACAGGATTGACCGATAATCAAAAGAACGGCACTTTTGGCTTGGATCATTAATCATAGGTTGGTGGGAATCAGCGGGCGCACGGGGCGTGCGCCCCTACAGGCACACAACAATGAGAAAGGGTGCGCGATGAACGAGGTGATCAAAATATGCGCCGTGGCATTGGTCACCGCCCTTGTGGTGCTCCTGTTGCGGCAGTACAAGCCCGAGTTCGCGCCCATTGCGGCGATGGCGGGCGTGGCGGCCATCGCGCTCCTGCTCTTGCGGACACTGCCGAGCATTTTGGGGCTGGCCGATTCGTTCCTCGCGTTCGGCGGCATGGACGCGGGTTGGCTGAAGCTACTGCTGAAAGCGCTGGGCATCGCGGTGTTGATCCAGACGGCGGCGGATCTGTGCCGCGACAACCAAAACGCCGCATTGGCCGGCGCGGTGGAACTGGCGGGGAAGGTGATGATTCTGCTGTTGGCCGTGCCGCTCCTCCGCGCGGCGGCCGAAATCGCCGTGGGGCTGATTAACAAATGAACAATTGACAATGAACAATGAACAATTGTCTGTAGGGGCGGCAACCTGCCGCCCGGCTCTAGCGTGTGGAAATCAGCGGGCGCACGGGGGCGTGCGCCCCTACGGGCCTCGCGCCTTCTCAACACCGGACGCGCGATGCGCGCCCCTACGGGTTATGGTAACTTGTTCCGTGATTTTATCACGCGTCCAAACTAATCCAAAATGCAGGGCGCACACCGCCAGAAGTGTCAATAACATTTCGGCCACCAAGGCTGACGCTACCGTCACCGCCGACATATGCGGCGTAGCGAGGATCGTAGCCGGGTGACCGAAGCCGCCACCAAACTGCACCTCCAGAAATTCCCCATGCGATTCTTTTTCGGGCGTATTGATCACGAATCCTCCAGAAATCACCTTCTTTGTCTTTTTCTTTTTGTGCCAGTAATATTTCATCAACACCCAAGTATTTGAACAATTCCTCAAGGCTCAACAAAAAGATACTGTCTTGCGTGTCTCCTCCGCCAGGTGTGTAAAAGGCTTCATGGTGTCTGATTCCATAAGTATTGGGTAGGTTAATCTGATATGTGACGAGAACTGAGAACTGGACAATGTGGGGCAGACTGAACAGGTAGGAAGTGTTTAAGTATGTTCTTAGACTGCAGCTCTCCCATGTCACAGGTTTTAACTCGCTGTGGTATTCACGATGTTCCTCCACCTGGTTCTGCAAAAGTAAGGCACTGTTGCCGTCAACCGCCAGCACACGGTATTTTCTGCCCCCAAGGACAACGCGCTGTGCCTCGTCACGCAACGTCTCCCTCTTCATCGCGCGTATCTGTCTCACCGCTCGCGCATACTCTTCTTCCTCGTACTCTGTACTCTCTCGTTCCCCCTGCGCCTCATCAAATTTTGTGGCTTCCTGCTTTGTAGCGACTTTTATCACGTCTTTATCAATGAGCTTATGTTCCAAAAACCAGCACAGCAGGGCAATTTCACGCTTTTTGAGGGTATCGATAGACACTATCGATGGCTTTAAGTTGTGCTCAAAAAAATCATGCACCATGCCGTGGCTATGGAGGAGGTGTTCGTAATCCAGCGGGAAGAGGTTTTTGTAGATGACCATGGCAAGGCGCTTGCAGGCGGGGTCGGGTGCGCCTGTTGGTGCTTTGCTCGTCTCCTGAATGGGCACAGCCGTCTCTTCTTCCTCAGTGCGCGTAGACCCTTGCGCGAGCGGTGCAACGGTGTCTCCAGGGAGGTCAACGACCGTTGGTGGCTTGGACGCAACGTCTTGTGACTGTTCTCCCTCATCGATAGAAGGGGCTTTCTCTTTTGCATCGTCTTTATCCGCCTGCGTTTCCCCTTGGTCTTGGGGCTTAAAGTCCCCCAGAACCTGCGCTTCGTTCACGATGTTTTTCATCAGGCGGAAATCGCGGATGGTGTAGATGGTTTCGGTCAGCAAGTAATACGGCCAACTGGGGGCTTCGCCCTCTGCGGGCTCTTTTATTACGCCCTCATCATCAAACAATGCCGCGTCAAATAATCCAGCGTTCTGCACCAAGCGGCTGAGCTCCACCAAGCGCCTTGTCGCGGACACAAACACGGGCGTGACGGGGATAATCAGGTCGAAGAACTTCGTCCTGTCCGTGGCCTTGAACATTTCGTCTTTGAGCAGGTAGATGAAGCGCAACGGCTTTTGGTTCTTTTTTCGCTGAATATTGGCCAGCCGGCAGATCTCGCGCAGCTGCACAAACAGCTGGTTGTCGTCCGTGCGGTCGATGTCTTCGATTACGATGGCGTCTACATTTTTCGCTCGCTCCAAAACATACAGCACCTCTGTGAGGTATTTGTCCAATAGCGGCAACTCGTCGCTCTTGTCCTTGTCGGGATTGCGCGAAAACTCTATCGCTTGATCTTTTAGGCTCAAGCGCGTCAATCTCAGTCCCCCGCGCCACACGGAGGAAAAGAACCACGACAGCAGCGCGATTGCGCCGAGTGTAAGGACAGCCGCTACTACTATGAACAGGATTCGGTCGGGGTTCGTCTCTGGTACGGGAAACCAGCCAGCTGCAATGACCCCGCAGAGTAGCGCGACACTAAGCAGTAGTGACGCTGCAATGACTGGCAACCATTGCCAATCCTTCAACATGTTTTTTATCGGAAAGCGTGTGTGCCTGATTTTATGTGCCGGCATTTGGTGCACCAGCTGATTGAGAAGTTTTGCCTCCATCTCCCAGCGTTCGGTCACATGCGGAGGCTTTTTGTCGGACTTCGGCGGGAGCTTTTTGTCGTCGTCAGGCGGGGGCTTTTTGGTTGGATCAACGAGTGGCGGCCCAAAATGCGTGAAAGACAGCGTCAAGAATTCCAACGGCTTAACGCGAGGCGCAGATACCAAGTCTCCATCAACTTCTGTAAGAATATTCGACTTGAAAGTCTCCAACACGCTGCTTTTGCCCGTGCCGTAACCGCCCGTGAGGGCGATGTTGTACAGGGGCTTTTGGGAATCAGCAAAAACGTCTTCCAGCGCACAAAGTGCGCCGTCAACGCCTTGCGCCTTGGGCGTTGGCGTTAACGCCTGTAGCGGCAATCTGGCGGCCACGGGCGGGTTGCGCTTCTTGCGCAGTTTGCCGAATAAAACCGTTGCCTTTTCTTTCACAGAACTCACTGAATCCCCTTCTTTTTGTCAAAACTCTTCACCGTCTACTATTATACTACAAATATTTTCCAGTTTCAAGCGTCTGCGCACGCAAAAACACATCCGTCACGGGCGGCAGGTTGCCGCCCCTACAATTGTTCATTGTAAATTGTACATTGTAAATTGCGTGCACACCGCTTGACTTCCCTTCGACAATGCGGTATAATACTCTGTGTTTGCCCGTAAAGATAAATGCGCCGCCGAAAAAACGAATATATGGAGAAGACCATGCGTCACTGCACCGTCATTTACAATCCCATTGCCTCACGGTTTGATAACGAGCTGCTCGTCAAGGTGCTTGAGCGGCTCAAGGACGAGGACTACACCACCACCGTTGTCAAGTCCAACCGCGCCGGGGCTGTGGTGCCGCTGGTGAAGGAATACAACGGCAAGTGCGACCTCATCCTGACCATGGGCGGGGACGGCACGGTCAGCGAGGCCATCAACGGCTTTTTTGGCGCTGAGCAATTGACCACCTACGCCCACCTGAGCATGGGCACGACCAACGATGTGGGGCGCTCTCTGGGGCTCATCCACAACGATCCGCTCACGTCGCTTGAACTCATCCTGAGCGGCGCAGAAAAGGGCATCGACATCATGTCCGTCAACGGCAAGCCGTTCTTTTACGTTTCCTGCTTCGGCTATGTGTCCGAGATTCCCTACAAGACGCCCACCGCGCTCAAGCGCCGTTTGGGGCACGCGGCCTACGCGGCGTATTTTGTGGCCACGAGCCTCAAGAGAATGCCCCGCCGCCGCGCCATCCACATGATCGCCGACGGCGTGGAGATTGAGGGCGAGAGCGTCCTGAGCGTCATCAGCAATTCGCACGTCTACGCGGGCGTGAGCATTTACCCCAACGCCGACCTGAGCGATGGCATTTTTGAGCTGGCGTTGTTGGAACGACTGACACCCGCGCTGGCCGGACAGATTTTCACCGACTACCTCAAAGGGCACGTGGACTTGAACAAATACCCCTCCGCCGTCCACACCCTGCAGGCCAAAGAACTCATTTTGGAGTTCGACAACGTGGACTGGGACGCCGACCTAGACAACGACGGCGAATGCGTCAAGATCCCGCGCACGGAAAAGTGTCGCCTAGTCTATCGCGTGGCGGGGCAAATCCGCATGTTGTTGCCGCGCTAAAAAACAAAACGAGGTGAAACAGTGATTCAATAAGCATCCACCGATTGCACAAGCGCGTGTGGCGACAGCCACGCTTCTTGTTGGGATTTGGATGTGTGAATCGCTGGGTGAGCGCGTAGCTCTCTTTGCCTATCGATGCCCCTCCTGTTCCGGCAAGCGAACAGGAGGTTTTTTATGTCTTTAATCAACGTTTCGCACCTGACTTTTGGCTATGACGGCAGTGCCCAGAACATCTTTGCCGATGTCTCGTTTCAGATTGACACAGCGTGGAAGCTCGGCTTTTGCGGACGCAACGGACGCGGCAAGACCACGTTTTTGCGCCTGCTCATGGGCGAGCTGGCCTACAGCGGACACATCAGCGCGAGCACGGGCTTTGCCTACTTTCCCTTCCGCGTGGCCGACCCAGACGCGAACACACTCGACTGCCTGCAAGCCGCCGCGCCGCAGGCGGAACTGTGGGAGCTGGAGCGCGAGCTGAACCTGCTGGACGTGGACACGGCGGTGCTTGAGCGGCCGCTCTGCACGCTCTCCAACGGTGAGCGCACCAAAGTCCTGCTGGCCGCGCTGTTCCTGCGGGCGGACAGTTTTTTGCTCATTGATGAGCCGACCAACCACCTAGATCTGCACGCGCGGCAGATTGTGGCGCGTTACCTGAGCGGCAAGAGCGGCTTCATTCTCGTCAGCCACGACCGCGTGTTTTTGGACAGCTGTGTGGATCACATTTTGTCCATCAACAAGACGAACATCGAGATTCAAAGCGGAAATTTCTCCTCTTGGTTTGCCAACAAGGAGCGACAGGACAACTTTGAACGCACGCAAAATCAGCGGCTGAAAAAAGAGATTGGTCGCCTAGACGCCGCCGCCCGCCGCACGGAACAGTGGTCCGGGGATGCCGAACGGCAGAAGATTGGCTTTGACCCCCGAAAGGTGGAAAAAAGCGCGGGGCGTCGCCCCGCACAGGGCGCGAAATCCAAAAAGATGATGGCGCGGTCAAAGAGTATCGCGGCGCGGCAGGCACGCGAAATCGCGGAAAAGTCTGCCCTGCTGCGCAACCTGGAGTCCACCGACGCGCTCAAAATTGCGCCGCTGGTCTATCCCAAAAACCGCTTGCTGTCGCTGGCGGGTGTGTCTCTCTTTTACAGCGACAGCCCAGTCTGCCGCGATATCAGCTTCACCCTGCAAGCGGGCGATCGCATCGCTCTGCGCGGCAAAAATGGTTCGGGCAAGAGCAGCGTGCTCAAATTGCTTTGCGGCGAAAACATCCAGCACACGGGCGAGTTTCTCATCGGTAGCGGACTAAAAATTTCGTATGTGCCGCAGGATGCCTCGTTCCTGCGGGGCAATCTGCGCGACTGGGCGCGGGAATGCGCGATTGACGAGACGCTGTTCAAGGCGATTTTGCGCAAGCTGGACTTTTCGCGCGAACAGTTCGAGCAGGATATGGCCGACTACAGCGCAGGGCAGAAGAAAAAAGTGCTGCTGGCGCGTAGTCTGAGCACACGAGCGCACCTATATGTCTGGGACGAGCCGCTCAATTATATCGATGTGCTCTCGCGGATGCAGATTGAACAGCTCCTCGCGCAGTGCCAGCCCACGCTGTTGTTCGTGGAACACGACGAGGCGTTCTGCCGGAACATCGCGACGCAGGTAATAGAGGTTAGGGGTTAAGTTTTAGGAGGTGTGGACAAATCCCGTTGATGTAGGGGCGACCGTCCTCGGTCGCCCGCAGGAGAAAGGGTATGTTTGTGGGAATCAACGGGCGCACGGGACGTGCGCCCCTACACATAAAGCGCGCGAATTGTCCACACCTGTGGTAGGTGCGCCTTGCGATTGAACGCAAAATCTGCTATAATAGGCACACGGGCGGCAGATTGCCGCCCCTACAAACAGCAGTCTCTAGCCTCTAAAATCTAGCATCTAGGATAACCTATGACCATCGCCCAAATGCAGGCCGAAATCCTGCGCGTGAAAAAAGAGCGCGACATCTGCATCCTTGCGCACAGCTATCAGGCGCGGGAGATTGTGGAAATTGCGGACTTCGTGGGGGATTCCTACGCCCTGAGTGTCTACGCCAGCCGCGCCACCAACGCCGCTTTCCTTTTGTGCGGCGTGCGCTTCATGGCCGAAACGGTGAAAATCCTCTCCCCCGAAAAGCCTGTGACGCTCGCCAACGCGGCGGCTGGCTGCCCCATGGCCGAGCAGATGGACACGGCACTCATTGCGGCGGTCAAGGCGCAGTATCCGGACTACACGGTGGTGGCGTATATCAACACGACCGCCCAGCTCAAGACGGTGTGTGACGTGTGCGTCACGTCCTCGAGCGCGGTGGAGATTGTGGGCAAGCTGGAGAACGACAAGATCCTCTTCATCCCCGACTGCAACCTAGGCGACTGGGTGGCCAAGCAACTGCCGCACAAGCAAATCAAGCTCTTGCAGGGCGGTTGCCCCATCCACGCGGCGGTGAACCTGCGCGAGCTGGATGCGCAAAAGGCGCTGCACCCAAACGCGGCGGTGCTGGTGCACCCGGAGTGCACGCCAGACGTGGTGGCGGCGGCGGATTACGTGGGCTCGACCTCTGGCATCATGCAGCGTGCCACGGCGGGCACGGAGCGCGAATACATCATCGGCACGGAACTGAGCATCGCCGAGCACCTGCAGTACATGTGCCCCAACAAACGTTTTTGGGCACTGAGCAAAAAGCTCCTGTGCCCCAACATGAAGCTCACGACCCTGCCGGACGTGCTGGCGGCACTGAACGGCACGGGCGGCGAGGCGATTGCGCTGGACGCGGACACTCTCACACAAGCGCGGCGCTGCATTGATGCGATGATTGCGCTGGGCGGCTAACTACACCATATCGGCGTTGGGCAGGAAGAGCGGCAAGGGCAACCACGCCTGCGCGGTGGGCGGCAGTGCCGCACGTTCGGTGCTCACGGGCGCAAAGAACGCCCGCGTTGCCGCCAGATGCGGTAGCGTCACGCTGGGGGTGTCGTCTGTTTCTGTGACAGAAACGCCGCTCTCCGTGACGGCAATGCGCAGATTTTCGGTCGCGATATGCCCCGCAATCTCGATCACCACTTCGCCGGGCACAAGGGACGTTTGGGTATGTTGCTGGCGCAAGAGCACCTCCAGCGTGTGCCGCCAACGCAGGACGAGATAGGCCTCTGGGGACTCTGGCTTGACGTTTTCGCAGAGCGTCTCAAAAAAAGCATTCGCGGCGGTCTCTTGGGGGCTGACGTGGAAGTATTTGACGCGCCAGTAATGCTGGCGAAGGGCACTCACAGCGGAGGCGAACTGGCTCTCGTCCACAAGGCGCAGTTCCTCCACGCGCCCGGAGAGCTTGTGCACCAAACAATAGCCCGCAAAGCGTCCGTTGTTCAGTAGCGCGTAGGGTGTCGCCAGCCACGAGACGAGGGTGTCGTACAGCGCGGCACGCGCGGTGACCACGTGCACGGGGGCTTTTTTGCGCAGGGCGTGGATGTTGTCGAGCAGGGCGGTATCCTCGGGACGGACGTGATGCACAGAAAAGCCTTCGGCATCGCCGCCGCCCAACACATGACGCATGTTCGTGGCGGTGACCGAGTAGACATGCACCGCGCCGGCGCGTTCATAGCCAAAATAGTTGTAGCGTTGGCGCAGACCGCCCAGCACCATCAGGTCCGCACCGCGCTGGGCGGCCGTCTCCTGCGCCAGCGCCATGAGCTCTTTCATGTAGCCCATGCCGCGGAACTTTTTGCCCACGGCCACGTTGCCGATACCCCCAACCCGCAGCGTCTCTTCGCCGCAGACCAAATCGAGCATATACAGCCCCACCGCCGCGCGAAAGTGTTTGCCATCGTGGATGACCAGATTGTGCGCGCAGGGGTCGTATTCTTTTTTGTAGAGCTTGGGCAGTAGGCGCAGAAAATACTGCACGGGGCGCAGGTGCACGCGCGTGAACACGGTGTCCAAAAATGAGAGCAAGGCACGCCGCTCCTTGGGTTCTGCCCAGCCTTTGTAGAGTTCTGCCATGGTATTCTCCTGCTAGATGCTAGATTTTAGAGACTAGAGACTAGATTTTCGGGGCAAACGATAGGGCACTGTCTAGAATCTAGCATCTAATACCTAGAATCTAGACACGGGCGGCAGGTTGCCGCCCCTACCAGTGACGCGTTGTCGTGCCTATTATAGCAGATTGTGCGGGTCGGCGCAAGAGGCTTGCCGTCTGTAGAGGCGAGCGCAGCTCGCCCCTACGCAAACAACCCGTATCATTTTTTCTGTTGCGCAGTGATTTGGGTCAGCAGTTCCCTGAACACCGACAGCAGGCGATTCCATGAATCCGCCGTGGGCGACAGAATGCTTGTCCATGCATCCGCCGTGGCGCGGCGCAGGGCACGTAGTTCAATGGCGCACACGCGGTCGGTGGGATAGAGGCACTTGTTGCCCGCGATGGTGCTGTAGCCCGTGGCCGCTGACTCAAAGTTGATGTACAGCACGCCGTCTTGCACCGCCAGATCCTCGCTCATGGGCGGCAGCGCGAGCGAGCGTTGCCACGCGTAGGTATTCGTGTCGACAGAGAGCGTGCAAATGCGCAGTTCCGCCACAGAACCCGCGCGTCCAGAGGAGCGGCTGAGATAGAGCATGTCGCCCCGCTCGTCCCGCGTGGGCACAGCGCCTTGGACGTAGTTGGGCAGTTTGCACCGAAAACGCTGCGTCAGCACGGGCACGTCCTCCCCCTCTTGCGTGAGCGCGTAGGCCGTCAGCGTGGCAGTGCCATCGGTGCGATAGTCGCCGACCCAGAGTGCATCCAGCGCATAGCTACAAAATGATGCACGCTGATCCACCAACTTGACGGACTGATACTGCGCCGAACTGAGGCGAATCTGGATACGCGCGTCGCCGCGCTTGCTCAGCGGCTCGCGGATGTCCGCCCAACGCACCCGCGCCACGCCCTGATCCGTGCTGGCGATCCAGAGCTTCGTGCCGTCAAACGCCAGACCGCCTGCGTGCGGCTTGGCGGGGAGAATCACCACGGCGACCAGCTTGCGTGCCGATACGTCCGCATTGCTCAGGATATACAGCACCGATTCATGCGCCGCGTGGGGCGCGGTTTTGGACTGTTTGGCGTAGTCGTCGATCTCATCGTAGGCGCTCAGGACGATGTAATCCTCCACAAAACAGATGCCCTGCGGTGTCATGGCCGTACAATATGAACCCGGGAAATCGGTGCGCGTCAAGCCCGGCAAAGCAAAACTCAAGCCGGGCGAATACACATCGGCAAAGGCCGTGTATTTCGCAAGCGTTTTGGTCTTGAATGTGCTGTCGTAGCGATAGCTGGCGCTGGTGGCCGCCAGCGCGGCCAAACCAAAGCACAACAGCAACACCAAAGCCAAAAGCGCAGAAAAAAAGCGTTTCACTCGTCAACTCCCACTTTATTCTGCTAAATTATACCATAAGTTGCCCATTGCCGTCAAACGCCAGGGCGTAGCCAATGAACAATTAACAAAGAACAATGTACAATTATTTGTGTAGTCGGTTGCACACTAAAAACCAAAGCCCCGCCGCGAGGCAGGGCTTTGGGCGCTAGCGTTGGTACTTTGGCAGGCGTCGCGGCTCCTGCATCTCTCAGGGGTTACCCCCTTGTCAAACCATCGGCGTGTGGACGCAACGAAATTTTCCACCTCAAAATACCAATACTATTGTATGTTTATTATAGCAGGTTTATAAACGGCTGTCAAGTATTCTCCGATTGCGCAGATATTTTCCAAGTCGCCTGTCACTAATCTCCCACAACGAAAGCACGGAGTTTTTATACCCCGTCTCATCTCTAAGCGTGTGCAAGCGCAGAACAAGCTCAATCTGTGCGCCGTCTTTTTCCAGCTTTTTGATCAGCAGTGCCGTATGGGGGTGCTTGTCTTCCAGCATGATATCATACGCGCTGAGAATCTCTTGGATATACGGCGAAAACCGTTCATACGCGCCGGGATGTCGCTGTTCAATGTGCGCGATGCGCTCATCGGTTATCACTACTTCGTCCGTGGTGATGTGTTCCGAAACCGCTTTGAATTTCTCGCGGTCAATCTTGCCGACTAGCCTCACACTTGCTCCTCCCGCACTACGTCCGTTTTCACAGGCGTTATTATACCACAAGCGGACGCAGAACGTCAAACGCCGCGTAGGAAAACCAAAGCCCCGCCGCGAGGCAGGGCTTTGGGCGCTAGCGTTGGTTGGTGGCAGGTCCGGCTGTACCTGCATCTCTCAGAGGTTGCCCTCTTGTCGTACCATCGGCGTGTGGATGCCGTTGTCCACCTCACCAACCAATTCTATTGTACTTACATTATAACATACTTATTCGCGTTTGTAAACCAAAAGCATCTGCCCGAAAGCAGATGCTTTTGTCAAGAACTAAGACGGTTGGAGGGCGTCCAATTCTCCCTCATCTCTCAGGGTTACCCCTTATCATGCCAGCGGCGTGTGGTCTGGACGAAATCTACCACCTCAACCATCTTAATTCTATTGTATTTATAGTATAGCACAATTATTCTGATTTGTAAAGCACCTTTTTACTCCGCAAAAGGCGTTGCCACTCTTTTTCGTCTATCTTCCACAAAGAAAGAACCGAGTTTTTGTATCCATCGGGATCATTGTGCGCAACAAGCCGAAGAATGAGCTTGATTTTTTGCCCATCAACCACGATGTCTTTGAGCAAAACGGCCGTCTTCGGTCGACTGGCTTCAAGCACATAATCTGGGCTTTCTAGCACCTCTTGGATATACGGCGAAAAGCGTTCATACGCGCCGGGATGTCGCTGTTCAATGTGCGCGATGCGCTCATCGGTTATCACTACTTCGTCCGTAGTGATGTGTTTCGAAACCGCTTTGAATTTCTCGCGGTCAATCTTGCCGACTAGCTTCACACTTGCTCCTCCCGCACTGCGTCCAATTTCACGGGCGTTATTATACCACATGGGGCATATACCCGTCAATTTCGTGCTATGCCAATCTCTCTATTGCGTCCAACGGCAAAATCTGTTATAATAGGCAGGAAACAAGTTTCTAGCATCTAAAATCTAACATCTAATAGCTAGTACGGAGGCACACCCATGTCTGACGCAAACACCACGCTCACCAACGAAAACCCGGCCGCGCAGCTCGACGCGCAGGATCGCTTTCTACTCAAACACCCCAAGCTCAAGGCGTTCACAGACGCGCACCCGGAGATATACAAGATCGTCAAGTTCTTCATCGCTGGCGGCATTTCCAACGTGCCGGAAATCTTGGTGTATCTCCTCTTCCTGAACGTTGTCTTCGCTTCGCTCCAGAGCACGCCCCTGCCCGACAACGGCTTTTTCGAGTTCATCGGTCGCTTCGTGACCTTCGAGAAGGGCATTGCGGACATGTACGCCTACATGATTTCCACCGCCGTGGGCTACGCTGTCGCTTACGTCCTCAACCGCAAGATTAGCTTCAAGTCCGATGCCAACATTGCCCTGAGCACCTTTCTGTATGTCCTCATGGTCATCTTCACCATTGGTGCGAACGGCGTGATTGGTCCTGTCATCACCGCCGCCGTGGGCAAGGTTGGTCTACCCGCCACGCTCACCGAGATCATCGGCAAGTTCCTCGCCATGGCCGTCCCCGGTCTGTGGACTTACCCCTGCAATCGCTTCCTGATTCATCGGCACAAGAAAGAGGTTTGAGCGCTGTTGATGGATTGTAGGGGCGGCAACCTGCCGCCCGTCATTCGCAAAAAATCCACAATATGCCGATTGTTCGACTGCGGGCGGCAGGTTGCCGCCCCTACGGGTTGTAGAATCTAGTTAAGGAGAACATC
>JAISJQ010000058.1 GCA_031261445.1 Oscillospiraceae bacterium | reverse complement strand
AAATCTATTGAACCAAGAGAAGACGAGCAAAGGCGGCATCGCCACTAAACGCAGACGCTGCGCTCTCTCGCCTGCATATAGAGAACTGGTTTTGGGCTTTTCGTAAGCGTTTGCCGTGCCAATTTTCTAAATACCGCTTGACATTTGCCCCAAATTGGGCTATACTCTTCTCGTTTCCAGTCGTGTCGATTTTTGCGCCGGGATGGCATTTGGTGTGAGGGAGGGGCAGGCCTATGGACACCCGCTTGGAGCGCATTTTGAACAAGGCGGCGGAGCTGTTCATCCACAACGGCTTTAAGAAGACGAGCGTGGAGGAGCTCGCCCGCGCTTGCGCCATTTCTGTGGGTGGAATCTATGACTTTTTCACCAACAAGCAGGTGATTTTTTGCGCCGTCATCAAGCGTTGCGTGGACGGCGAATTCTTCAACCGCCCCCACGCTTTGCCGCTCTCCCTGCCGCTGTTTTCGTCGCTGGAGCGCGAGGCACTGCGGACATTTGAACATCTGGTGGAAAAATTTGGCGCACCCCTGCGCACCCGGCGAAAGGATTACCACTACAAAGACATGCTCTCCGATGCGTTCGATATGCTCAGCCAGTACGGCATCGCCTCACAGCTGCTACAGGCCAATCCCCGCGTCTGCCCCAATATTTTTGCGGGCTTCAACCGATATCGGCAAGAGCTACAGCGGCAGTTCGACGGCTTTTTGCGCTTCTTCTCCGCCAAAGGAGAGCTGCGCCAGTTGCTCGAAACCCGCCTGCCCGCCCGCTTTATGCTCGAGACCATCTATTGGTGGGGCGCTATGCGCCACACCGACACCTTCCAGCCCGATTCCGCTGCCGTCCCCGCGCATCTGGCCAAAGACGTTTGCGTCAGCGCACTCTACCACGCCTACGCACGCGACACGCACACCAACCCTGTGGGCGCATAATGCCCCGCATAAATTTGGAGGAAACCATGACAGATCACTACAGCATTTCGCAGTACCCAGACATTCCCACCGTTGTCCGCAAGCTCGATGAACTCATCGCACAGCCCATTTGGGGGCTGAAAGCCGACGCGCTCGCGCGGTATGTGGAGGAGTACTACGGCAAAAAGTGCGTCAAGAGCAAAGAGATGATTGACGAGGCCAAACAGCTCATTCCCGGCGGTGTCCAGCACAATCTGGCGTTCAACCACCCCTTCCCGCTGGTGTTCACCAAGGCCGAGGGCGCGATGCTCTATGACCTAGACGGCAACGAGTACTACGACTTTCTGCAGGCGGGCGGGCCCACCGTTTTGGGCAGCAATCCGCCGCAAGTGCGCGAAAAAGTCTTTGAGCTCCTGAACACCTGTGGCCCGTCCACGGGTTTATTCCACGAGTTTGAGTATCGCCTAGCCAAAAAGATCGCCGACTCTGTCGCCAGCGTGGAGATGTTCCGTATGCTGGGCTCGGGCACAGAGGCCTGTATGGCGGCCATCCGCGTGGCGCGTTTGGCGACCAAAAACAAAAACATCGTCAAAATGGGCGGCGCGTATCACGGCTGGAGCGACCAGCTGGCCTACGGCATCCGCATCCCCGGCAGCAAATGGACACAGGCCAGTGGCGTGCCGGCCTACGTGTTCCGCAACGTGCAAGAGTTCTTCCCCAATGACCTGAACGCGCTCGAGCACATCCTCAAGCGCAACCGCCTCCACGGCGGCACGGCGGCCGTGATGCTCGAACCGCTGGGCCCTGAGAGTGGCACGCGTCCGGTGGATAAGGACTTCTGCCGCGGCGTAGAGGAGCTGTGCCGCAAGTTTGGCGCACTGCTGATTTTCGACGAAGTGGTGACGGGCTTCCGCGTGGGCATGGGCGGCGCACAGGGCTACTTTGGCTGTTCGCCCGATTTGACCGTCTTCGGCAAAGTTGTCGCGGGTGGCTACCCCGGCGCGGGCGGTCTGGGCGGCAAGCGCGAATACATGAAGTACTTAGCCGCAGGCATCGCGGGCGGCGAGAAGATTAAGAAAGCGCTCATCGGCGGCACGATGGCGGCCAACCCGCTCAGCTGCGTGGCGGGCTACTATACCTTAGAAGAGATTGACCGCACGGACGCCGCCGAAAAGGCTGGCCGCGCGGGCGACCGCCTCACGGCCGGACTGCAGGGACTCATCGACAAATACGCGCTCCCCTTCGTGGCGTTCAATCAGGGCAGCATCTGCCACTTCGAGACGGTGGGCACCATCCACTTTGCCATCGACTGGCACAAGCCGTGGAAAATCCCCGATGTGCTCAAACAAACGAGCATCCGCAAAAAAGAGATGGAGCACATGGGCGCGGCCTACATGGCCGAGGGTCTGGTCACGCTGGCCGGCTCGCGGCTGTACACCTCCGCCGCCTACACGGACGAAATGATTGACGACGCCGTCGTGCGCTTTGACCGCGTGTTGCAACACGTGGGCAAGCTGGAGGGATAAGACAAACGTGAAACGCGCACATGCGCTACTTCTTGCGCTTTTGGTGCTCCTGACTGCCTTGGCGGCCTGTGGTCGTGCGGAACAAAAAACCCAGCAGAGCGCACAGGCGGCGCAAGAAGCCGAAGAGCAGGCCTTGCAGAGCTACCTTGAGCAACGCTACAATGCGCCGCTCACCGCGAGCGATTACTATGCCCGCGAGACCATCGCCGGCCACATCAACTATGCCGCCGCCGAAAGCGACTACTGGGCGAAAGACCACATCTACGTCCCGATTCTGTCGTTCTGCTATAACAGTCCCGAACTGAAGGCACTGTTGGGCGCGGACTTTCGTTGCATTGATGAAGACAGCACCCTGCGCGAACTCCCCAAGAAGGAAGAGCCCACACAGCCGCGCCCGAATCAGTCGATCTTCGACATCGTCAAGGACGTGGTGGACGGCGTGCGCGAGGCGATTGACGAAATCGGCACACCAAAGCCGAGCGTGAACGAGGCGGTCTACACGGGGCAGTGCACGCTCACCTTTTCGGGGGGCAACATCCCGGCGGGAGAAATGCAGGTCTGGCAGTTCAGCGCCACTTGGTGGTCACAGACGGGCTGGCACATTGACCAATACTACTTTGACCCGGTGCAGACGCAGTACCAGCGCGACTGCGACATCGCGGAATTTCAGCTCTATCGCCAAATCGCGCAAGCGAACCCCTATGACCCGGCGCGTCCGATGAAAGAAGACCCGTCCCTCACCCCGGCGTATGCGGCCGCGCACGCCAGTGCGGGGCAAAAAGACGAGTGGGACCCCGAATATTACCTGATGGACGCGGCCTACCAGTCCGACGAACTGCGCCAAAAATACGGCGCGGATTTTCGCATCGTCGCCTATCAGAGCGACGTGGACATCACCTACTACGGCGGTGACCTCGTGGGCACGCTCACGGGCAAAAGCATCGACCGCATGACGCAGAGCGTGATTTTCTACATCGTCGCGCCGAACACCCCGCCTTGGGAAGGCGACGCGTGGCGTTTTCGCGGGATGTACAACACCACAGGCGGCTGGCGTGTGGAAGAAAGCCTGCTGGATGAGACCTGGACAGCGCGTTATCGCGCCCTGATGACCAACAGCTGGTTCATGCTCTATGACCTTGAAGCCGTGCCGCTGAGTGCACCTTGGAGCGTGCCGCCCACCTCCGTCCACAAACCCGCCGCGAACACAGAGGGCTACACTTTTTTCACCACACCATAAAGGCAGAGCGATGACGTATTCTCTCAGGCACTTTGACACAGAGCTTTTGCGCTTTACCATGGGGCGCAAGGACGGGGCTTTTACTGTCCGTGTGCTGGAGGTGCAAGAGGAAAACGTGCCGCTGTTGCCCCTAGGGGTGCAGCCCACGGACAGCGCTTTGGCGCAGTGGCTGGAGCACCGCCGCATCCCCGTCCATCGTGCGTTTGTGGAGAGCTTTTTGGCCAAACAGGGCATCAGCGAGCGGGACACGGCGGCCATTTTGCGCGTTTCCAAGGCGCTCTCCCTCAACGATGCCTACTGGATTTGCGCCGAAGACGAACACACCACTTTCGCGCAAGTCAATCTTTACCAGAACCCCTTCAACCGCTTTCTCTCCGCGATTGCCTACACAGGCTATGGCACGGTGACGGGCGGCGGGGGCTTTCGCTCTTCGCCAGAATTCACCACGGGCGGGATGCTCGCCAAAAGCTGGCGGCGCATGGGCGGCGAGATTCTCCTGTATAAGTCTGGGACACAGGGCGCGAGCAACGCGGGCAACGAGCCCTATGCTGAGTTTTACGCCGCGCAGGTGGCGGTGGCCATGGGCTTGCCGCACGTATCCTATGGCTTAGCCAAATGGAAGGGTCGCCTGTGCTCCACCTGCGCACTCTTTACCTCTATCGATCGCGCCTTTGTCGGCGCACACCAGCTGATTCCCTCGGGCAACATCAACGCCGCGCTGGCGTTCTATGCGCAGGAAGGCTATCGAGAAGAGCTGCTGAACATGCTCCTGTTTGACGCTCTCGTCTGCAATCAAGACCGGCATTTTGGCAACTTTGGCTTTCTGGTGGATGCCCACAGCAACCGCATCGTGGACACAGCCCCCATTTTCGATAACGGTCTGTCGCTCTTCTGTTACGCCATGGACGACGCGCTAGACGACCTGCACGCCTACGCCAAAACGCGTCTGCCCAGCAGCTACGACGACTTTGTGGACTTTTCCCGCAGCCACATGACGGAAGGTCAGCGAAGAAAGCTCCGAAAGCTCACGCACTTTTCTTTCCAAAAGCACCCGCGTTACAACTGGAGCGCGGCACGCCTGAAGGCCATAGAACAATTCATTCGCGAACGCGCCGCCCTGCTGGCGGCAAGCTAATTCAAACAACCAGAGAGGACACCATGGACATCACAGAAGCTAGAGCACAGGTCATTGCCGCGGGACACCGCTTGAAAGAGAACGGCCTCATCGCACGCACCTGGGGCAACATCTCCGCGCGGGTGGACGACACGCACTTTGTCATCACGCCCAGCGGCATGGACTACGAACGCCTGACACCAGACGACATCCCGCTGGTGGAGATTGCCACGCTGGCGCACGAGGGCAACATCAAGCCTTCCAGCGAAAAGGGCATCCACGCGCTGGTCTACAAAAACCGCCCCGACGCGAATTTTGTCATCCACACCCACCAGAACGACGCCTCCATGATTGCCGCGCTGAGCGCCGGGATTATGGACATCGCCCCGGACATGCGGCCGCGCTTCGGCGACTGCGTTCCGCTGGGCGGCTATGGTCTGCCCGGCACAAAACGCCTGCGCCGGGGCGTGGAGAAGGCGCTGGCGGAAACGAGCGGCCACGCCGTGCTCATGGCGCACCACGGCGCACTGGTCTGGGGCGCGGATGCCGACTATGCCTTTGAGACCGCCGCCGAGCTGGAGACACTCAGTCTGCAGGCCGTGTACAACCAATATCAAGCGGTCACGGGCAAGGAAGTCCCCGAAACCGAGGGCGAGTTTGCGGACACCATCGTGCAGACCTTCATCAAAGAGTGGAAGCCCATCGACAACTACGCCTTCTACTGCTGTGACGCGCATCGGCTGACCGAAAAGCCCGCGTTTGTGGTTGATTTTCCCGATGGGGCGAAGGAATATTCGGTTTACATGGAGGGCAAGGACGAGCCGCCCGCCGTGCTGCTCTACCGCGAAATCTTCAAGAAACGCGCGGACATTCGCCACATCAGCGTGACGCGCAAGGAGTCCGTCATTGCGGTGAGCATGTTGAACGAAGCGCTGCTGCCGCAGCTGGACGATGCCGCGCAACTGCTGGGCGAGAGCGTGCGCGTGGTGACATACAACAACAAAGTCCCGCGCTCGTCGGCCAAACGCTGTGAAAAAGCCCTGCGCGGGCGCAGTGGTCTGCTCCTGCTGGGCGTGGGTGCGCTGTGCTGTGGGTCAACGGATTCGGACGCAGATGCCGCGCGGATGATCCTCGAAAAATCCTGCCGCACGCGCATTGCCTCGCTACTCTTCCACACCAAGCGCGTCATTCCCGGCATTGAGGCCAAACTGATGCGCCTGGTGTATCTCAAGAAATACAGCAAACAATTTTAGGCGCACGCGTGCGCGTGTGCAATGAACAATTTACAATGAACAATTGCCGCCCCTACGGGTTGTGTTAGATTACCCGCACGTTTTTATGTAGGGGTAGGGCGTGCCCTACCCTCTGTTTTCTGTGTCATCATTCTATTGCCCGCCGTCTCATACTAATCCGCAATAAAAATCATTGCGTATCGCGACAGGTGTAGGGGCGACCCTTGTGGTCGCCCTTTGCGCCAAACGCGTTATCGGGGCAACCACAAGGGTTGCCCCTACGCAAGGATTACTAATGCGGAATAGCCTCAATCAACGCCAATTTCTCATTCCGCGTCAGCCCCTTAATCTGCCGTTCACGCGAGAGCGCGGCGGAGCGATCGGGCATGTGTTCTGCGTAGACCAGCGTCACGGGGGCGCGGGAGCGGGTGTATTTTGCGCCTGTGCCCGCGTTGTGCGCGGCCAGTCGGCGGTCTAGGTCGTTTGTCCAGCCCGTATACAGCGTGCCGTCACGGCAACGCAGGATATACACGCAGTCGCCGGGCATCAAAACACCGTCCCGCCTGCGCTGTCGCAACCGACAATCACGGGGAAGTCCCGGAACACCAAGCGCTTGATGCTCTCGCAACCCAGCTCCGGGAACGCCAGCTCTGCGCAGGACACAATACAGCGTGCCGCCAGCGCCCCCGCGCCGCCCAGTGCGCAAAAGTACACGCTACCCGTCTCGCACAGGGCATCGCGCACGCTCTGGGCGCGTGGGCCTTTGCCCACTAGGCCGCGCACACCCGCGTGGAGCAGCTGCGGGGTGTAGGAGTCCATGCGCTCGCTGGTGGTGGGACCTGCCGAGCCGATGGGCAAGCCCGGCGGCGTGGGCGTGGGTCCGGCATAGTACACGCACGCGCCGTTCAGGTCAAAGGGCAGGGGCGCACCCGCCGAGAGCAGTGTCACCAGCTTTTTGTGCGCGGCATCCCGCGCGGTGTAGACCGTGCCGGAGAGCAAAACATTCTCACCCGCACGCAACAGGGGCGCACAGGTGGCTAAGTCGGCGGTATCGATGCGTTTGGGGTCAATATTCGTCATCGGGCTGTTCAGGTGGCGGCGCGTCCAGATTGCTGAAGAAGTCCAGCGTGGGCGGCAGGTCATTGGCCTCCCCAAACCAGCCGGAAAAATCCATCTGCGGCGCGGGTGGAAAGTCTGGTTTCGGCGCATCAGGGGACGCAGGCGGCGTTGCGGGACTGGGCGCAACGGGCACAGGGATGGCATCGGGCGCTTCCACGGACGAAGAGTGGCTATGCACGTCCTCATAGATCTGCGCAGGCGGCGCTTCAGGCACAGGCGGTGCAATCGGCGCAGGTGCAGTGGGTGCAGGCGGTAGGGGCGCGGGTGTTGGAGCAGACGCTACTTCAGGCACGGCAGGTGCTACAGGGGCAGTCGCAGCCTGTGGCACGGTGGGCTGGGCAAACGTGATTTGATCTTTGTCGTCCGCGCCCTCGGACGCAGGGACGTCGTCCTCAGCTTGCGCACGCAGGACGGGTTGCCCCGTGACATCAAACTCATATTGCTCACTGCCGTCGCGCAGGTCGGGCTCAAGCTGTTCGGCCATGCCCGATAGATCGCCGGCCACGCCCTTGATGCGCCCCACCAGTTGGGAGATGGAGTCGCTCAAGTCGCGCGAAATCTGCGTCATGTCTTCGCCCAGACCGTCCACTTCGGCGGCTGTTCCCTCCACGCTCGTTTGGGCGCGGTTGGCGATGATGGCCGCCGTCTCTTTGGCGCGGCCGATGATTTTTTCGGAATACAGCAGGGCATCTAAAATCAGCGTGCCCACTTGCCCTTCCACGTTCTTCACGCGGGCATGTCCAGCGTTGGCCGAGTTCAGTTGCGCACGCAGGGCATCTCTGTCCTGCTCAAGCACAATGAGCTGCCGCTGGAGCTCTTCCGTGTTGTCAAAAAAGCCGCGTTCGCGGGCGCGTGCCTGCTCCAGCTCCGCCGTCAAGGCCTGCACTTGCTCGCGCATGGCCGGCAGCTCACGCGAGCGCTGTTGTTGCTCGCCCTGCAATGCCAAAATCTGGTTTTGCAGCGTCTCGATATAAGCCAAAACGTCCGTTTTGTGGAATCCACCAAAGAGTGCCGCCCGCAGATGTGTCTCTTGCGCCATTGCTGTCCTCCTATCATCTCACGGTGTCTTGCGGCAAGGATCTCCTCCATCCATCGCCCCAAAAACCGCAGTTGTTTAGAAAAAATTTAGAAACGTCTATATTATACCAGATATGCAATCAAAAAACAAGAACTTTTTCGGCATTTATGGCAAGAATTGATGTTTTTCCGTTTCGCCACAGCCGCAGTTCGCCGCCCAGCTCGCCCCCGTGCGGCACAAGGTACACCACCGCCGTGTTTCCGTAGGCACGCACGCTCTCGTTCAGGACGAAATCGGTCGTTTCCAGCGCGTGCGTTTTCCCGTTTGCCCAGTAAGACAGGCGCGACTGTTCGGGCATATTTTTGCCCACGTCCAACGGATGGTGGAAAATCACGATGCCGTCTTTCTCGTCCCCGCTGAAGTCCGCCACATACTGCGCGGCCAGCGTCCGCTTGTCGCCAGAGAGGCGATACAGGTCGCCCAGCATCTTGCCGCCCTCGCCCGGCAGGATGCACCAGACCACGTCCTGCTTCTCGCCCAGCACCGCCGCTTGGATGCAATCGGTCTGCACGGCACTGCGCGGGGAGAGGGTCTTGCCCTGAATGGACTGCACGTACACGTCCGTGCGCGTGCCCTCGCCCGCTTTGCGCCGCGTGAGCGCAAAGAGCCGTGTGCCGTCCAGCGAAAACGAGAACGTGGTGTTGGTGCGCGTAAACGCAGTGTCTAAGTCCGTCATGCGTGCGCCGCCCGTGCCGCCCACCACAAAGGAGAGCTTCCCCCGGCTTTGCGCGTCCGTCAGCTCCGCAATGGCCGCGGCGATGGTGGACGAAATCTCGCTGACCGCCCCGCCGGCATAGTCGGCCAGATCTTTGCCCGTGGTCTGGTTTTCGTGCAGGGCAGCCACCACGCCCGGTGCGCCCTCGCGCCGCGCGGCCAGCACGTCAGCGGGCAGGGTGCGCACCAAGTCCATGACGCTCTTGCCGTCCCACGCGCAGAGCATCTTTTTGCCCAGCGACACGCCGCTCAAGTCCAGATCGTCCAACGCCGCCCGCACGCGGTCGCGCGTCTGCTTTTCAGCATAGAGCTTTTCGGCCGCCGTGTAGCCGGGCGAGAGAAACCAGACGTGGAAAAAATCGTTGATGTCCGGCTTCTTCATCTTCGCGTCCGCGTCCGCGTTTTTGTCCGCCACCAGAGAGCGCCACGTGGTCTTTTCCTCCTCCGCGTACTGGAAGAAATACAGGTTCTCGCCCGGACGATAGTTTTGCAAAAAAGCCGGGAGACTTTTGGCATCCACGCCCTGGGCGATTTCGGTGGCCTTTTCCGCGCCGCGTGGAAGTAGGCACAGCTTGCCGCTGACGGCCACGGCCGCCCCGTCCTCGGTCTTTTCCGTGTGCAGATACAGCAGCCCCGCGCTCTTTTCGCTCTCGCGAAGAGTCACCAGCGTCACGCTCTCGTCCACCAGCGTGCTCTTGCCGCGCAAGTCCGCGCGAAAGAGCGCCATGGTGCCGTACTGCTTTTTGGTGTACCAAAACTCGCCGCCACGCGCCGGGAAGAACACGTCCGCCACGTCCTCCACCAGCTTGCGCTCGGTGTTGCCCCGATCGGTTCGGCAACGCAGCGCCACGCCGCCCAACGAGTTTTTCTGGCGGTAGAGCACGGTGTCGCCGTCCGCAGAGCCTACAAGCGTGTTTTCCACATCGTGCGCACGGATGGCCGGGGCTTTGCCGTTCACAATTTGGTAGAGGTCAAAGATCTTGTTGTTGTCATCGGCGGGGGCGGTGAACCACACAACCTTGCCGTTGGTGCTCACAAGGGAGGCACAGCTCTCGTTCAGGCGCAGTACCTGCGCTTTTTTTTTGCCGGCGCGGGCATAAAACACGTTGCCCTGGTGCAAAAACGCCGCGCCTGTGCGGTCAGGGATGCGTTGCCCCAAAAAGCCCGCCAGCGCGATGCCGCCCAGCAGCAAGCCCGAAATCAAAAACGACAGCGCGACCACCGCCGTGACGCGGTGCGCTCGGTCACGCCCCCAAAAGAAGCGAAAATAATTCACCACACGATGCACTGCGCTTTGCTCCTTTCTAAAGCGTAGTTGTGTGTAGGGGACGCCGCCCTCGGCGTCCCGCTGACCTCTGCAAACACTGTGTTATGCACAGCGGACGCTGGGTGCGCGCCCCTACGGATTGAAAGCGAATGATTAGTGTTTCTAAAATGGCGCACAACACTATTGTCGCCCCAAAACAGGTGTTCTACACGCCAAAAATCGTCCCGCTCTGTTTGCCGGCCAACAAATCGTAGATGCGCTCGGGGGCAGAGCCAGAGAGAATCACGGTGGGGATGCCCGCCGCCGTGGCGAACTGCGCCGCGCGGAGCTTTGTGGCCATGCCGCCCGTCCCCCGCGCCGTGCCCTTGCCGTCCGCCAGCGCTAGGATTTCGTCCGTAACAGCGGGGACAAAGTCGATCACCTGCGCCGCCGGGTTGTCGCGCGGATTGGCATCATAGAGGCCGTCCGTGTCGGTCATCAGCAGGAGCAAATCCGCCCCGATGAGCCGCGCCACAATGGCCGAAAGGTTGTCGTTGTCGCCAAAAATGTTCTCCAGCTCCTCCACGGCCACGGAGTCGTTTTCGTTGACGATGGGCACGACACCCAGCGCCAGCAGTCGCTCAAAGCTGTTGACCAGATGGCGGCGGCTCTCGTCCGTTTCGGTGTCCCGCCGCGTGAGCAGGAGCTGCGCGACCAGTTGCCCGTACTCCCAAAACAGGCGGTCATAGAGCGTCATGAGCACGCACTGCCCAATGGCGGCGGCGGCCTGCCGACCGGGCGTGTCGCGCGGACGCTCCGGCAAGCCCAGCTTGCCCACGCCAATGCCCATCGCGCCGCTGGTGACCAGCACGACCTCTTTGCCCGTGCCGCGCACGTCTGTGAGTACCCGCGCCAAGCACGAGAGCAGGCGCAGATTGACCTCGCCGTTCTCGCGCGTGAGCGTGCTCGTGCCGACTTTCACGACAATGCGTTTTGCGGCCATGATTTGTGCAATCGTTTCTTTCATGTGCGGTAGTATAGCACATTCGGGCGCAAAGCGCAAGCGCTTTGCGCAGTGAATAGGTAATAGTGAATAGTGAATAGGTGTTGGAACTATGAGGCGTGGGAGTTCAGGATACAGGCGCGAGGGGTGTAGGGGCGCACGCCCTGTTCCCTGCGGGTGCAATCGCCCGCTGGTGAAACTGTAGGGCGGATATCATCCGCCCGTTGTCACCTGTAGGGGTAGGGCGTGCCCTACCCTGGTAGACGCTAAACCTGTAGGGGACGATGTCCACATCGTCCCGTTGTTCTGAAAACGCGTGGAAAATAACGGGGCGATGTGGACATCGCCCCCT
>JAISJQ010000057.1 GCA_031261445.1 Oscillospiraceae bacterium | reverse complement strand
AAATCTATTGAACCAAGAGAAGACGAGCAAAGGCGGCATCGCCACTAAACGCAGACGCTGCGCTCTCTCGCCTGCATATAGAGAACTGGTTTTGGGCTTTTCGTAAGCGTTTGCCGTGCGCGTGCGCCGCAGGGGGCTTGATTTTTTGCCGCGCAGACTGTATAATAGGAGAGTTCCGTGCCGGCGTGGCGGAACTGGCAGACGCCCGGGACTTAAAATCCCGTGGGAGCAATCCTGTACCGGTTCGATCCCGGTCGCCGGCACCATTGAGGGGGTAGGGGTTAGGCGAAACGTCCACTTGACAAAATTATAAATTTTCGCAAAAAGCATTGGCAAAACTTCTTGTTTATGATATAATGGTAGTACATCCTTACTTTTTGGAGGAAACAATATGCGATTTTCACACGTTCATGATGACAACCTACTGCGCAAAATGGTTTGGTGCATTCTGAAAGCAACATGCGAAGACATCCCACAGTTGCTTCGGGAGAATAATTGGGACATCTGCAATGGCTTAGGGCACACGAGGAGCAACTATATTTGCACTAGGCTTCGACGTTACATCGAAAGTCAAGACATAAATATAGTGATCTTTCGTCGTTCGTCATGGCAAGGATGTATTGTCGTTGATCGCGCTAACAAAAACGCCTACACGATCATTACAAAATCTTCATTACAGTCTTTATTACTTACCGCGCCGCAACATCCTAATCGTCACTACCTCCAAATCCTCCTTCGTGTCGAAAATGGAGATTTGCCAGCGGCACAAGTAAGTTTCTGGGATCAAGACCTTCCTGACGACGATGAGCTTTTGCCTGAGTTTAAATCAATAGTGCAAGGAGTGATTGACCCAGCAGAAGGGTATAGACATTTTGTTATTGAGTATTCGCCTGCTCACGGCCATATCAAAGATATTAACCTTTTGCTGTACAATGGAAATCTCGAATTTGTTGATAGGGAATCATTGATGCGGTTTGTTGATCCAGACTCTGGTGCGCTTACTGCGCCAGATAATGGCCCCAACGATCCCCCCCCATCAACAGACCAAGCGGATGAGGATAGCAAAACCCTGCCAAAACTCAAGCCCGGCTTGAAGCCGAAGCTCAGGGATATCCCCGAACAAGCATAAAAACTGTAAGTAGGAGCGAACCACCTTGTTTCTTCCAGACAAAAAGTTTGAAGGGGAACGGCTTAAGATTGCCCGTCAACTTCGGGGACTAACGCTGACTGAGTTAGCGAAGAAGACTGGCATCAGCAAGCAGTCTCTTTCTCTGTACGAAAATTCGAAAATCGCCCCAAGTTGTCCGAACATGGAACGCTTGGCGACTGAATTAAGATTCCCACAGGTTTTTTTCTCTCAAAAAGATCGATATAGGACGCGAACGGATGTTACCTATTTTCGTTCTTTATCAACAACAACCAAAATTGACCGTACTGCGCAAAGCATAAAATTAGAATTTGTCGCCAAGATGTACAAGGCTTTGCTTGACTATATTGATTTCCCTGCCATAAATTTATTGGATAATGTTGAGTTTAAGGGAACTGATGATGAATTTGATTTCGTAGGAAACGCGAGCACGCAAGAACAGATTGAGAAAATAACATCTAAGCTTAGAGCGCATTGGAGAGTGGGAGATGCCCCCATCGCAAACCTCCAATTCTTGCTTGAGAAAAACGGGATTATCGTTACCGGATTCGACACAGAAGAAGACAAAATTGATGCGTTCAGTCAATGCACACATGTCAATGATAATGACATGTTCTTTATTGCGCTCTCAATCGGAAAGAGACCAGAGGGCAGAATACGCTTTGATATGGCACATGAGCTTGGTCACATTCTCCTCCATCCTTGGAGCGAGGACATTGAAATGATCACAAAAGAAGAGTTTAAAGCGCGCGAAAAGCAGGCGAATATGTTTGCAAGTGCATTTCTGCTTCCAAAAACGACTTTCGAAGCGGATGTTGGACTATACGCCAATAAGCTGACGCATTATTTATACTTAAAAAAGAAGTGGCATATGTCTGTTCAGGCTATGGTGTATCGTACCCATCAATTAGGGTTGATAACCAATACACAATTTCAATATCTCATGCGCCAAATTTCACAGAGAGGTTGGCGGACACGCGAACCAGATGATACACCATTCAATCTCAACGAAAATATCTTTCAAGGGGCAATTGAGCTGCTGATCAATGAGCGTATTTTGAGTGCCGCCTCAATTATGCGTCTCTTTTCAAATTATGGTGTAACAATGGAAAGAAAAGACATTGAAGAATTGCTTCATTTGCGTAAGGGAACTTTGCAATCACAAGAAACCAAAGGGCAAATTATTAAACTAAAGGGTTCAAGCAATCCGGGTGTGTAATATCTATCGCCAACGGGAGGAAATATGTCATCGTTTTTCGCCATGCTTGACCGCATGAAGTATATCCAACGCTGGGGGCTGATGCGCTCAACGCGGGCGGAGTCCTTGAGCGAGCACGCGCAGCGCACGGCTTGGCTGGCGCACGCGCTGGCGGTGCTGAAAAATGCACGCTTTGGCGGCAACGTCAACCCCGAACGCGCCGCGTTGCTGGCACTTTTCCACGACGCGCCTGAGGCCATCACGGGCGACCTGCCCACCCCTGTGAAGTACTACAACGCCGATGTCCGCGCCGCTTACGCCAGCGTGGAAGAGCACGCCGCCCAGACGCTTTTGGCCATGCTACCGGCGGATTTGCAGGCGGCCTACTCTCCCCTGCTGTTCCCCGCCGCGGAGGATGCGGCGCTGTGGCCAATCGTCAAGGCGGCGGACACGCTGTGCGCACATTTGAAGTGCTTGGAGGAGACACGCGCGGGCAACCGGGAGTTTTCCATCGCCGCCCAGCACACCCGCGCGAAGCTTGACGCGCTGGACATGCCGGAACTAAACGCCTTTTTGGCGGAGTTTCTCCCGGCGTTTGGCGGCACGTTGGATGAGATGCGTGGAAATTAGTGGAGCGATGCAACAAAACGCGCGTTTTTTGACTCTATTGTGTATCATCCAAACCCAAAGGAGTCCGACATGAACGCATCCAAAAAGAAACTCTTCATCGGCGTGGGCGGCGGGGCACTGTTGCTGCTGGCGCTCATCGTCACGTTCACGAGCATTTTCGGCGGCTCGCGAAGCCGCGATAACGTCACGCCGCCACTGTACGACAGTGCGCAAAACTACAGCGACTACGAAAACGTGTCGCCCGATCTCAATTATGGCGGCATCTCGTCCGCCAACATGATGCAAGCACCCCCGCCGGGTGAATCGCCCACCAACGTGGCCGCCGTGGCCGGGGCAACGGTGGAGCGGCAGATCATCGCGCGGGCGCAGGTGGACATGCAGACCAAAGAGTGGGACGCGCAGATGAACGAGATGCGGGCGAAGCTCAAGGCGCTGGGCGGTTTTTTTGAGGACAACAACATCCAGAACTACAAAGACGCGCGGCACGGCAACTTTGTGGCGCGTTTGCCCAGCGACAAACTGGAGGACTTTTTGGTCAGCCTTGAAAAGCACGCCACGGTGACGAGCAAAAACGTGAGCTACACGGACGTGAGTGCGCAACTCATCGACACGGAAAGCAAGAAGTTGGCCATGGAGGCCGAGCGCGATGCGCTGCTGGGGCTACTCAGCAAGGCGAAAACGCTGGACGAAATCATGAATGTGCAGAGCAAAATCACCGAAGTGCGCGGAAATCTGGAGAGCTACATAGGCCAGATTCAGTCGCTGAAAAATCAGGCGCAGTACAGCACCGTGACCATGGAGCTGAGCGAAGTGACCGAAATCGCGGAGGTCAAGAAACCCAAACCGCCCAAGTTTACGTCCGAAGCGGGGCGGCGTTTTATGGAAAGCCTGACCAATGTGCGCGATGGCTTTGCCTCTCTCGCGCTGTGGTTCATCGCCGCCGCACCGTATCTGGTGGTGCTGGCCGTGCCCGTGGGGATTGTGGTTGTGATTGTGGTGCGCAAGAAGAAGAAGGCGCAGGCTGCGCAATGAACAATTGTTGTAGGGGCGACATGCAATAATTCTTGTTGCGGATTAGCATGAAAGGCTTGTGATGACATGAAAAAGAACTTTATTCTCCTGTTGCTCGCAGGAACTTTGTTGGTGTCTCTTGTTGCTTGCGACGTGGTGGGTGCTGCGGTGACTTCTAAGGATGAAATCACAACGATTTATGTGTACCACAGCGGGTTTGGCATCCACTATTTGGAATACAAAATCGACCTGAAAAACGCGAAGCTTTGGGACTATCACACCTCCATCTCCGCAGAAAATGTTCCACGCGACAAATCGGCGCAAAACGAGGGCTTCAGCTTTGTGCAAGAATTGGAGCAAACAAAAATCGATGCCTTCCGCAAGCAAGCCACGGAACATAGATTTACAAAGTGGAAAGAATCTTACATCGACTATGAAATGGGTTGCGGCAACCAGTGGGGCATTACCATTGTCTTTGCCAATGGTGCAACGAAGGAAATTTACGGCAGTAACGACTACCCAAAAAAGTGGGGAAAGATGGGCGATGCCTTGAGAGACCTAACGGGTGAGGACGTGCTACTGCTAGAGCTAATAAAAAGTAATTGAGTTGTTGCGCAGGGCGTAGAAGAATAACACAAAAACCGTGCGCCCTGCAGATGCAGGGCGCACGGTCTGTCTGCAAACGCAGATTATACGTCCAGATTGTAGAACGAGGCGAGGCCGCCATAGACTGCACCCGCGCCCAACTGCGCCTCAATCTTGAGCAGGCGGTTGTATTTGGCAATGCGGTCGGTGCGGCTCATCGAGCCCGTTTTGATTTGCCCGGCGTTGGTGGCCACGGCGATGTCTGCGATGGTCGCGTCCTCGGTCTCGCCGCTGCGGTGGCTGATGACGGCGGTGTAGCCCGCGCGTTTGGCCATTTCAATCGCCTCGAAGGTCTCGGTCAGGCTACCGATTTGGTTGACCTTGATGAGGATGGAGTTGCACAGCCCCAGCTCGATGCCTTTGGCCAGACGCTTTGTGTTGGTCACGAAGAAGTCGTCGCCCACCAGCTGGACGCGTTTGCCCAAGCGGTCGGTGAGCTTTTTGTAGCCGTCCCAGTCGTTCTCGTCCAGACCGTCTTCAATGCTGATGATGGGAAAGTCGTTGAGGAAGGACTCGTACAGGTCGATCATCTCATCGGCGGTGAGACTGCGCCCTTCGCCCTTGAGGACATATTTCTTGCTCGCTTCATCATAGAACTCGCTGGATGCCACGTCCATGGCAATCTTCACGTCTTTGCCGGGCTCATAGCCGGCCTTTTTGATGGCCTCCACAATGACTTCCAGCGCGGCGCGGTTGCTGGGCAGATTCGGGGCAAAGCCGCCCTCGTCGCCCACGGCGGTGTTCTTGCCCTGCGCCGCCAGCACGCTCTTGAGCGCGTGGAAAACTTCCGCACCCGTGCGGATGGCTTCGGCAAAGGTTTTCGCGCCCACGGGCATGATCATGAACTCTTGGAAGTCCACGGAGTTGTCGGCGTGGCTGCCGCCGTTGAGGATGTTCATCATCGGCGTGGGCAGTTGTTTGGCGTTGAAGCCGCCCAGATATTGATACAGCGGCAGATCGTGGTAATCGGCGGCGGCATGTGCCACGGCCAGGCTCACGCCCAAAATGGCGTTCGCGCCCAGATTCCCCTTGTTCTCCGTGCCGTCGAGCGCGATCATCGCGCGGTCGATGCCCAATTGGTCGGTGACGGCGTATTGCCCCACAAGCGCGGACGCGATCAAATCGGTGACGTTCTGCACGGCTTTGAGGACACCTTTGCCGCCGTAGCGAGCTTTGTCGCCGTCGCGCAGTTCAATGGCCTCGTGCTCGCCCGTGGACGCGCCGGAGGGCACCATCGCGCGGCCATATGCGCCGCTTTCCGTCCAGACTTCCACCTCAATGGTGGGGTTGCCGCGGCTGTCAAGAACCTCTAGGGCTTGAATCTTTGCAATTACAGACATTTGTTTGCTCCTTATCCATGATTTCGGCGGTTATTATACCACATTTGCCCGCCAAATGCAACCAAAAAATGCCCCAAAAAGTACACAAAGCGGCGCTTTGTGAAAAAGCCACAAAGCGCCGCGCTCGTGCGCATTTTTTAAGTGACAGTGACGGTAAATTGGGCCGTCAGCTGGTTGGCGGTCGTGACGACGATGATGGTTTTGCCCTTGGCGACGGCGGTGATTTTGCCATTTTTGTCCACCGTGGCGATCTTTTTATTTTTGCTTGCGTATGTCCGCGTGGTCTGCGCGTTGACGGGAGTAAACGTGACGGCGGTGTTGTAGCTCTTGCCCTTCTTGAGGGTAACGCTGGTCTTTTTGAAGGCGATTTTGGTGGGCGGCGGATTTTTGACCGTTACGGTCACGGTGAGCTTGCGCCCGGCGGAATCGGTCAGCGTGTAACTCGTTTTGCCCGCTTTGACGGCCTTATATGTGACGCCCGATGTCTTTTTGAGTAGCGCCGTGTTGCCGCCCTTCCACGCGCTGGCTTTGACGGCCTTGTAGTCCGGCAGGGTGATGGTCTTCCCCAAAATGACCGTTTTGGTCATGGTGAGGGTCTTGAGCTTGGACGCGCCGGCAAACGTCCCGGCGGGGATGGTTTTCATGCCCGTGGGGAGCGTGAGTTTGGTCAGATTGTCACAGCCCTCAAAGCATTCCGCCGGGAGTGACGTGAGCGCAGAGGAGAGCGTGACGGTTTTGAGCGCGGAGCAGTACGCAAACGCGCCTTTGCCCAAGCTGGTCACCTTGTTGGGGACAGTGACGCTGGTCAGCGAGGTGTTGAACAGGAAGGCATACGCGCCGATTTGGGTGAGGGAGCTGGGCAGGGAGACGCTCTTTAGGTTTATGCACATGTCAAACGCGTGCGCACCGATGACCTTCACGCCAGCGGGGATTTTGACGCTCGTCAGGTCGCCACAGGCGTAGAACGCCTCTGTGCCAATTTGCGTGACGGGCTTGCCGCCGATCTTGGCGGGGATGGTCAGCGCCCCTTTGGCTGTGCGCGAGAGGTCGATGCGCACTTCTTTGCCGGAATTGATGAGCGTGTAGCTGAACACGCCACTGGTGTTTTTTCCCTTTACGCCGCCGTAGTCAGCGGCAGAGATGCCAAAGCTCAGCGCAGAGGCAAAAAGCGCGGCAACCAACAGCAGGGAGAGCAGTTTTTTCATGGAGGAAACCCCTATAGGCACATTTCTTCACGTTGATTATAGCACATTCCCGCCGCGAGTGCAAGTATAAACTTTGAACAATCATGGCTACCGCATTTACTTTATTGGCAAAATTGGTAAATTATTTTGTTGAGAGGAATCGAATCCATTGACCCGTAGGGGCGCACGCCCCCGTGCGCCCGCTGATTCCCACAAACTGGGCGGGCGGCAGGTTGCCGCCCCTACAGGTCTCACGCTTGTATCCTAGATTCTCATTCCTCTTCAGCAGCGGACGCGCAGGGGCGCACACCCCTACAGATGTTGGGTGATCTTGACTAGTCAAAAAAGTAAATGCGGTAGCCGTGTACGAACAATCTTTCACGGGCTTTGTCTATGCTATGGAAAAAAACTGCAAAAAAATTGTTCATATTTCTAAATCGGAAACAATCGCGTGCGGGTCTGTGCTACAATACCTTTGACAAGCTTTGCTTGAACAACACACCATAGAAAGAAGGGTATAACATGACAGGTTCTACAGCTTGGTTCAATGAGTTCATCAACGCGTTCATCGACTTCTTCCAAGGCCTGTTCGGCGGCTACGGCGAAGGCTCGAACTGGAAAGATCAGTTTGAAGTGGCGCAGGATTCATTCAGCAGTGTTGAAAACGGCTGGGTAAACCAGTTCAAACACATCATGGAGAATTTCCTGAACTTCCTGCCCGGTAGCTTCCCGAAGAGCTAACGAGCACACCGAAAAAGCGGACATTCCAGACGGGGTGTCCGTTTTTGTTGTGTAGGGCAAATTTCTGCCCTCTGTCTTCTGTTTTCTGCCCTCTGTTTTTGTGTCCGAGTCTGGAAAAATACATATACTACCGTTAGGACATGCCCATTTCATATGAGTAAAGTCTTGAAAAGCTTGAATTTTGGACGGGAGTGATGTATAATATGGATTATCTATTGAAAAATTTGGGAGGAGGCGCACAATGGATGCATATTTAGACCACAGCGCCACCACCCAACCCAGCGCCCAAGCGCTGCTGGCCATGCAGCAGGCGTTGCAAGAAACCTGGGGCAATCCTTCCTCCCGCCACAGTTTGGGGCTACGCGCCGAAGAGCTGGTGGAGGACGCACGCACCAGCGTGGCCAAAGCCCTAGGCGCGAAGAGTGACGAGATTCTCTTCACCTCCGGCGGCACGGAGGCCAACAACTTAGCCGTGCTGGGCGCGGTGACGGCGAACCGACGCGCGGGGCGGCGCGTGGTGACCTCTGCCGTGGAGCACTCAAGCGTGGACGAAGCCGCCAAATATTTGGCCACGCAGGGCTTTGACGTGGTCTTTCTGCCGGTGGACAAGTTCGGGCGCGTGAGCGAAGACGACCTAGCCCGCGCCATCACGCCGCAGACGAGCCTCGTGAGCCTGATGGCGGTCAACAACGAAGTGGGCACACGCGAGCCCGTGGAGAAAATCCGCCGCCTGATTCAGGCGAAGCGCTCGGGCGCACTTTTGCATGTGGACGCAGTGCAGGCCTTTGGCAAAGTGCCTGTGCGTCCCAGCGAAATTGGCGCGGATCTGCTGACAGTGAGCAGTCACAAGATCCACGGACCCAAGGGCGCGGGCGCACTGTATATCCGCACGGGCGTGAAAATCCAGCCGCGTGCGTTCGGAGGCAGTCAGCAGAACAAGCTGCGCCCGGGCACAGAACCCGTCCCCGCGATTGCCGGCTTTGGCGCGGCGGCGGCGCACCTGCCGGATCTCCCCGCCGCGCACGCAAAGATTGCGTGGCTACGAGACTATCTGGTGGATTCTCTGCAGCAACTGGGCGGCATTGTCGTCAACTCCCCCCCCGACGCGCTGCCGTATATCGTCAACTTCAGCGTGCTGGGGCAACGCAGCGAACCCATGCTCAACTTCCTCAGTGCGCGGGGCGTGTATGTGGCCAGCGGGTCGGCCTGCGCCAAGGGCAAACCCAGCCGTATACTGGAGGCGATGCACCTGCCCAAGGAGGTCACAGACGGTGCACTGCGCGTGAGCTTTTCCCACACGAGCACACAAGAAGAAGTGGACAAGTTGCTGTGGGGGCTGGCCGAAATCAAGCGTAGCTTGATTGGCACGTGAATTGAGGCGGGAGGATCGAGGGTTCAGGCGTGAGGGGAGACGCTGAACGGTTGCACGCAAATCCCTCAATTCTGAACCCTCACGCCTCTCTGTCCTCCCCCCCTCTGACATCTGTCTTCTGACATCTGACTTCTGTCCTCTGACATCTGACATCTGAATTGGAGATTCCATGCGCGAAGTGATCCTAATCAAATACGGCGAACTGGTGCTCAAAGGGCAAAACCGGCGGCAATTTGAGGAGCGTCTGCTGCGCAATTTGCGCGGACGCCTCGCGCCGCTGGGTGCGTTTGGCTACAGCTATGCCCAGTCCACGCTGACGGTCACGCCAGCAGACGATGTGGACACGGGTCGCGCGGCGGACTACGTGGGCACGGTGTTCGGCATTGTGGCCTATAGCCGGGCGCTGTGCTTGCCGAAAGAGATGGACGCGGTGCTGGCGCAGGCGGGGGACTATCTGGCGGGCGACCTGTTGGGGGCGCAGACCTTCAAGGTGGAGGGCAAGCGATCGGACAAGCGTTTCCCTCTGGGCAGTCCGCAGATTGCCGCCGACTTGGGCGAGCGGCTTTTGGCGCAGTACCCGCACCTGACGGTGGACGTCCACCACCCGGACGTGACGGTGACGGTGGAGGTGCGCGACCAATACATATTCGTCCACGGCAAACAGCACCCCGGCGCGGGTGGTCTGCCAGCGGGGTCATCGGGACGGGCGGTGCTGCTCATTTCTGGCGGCATCGACAGCCCCGTGGCCGGGTGGATGATGGCGCGGCGGGGCGTGTCGCTGGTGGGGGTACACTTTGCTTCGCCCCCCTACACGGGCCCGTGGGCGGAGAAGAAAGTCCACACACTTTTGGGGCGCGTGGCCGAATACACGGGCGGCAGTTACTTACATACGGTGCACTTCACGAAAGTGCAGGAAGCCATCAAAAAGCACTGCCCGGACGAGCTGGGCACGGTGCTCACGCGGCGGATGATGATGCGGGTGGCCGAGCGCATTGCGCGAACGGAACGCGCCGAATGCCTGATTACGGGCGAAAACTTGGGACAGGTGGCCAGCCAGACCTTGCCTGCGCTGGCGAGCACAGACAGCGTGTGCACCCTGCCCGTGTTCCGCCCGCTCATTGGGATGGACAAGAAGGAGATCATTGCGCTGGCGCGAAACATCGGCACGTTTGACACATCGATTCTGCCGTATGAGGACTGTTGCACGGTATTCACGCCCAAACATCCGCGCACGCGCCCGAAGCCGGACATCATCGCCGCCGCAGAGGCAAAGCTGGACGTGGCGGGCTTAGTGGAAGAGTGCGTGGCCAACGCACGGGGGCAAGTGATCTTGGGAGAGAGCGCATGAAAAAGAAGATTCGCGTGGAGAAAATCGGCGGCGTGCTGGGCGAGTTTAAGGCGTTCATCCTGCGGGGCAACGTGATTGATCTGGCGGTGGGCGTAATCATCGGCGGCGCGTTCCAAAAGATCATCACCGCCTTGGTGGAGGACATCTTCATGCCGCTGATTCTCTTTGCCACGCGGGGGCATTTGGATATGGACGGGCTCGTCTTCTCCATCGCGCCGGGCATCACTCTGCGCTATGGCGACTTTCTCTCCACGGTGCTCGACTTCCTGTTTATGGCGGCCGTGGTCTTCCTGCTGGTGAAGGCAATCAACACCATTGCCATGCTGCGCAAAAAAGAAAACGCCGTGTATCCCGACCTGAAACCCTGCCCCTACTGCCGCAAGTCCGTTTCTGTGAACGCGACCCGTTGCCCGTTTTGTACATCGCACCTCAGCGATGACGAATAAATAGAAAAATAAACAAACAGGAGAAACATCATGGCCAGAACCAGCAAGTACAAAGCACTGGGTGCTTACCTGAGAAAGCAGACCGAAGACAACGTGGTCGTCAGCTTCGCCGCCTTGGCGGGCATCGTCGGCGGCGAACTGCCCCCCTCGGCGCACAAGCCCACCTGGTGGGCGAACTCCGCCACCTCCAGCCACGCGCGCAACTGGTTGGGCGCGGGCTACCGCGTGGGCACGTTCCGCGAAGACGCGGTGGAATTCGTGCGCTTGGGCAGCGACGGCACAGTGCTAGAAAAACGCCGCGCGAGCAAAGCCCCCGCCGCCAAAAAAACAGGCAAAAAGCGTGGCCGCCCCGCCAAAGCAAAAACCGAAAAAGTGGTCGCGGAGAAGGCCGCCGATTTGCGCGTGGCCGTCATTGGCACGGGCAACATGGGCGCGGCCATCTTGGCGGGACTGCGCAAGACGGGCAGAATCTCTCTGAAGTTGTTCCGGCTGTATGACAGCGATTTGGCCAAGAGTACGGCGCTGGCCAAGTCGCTGAAAACCACCGTGGTGGAGACGGTTGCCGACGCGATCGCGAATGCGGACATCGTGCTCATCGCCGTCAAGCCCAACGCCGTGCCGGACGTGTTGGACGAAATCAGCGAAGTGGTCATCGAAAACCATGCGCTGGTCATCTCTGTGGCGGCTGGCTGGTCGATTGAGGGCTTGGAGAATCTGCTCCCCATCGGCACGGCCGTGGCACGCATCATGCCCAACCTGAACGCCGCCGTTGCGCAGTCGGCCACGGTCTATTGTGTGAACGATTACGTCAACGCGTTGCAAAGTGACGTGCTGAAAAAGTTCCTTTCGGCCTTCGGTTTTGCGCAGGAAATCGACGAAACGCGCTTCAACGCGCATCTGGCGCTCTCTGGCGCAGGGCCCGCGTTTGTGTATCTCTTCGCCGATGCCCTCGCCCGCGCGGGTGTGCGCTTGGGGCTGCCCCGCGCAGAGGCGCAAAACGCCGCCTCCCAAACGCTTTTGGGCAGTGCCACCAATCTGCTCATCAGCGGCGTGCATCCGCAAGAGCTGGTCGATCGTGTGTGCTCCCCCGGCGGCATCACCATTGAGGGCGTGCTCGCGCTGGAAGAGACCTGCTTCGCGGCCTCCGTGGCGGCGGCGGTCACGGCGGCGCACGAGAAGAATTTGTCGCTGTGAGAACATAGACCGTAGGGGCGGCAATCTGCCGCCCGCTGTTGAGAAGGCAGAAATCAGAAGACAGGCCTTCAGGCGCAGTTCTGTCCTCTGCCCTCTGTCTTCTGCCCTCTGCTAGACAAACGGGGCGATGTGGACATCGCCCCCTACGGAAGGATTTCTAAAACGCAATAGCATAATCTCTAGACAGCGGGACGCCGAGGGCGGCGTCCCCTACACAATAAACAGCGTGGATATCCACATCCTGGAATCCCATTCGGAGGCAGAACATATGATCGGAATCATTGCGGCGTTGGATGCCGAACTGGCGTTGCTGCGCGGCAAACTGGCGGACGAAAATATCCGCACGCTCTCGGGCACAAACTACTATACGGGCACGCTGGCCGGGCAGGGCGTGGTGCTGGCGGTGTGCGGCGTGGGCAAGGTCAATGCCGCGCTGTGCGCCCAGACCATGTGTTTGCTCTGGCAACCGACGCTGATCATCAACACGGGCGTGGCGGGTGCGCTGGCGGCGGGTCTGCACGTGGGCGACGTGGTCATTGGCACAGCGGCGGTGCAGCACGACATGGACGTAACGGACATCGGCGTGGGCGACCCGCCGGGACTGCTGCTCTTTGGCGGTGAACGCTGGGTGGAGTTGCCCTGCGATGCATTCACTACAAAGCGCTTGACGCAGATCGCAGAAGCGAACGGTGCGCGGGTACTGCCGGGCGTTGTGGCCACGGGCGACCAGTTCATCCACGACAGCGCACGCAAAGCGTGGATTGTGGAAACCTTCGGCGCGGCCTGTTGCGAGATGGAGGGCGGCGCAATCGCCCACGTCTGCGCGGCGAACGCCGTGCCCTGCGCCATCGTGCGTGCCATCAGCGACAACGCCGACGACGGCGCGGCGGGGGACTTCCTAGAATTCCTGCCCATCGCGGCGCAAAACGGCGCGGGGATTGTGGAGGAATATCTGCGTAGCAGAGGACAGACGTGAGAGGACAGAAGGCAGAACTGCCTTCCGCCCTGTAGGGGCGGAAGGCCCTGCGTCAGGGCGACCACAAGGGTCGCCCCTACACCACACGGGCGGATGATATCCGCCCCTACAAACCCGCAACCCTCCCTCCTGTAACCTCATTCCTCACGCCTCATTGCCCCTGCAAACCGCCTCATTGCACACGGGCGGCAGATTGCCGCCCCTACCCCAATCGAGCTGACATCTGCCCTCTGAAATCTGCCATCTGAATTCTGAAATTGGAGCACCCTATGCCTATCCTCCCCGAAAACACAGAACTACGCATTCAAGAGACGCGCACACGCCGCGTGACGCTACTGGGCGGCAATCTGGTGGCCAACACCCGCACGCGCCAAAGCGGCGTTTCGGCGCGGACACTGCGCGGCGGGCTCTACGGCTTTGCGTCGGACGCCGACACGGACGACGCGGCGGTACAACGCGTGCTCAAGGCGGCGGCGGACAACGCGGCGTTTCTGGACACGCGCGTGGCGCGAACCTCCCCTCCCCTCCCCGTGCCTGCGGGGCTGAGCTACACCCGCACGGCGGACGAGACCGATGCCGCCCAGAGCGAATACCTCGACTTTGCGCGGGCGATTGACGCATATATCGCGCAGAAGTACCCAGACTTGGCCGGGCGCATTGTCTCTGTGGCGGCTGACCGCTACCACAAGCGCGTCTATACGGACTTTGGCACAGTGAGCGAGAGCTTGCAGCCGCGCTGTTACGCCTACGTGTTCCTCACGGCCAACACGGCCGACGGCTCAACCGTGGAGCTATACGAGGTCTACGGCGCGGGGGGCACGCTACGCGAGAATTTCGCCGCCCCGGCGGATCTCTTCCCCGAGGTGGACAAACTCTACGAGCAACTGCGCCGCAAGGCCGAGGGCATCTATCCAGACGCGGGCGGGCACACGGTGGTCTTAGCGCCGAAACTGGCGGGGATGCTCGCGCACGAGGCGGTGGGGCACACGTGTGAGGCAGATCTGGTGCTGGCGGGCTCTGTGGCCGGGGACAATCTGGGCAAGAGCGTGGCCAGCGAGCTGGTCAGTCTGGTGGATTTTGCGCACACTTGTCACGACGGCAGTCCCGCGCCCCTGCCCGTTTTTGTGGACGACGAGGGCGTGGCCGCGTCTGACGCCGTGCTCATTGAAAACGGCATTCTCAGGGGCTACATGCACTCCCGCGAGAGCGCACAGCACTACGGCGCACAGCCCACGGGCAATGCGCGGGCGTTCGCATATTCGGACGAGCCGCTCATTCGGATGCGCAACACGGCGATTCTGCCGGGCACGGCGAAATGCGCGGACATGATTGCGGGCGTGGAGCGCGGCTATTATCTGACCGAAACGAACAATGGACAGGCCGACACCACGGGCGAATTCATGTTCGGCGTGTGCATGGGCTACGAGATTGTGCACGGCAAACTGGGGCGTGCCCTGCGCGACACCACCATCTCCGGCGTGGCGTTCGAGATGCTCAAAACCGTGGACGCGCTGTCCGACGACTTCGAGTGGGTCTCCTCCGGCTTCTGCGGCAAAAAACAGCTCATGCCCGTAGGCTGTGGCGGCCCAGCGGTACGCTGTCGGGTGAATATTGGGGGCAGATGATGCAATGAACAATGTACAATGAACAATTGTTTGTTGTCCTTGCGCCTTTGTAGGGGCATTGAGGCGTGAGGGATGAGGATACAGGCGTGAGGTCTGTAGGGGCGGCAATCTGCCGCCCGGTTAGCTGGTTTTGATCAGTGGGCGCATACCCACAGGGCGCACGGGGACGTGCGCCCCTACATTTATTCAGAGGGCAGAAATCAGAAGACAGAGGACAGAGCTACGCCCCAAATTCTGCCCTCTGTCTTCTCATCTCTGTCTTCTGTTTGGAAAAATTCACAAATTCTTCTTGCATTTTCGTTTTCTATCGTGTATAATGGGTTTTGTAGGATGCCGTGGGCGTTCATTACTTACACAAAGGAGTCCTCACCATGCAGAAAACCAAACGCTTTCTCGCCGCGCTGGCGGCCGTTCTCATGCTCTTGTCTGTGTTCACGAGTGTCGCTTGGGCCGCACCGGCCAAAGCCCCCACCAAGATCACGCTGAGCAAGACCACCGCCACCGTCGCCATCAAAAAGACCCTCACTCCCACCGTGAAGGTCACCCCCGCGGGCGCAGTCGCCACCGTGAAGTGGAAGAGTTCCAACGACAATATCGCCAAGGTCTCGCCCAAGGGCGTCATCACGGGCGTGGCGGCCGGCACGGCCACCATCACTGCGACCTCCACCAAAAACGCCAAGATTAAGGCGACCATCAAGGTCACCGTGCCCAAGGCGACCCCCACGAAAATCGCCCTGAGCAAGACCACCGCCACTGTCATCGAGGGCAAAACCGTCACGCCGACCGTGAAGGCCACGCCGGCCAAAGCGGACACCGCCGTGAAGTGGAAGAGCGGCAACGACAGGATTGCCACCGTCACGTCTAAGGGCGTCATCAAGGGCGTGAAGAGTGGCACGGTCACCATCACCGCGACCTCCACCAAGAACGCTAAGCTCAAGGCGACCATCAAGGTCACCGTGCTCAAGCCCGTCCCCACCAAGCTCACCCTGAGCAAGACCACCGTGACGCTCGATGAGGGCAAGTCTGCCACCATCACCGTGAAGGCCGCCCCCACCACTGCCGACACCGCCGTGAAGTGGAGCAGCTCCGACAGCACGGTTGCGTCTGTCACGAGCAAGGGCGTTGTGAAGGGCGTGAAGAAGGGCGTTGCCACCATCACTGCCATCTCCACGCGCAACAGCAAAATCAAGGCGACCATTAAGGTGACCGTCAACGCCGTGGCCGCGCCCATCGGCAACGCGCCGCCCTCCAATCTGGACACGCTGACCACCGCCGCAAAATTGACGTACTTCAACAAAGTGGTCAACGCCGTGCGCACGCAAAAGCCCGGCTTTACCCGTGCAAACCTGATGACCATTGACGATATTTCCCTGTCGGGCATGGCTTCCATCGCCAGTCCCATCGTCAATTCAATCAAAAAGAACCTGATGCCCGGCGAGTGGCAAACGAATGTCATCGCAAAAGGTAGCGGTAATGATGGTCAATGGCTTTCTGAAAACGCGAACGCCTCCGACCTGAAAACGGCGGACATCACGTCCATCACTGCCGCCAAGAGTGGCAGCAACTGGACGATCACCGTGAAGATCATCAACGAAACCAACCCCGCCAAGAAGACGGCCAGTGCCAACTCACGCATCAACTGCATTGCCACCAAAGAAGAAGTGCTCAGCGAAATCACAAACCTGAGCGATCAAATCAAGGCAGATCTGAGCCAAACCACCTTGACGTATCATGACGGTTATGCCACCATCGTGGTCAACGCCAAGGGGCAGATTGTCTCTGGCGAGAGCGGCTTCCAGGTGAACGCGCAAGCGAACAACACAAAGATTTCCTTCATCAAAACCGATGTGTCTGCCCCGCAGACCACCACCATCAAGTACACCGACTTTAAGTACTGATTGACCCGTAGGGGCGGTAACCTGCCGCCCGCTGACCCACGCAAACGCTACAATTCCCAGCGGGCGACCGGGACGGTCGCCCCTACGAACAGCGGCACAGTCTTCGGACTGTGCCGCTGTGTGTTTTGCACGCCCCCGTAGGGGCGACCGTCCCCGGTCGCCCGCTGGGCTAGCAGAGGACAGAAATTAGAAGACAGAGGGCAGAATTGCGCCAACAGATCTGTCCTCTGACATCTGCCTTCTCAACCGCGGACGGCAGGTTGCCGCCCCTACAGATGCAGTACTGCAATCATCCCGTAGGGGCGCGCATCGCGCGTCCGCGGATGAGAGGGCGGCGGGAATTGTAGGGGCGACCCTTGTGGTCGCCCTCCTACGCAGAGCACCTTATCGGGGCAACCATACCCGCAAGGCACAGGCAAGGGTCGCCCCTACAATCAGTGGAAGCACGAAATCTGCGCGTGCTTTTCTCGTTAATTTCACAAAACACATTTTTTTCATTCACACAGCGCGGCTATATTATCCCCAAGAACCACGCGAGGAGACCCCACACATGGCCATCGAGATTTTCAACCGCTACGAGAACAAGTACTTGCTGGACAGCGCGACCTGCGCCGCTGTGCAGGCGCGGCTGGCCGAGCACATGATGCCCGATGCCCACAACCGCCACGGCGACCGCTACGCCATTTGCAATCTCTATTACGACACGGCGGACAGCCACCTCATCCGCACGTCCCTGCAAAAGCCGCCCTATAAAGAAAAGTTGCGCCTGCGGGCTTATGGCGTGGCGCGGGCAGAGGACACGGTCTATGTGGAGATTAAAAAGAAGGTCCGTGGGCTTGTGAACAAACGGCGTTCTGCCATGCCGCTGGGCATCGCGGAAGAGTTCCTCGGCACGGGCACGCTGCCCGTCATCACGCCGGAGATGAACGCGCAGGTGGTACGGGAGGCGGCGTATCTGCTCTCGCACAAAAGCGTGCGCCCGGCGGTGTATTTGGCCTACGAGCGCATGGCGTGGTTCGGCACGGATGCGCACGATTTGCGCGTCTCGTTCGACAGCCACATTGTCTCGCGGCGGCACGATTTGTCCCTCGCTTCGCCCGTTTCTGGCACTGCGCTCCTGCCGCCCGACACCGTGCTCATGGAGATCAAAGTCGCGCAGAGTATTCCCCTCTGGCTGGCAGAGCTGCTGAGCGAATACCAGATTTACCCGACCAGCTTTTCCAAATACGGGCGGGAATACATGGGGCAGTTGATCCAACATCCCGCCCCGCTCGTCCACCCTGCGCCGCAGAGAATCGAAGCCTTTGCCGCGCTGCAACACAAAAAAGGAGCGTTTCAATATGCTTGATTCCCTGTTCACGTCGGCCGACAGTGCCGAGATTCTCTTCACCCTGCCCAACCTGCTCATCGCGCTGGGCGTGGCCATCGCTTTGGGCGTGGGCATCAGCTTGTGCTACCGACAGACGCACAGGGACGCCGCGCCCTCGCAGTCGTTTTCGCTCACGCTGGTGCTCCTGCCGGCGGTCATCACGGTGATCATCCTGCTGGTGGGCAACAACGTGGCGCGGGCGTTCAGCTTGGCGGGCGTGTTCACCATTGTGCGCTTTCGCTCCGCGCCGGGCGACCCCAAGGACATCGCCTACGTGCTCTTCACGGTGGCGGTGGGGCTGGCTTGCGGCATGGGTTACGTGCTCTACGCGGCTCTGGCGGCGGTGCTGCTGTGCGGCGTGATGCTGGCGCTGGCACTGTGCAAGTTCGGTCAGCCCAAAGGCACGCAGAAGCTCCTGAAGATCACCATGCCTGAAAACCTAGACTATCAAGACGCGCTGGACGAGGTGCTACAAAAATACAGCGACCGCTACACGCTACAGAAAATCAAGACGGCGGATTTGGGCAGTCTCTATCAGCTACAATACGCCCTGACGACCAAGGCGGACATGAACGAGAAAGCGTTCATTGACGACCTGCGTTGCCGCAACGGCAACCTGAACATCACGCTGGTACTCGCCCCCACGGGCGATTCTTGAGGAGGCAGAACATGAAGAAGCCCATCGCGCTCGTTTTGACGGCACTGTTGTTGCTCTCGCTGGCCGCGTGCACACGACCCGCCCAGCCACAAAATGAAGAAAATCCCAGCCCCACGACCACCTCGCCTACCGTTGAGGTTGAAGACAAAGAGGACGACAACGCCGAGGACAACGTCACTCCCGTGCGCACCATCGCCACCAACGGCACGCATACGCTCAGCGGGGACATCGGCGGGCAAGTGCTGGTCACCGCCGAAAAAGTGACGCTGATTCTGGACGGCGCACGCATCCATTGCGCGGACGGCGCGGGCATTTTGGGCAAGGACGGCAACGGCGAAGACGTCCTGCAGGCGCTCACGATTGAGCTGCGGGGCGAGAGTACCATCACCTCCGGCAGCAAACACGGCATTCAGGCGAAGGACGCGCTGACGCTGCAGGGAGACGGCAAGCTGACCATCAACGCGGGCAAGGACGGCATCCACGCCAGCGACGCGCTAAACATTGTGGGCGGCACATTCCACATCACCGCCGCCAACGATGGCATCCAGAGCGAGAAAGAGCTGACGATTTCTGGCGGCAACTTCACGCTGAAAACAGGCGGCGGCGCGGCGGCTGTCACGCGGGACAATGGCAGCGCCCAGCGCGGACGACCCGCTACGCCCGCGAGCACCGACACCGCCAGCCACAAGGGGCTCAAGGCGGCGGGCGACATGACCATCACGGACGGGACGTTCAGCATCGACAGCGCGGACGACAGCGTGCACAGTAACGGGAACATCCAGCTACAGGGCGGCTTGTTCACGCTCGCTTCGGGCGACGACGGCGTGCACGCGGACGCGACGCTGGACATCAGCGGCGGGGAAATCAACGTGACGCAGTCCTACGAGGGGCTGGAGGGCGCGAAGGTGAACATCTCCGCCGGGACGGTGCTGGTGCACGCGACAGACGATGGCATCAACGCGGCGGGCGGCAACAACGAGAGCGGCGGCGGCGCGTTTGGGCAAGATCGCTTTCGCCCCGGCGCACCGGGCGGCGGAAACAGCGCGTACAGCATCAACATCAGCGGCGGCACGGTGACGGTCTACAGCGGCAGCGATGGCGTGGATTCCAACGGCACGCTGGACATCACGGGCGGCACGACCGCGATTTTTGTCAACGCGCCACGCGACGGAGACGCGACAGATACGGACGGCGGCGGGACGATCCTCCCCGCGCTCTACGGCAAAGCGAACGTGCCCAGCGGCACAGAAATCGCCGTGGGCAATTGGCGCATCACCACTGGGGCGGACGCCACGGCCTTCTGCCTGCTCCTGCCGGGCACGGTGGCCGGGCAGAGCTACACCATCACCGCAGGCGGCGCGGCCTTGCTCACCGCCACGGCCACGACCACCATTGAGGGCATGATGATGGGCGGGAGGCGGTAGACGCCAATGAACAATTAACAATGGACAATGAACAATTGTTTGCACCCTCACGCCTGTATCCTCATGCCTCACGCCCCTCCATGGGGCATCTCGAAACCACGGGCGACAGGTTGCCGCCCCTACAGACCGCCCACAAGGGGGCGACCACAAGGGTCGCCCCTACAATTGTGCAATGTAGCCGCGTGGAAAATCTCGTCATACAGTACTATTAACAGCACTAGTTCTAGTGCTGTTAACCGTCCAAAAACCAACACCCCGTAGGGGCGCGCATCGCGCGTCCGCTATACAGAAGGCAGAGGTCAGAGGAGAGAAGACAGACCTTCGGGCGCAAAAATCTAGCCTCTAGTCTCTAAAATCTTGCCTCTAGATTTGCATTCTTCTGGCAAAAGGAGTATAATTTAGTATCCACCGTTAAGAAGGTCATTTAAGGAGCATTCGGGACATGGCGAACAAACCCAAAGACAAGAAAAAAAGCAAGAAGCGCTTACTCACGGCACTGGCAATTGTGCTGGTTGTGGGTTTGCTGGGTGGTTGGGCGTGGCTGGAGTTCAAGCCTGAACCACCGCTGGAGGTCGCGTATTCCGACGCCAGCACGGGCAACATCACCCAGCTGCTCGATAAATCCGGCACGGTCGTGGCCGAAAACCACGGCAATTTTGATGTGCTCAACGGCATGAAGACGCTGGAGGTCAAGGTCAAAGTGGGCGAGCGCGTGACGGCCGGGCAGGTGCTCGCCACGTTTGACGAGTCCACCCTCAACAGCGAACTGTCTGAAAAGCAGGCGGCGTATGACGTGGCGCAGAAGACCTACAAGAATGCGCTGGCGTCCACGGCTGAAGCGAAAAAGACGCTCGAAGAAAACAAGGCGCGTTTGGCGGAGATTGAAAAGCAACTGGAGGAGCAGGCGGCTGTGGCCGCCGCCGCCGCGCTGAACCCCACCACGGCCGCGCCCACGCCCAGCTTGCCAGAGAGCTTGCTGAACACCATTCGCGACCTGCTGGGCGGAGACATTTCCTCCGTCCTCAAGGGCGTGAGCAGTGTGACCAGTCTCTTGGGCGGCGGCTCGGCGTTGGGCTTTGATATGTCCGCCCTGACGGGCTCAATGGGCTCGTCCTCGCTGGAGATGGAGAAAATGCAGCTCCAGTTGACGCAAACGCTGGCGGAAACGCAGGCTTCTGGGACGCTCAACAGCGTCTACAAAAACCTTGTGGACACCGCCAAAGCGGCGTTGGAGGAGACGCAGGCGGTCATCAACCAAGCACGCGGCGGCTGGCTGGCGGAAACAGACGGCATCGTGCGCGAAATCAACGTTGTGCCCGGCGAAGTGTTTGAGAACAAAGAGAACGCGGCCGCCGCCTCCTCCACGCTGGATCTCTCCTCCGTGCTGGCGCTGGTGCAGGGCGGCGGACAGGCGGGCCTTAGCGACATGCTCGCCGGGCTCTTGGGCGGCACGGGCAAGACCTTCGGTCTGTCGCTGGAATACTACCCCTTCACCGCCGATGTGCTCATGGACGTGGCGGACATCGGCAACCTGTTCGTGGGGCAAGAGGCCATCATCAAGACGCGCGGCGGCGACATCGCGGGCAAAGTGAGCTACATCTCCGCCGTGGCCGAGAGCAGTAGCGGCGGTCTGGACATCGGCAGTCTGTTGGGGAGCGGCGGCAGTGCCAGTAGCGGCGTGCCCGTCAAAATCTCCATCACCGCGCCCAACGAGCACGTGTTCATCAACGACACGGTGAACCTCTCCATCCCCATCAAGAGCGCGGAAAACGCTGTGCTGTTGCCCTTTGAGGCCGTACAGCGCGACGAGCACGGCTACTACGTGTGGCTCTACAACGGCGAGGGCACGATTGCGCGGCACTCGGTGGAACTGGGTATGCGCGACAGCACGCAATACGAAATCCTCTCTGGTCTCACGGACGGCCAACGCGTTGTGCGCACCCTCAAGGAAGAGACGCGCACCATCACCGACGGCGCACGGGTGCAGTTCAAGGTTTTTGAGGATCAAAACAAGCAATAGGTAATAGTGAATAGGTGTTGCGCTGATGCACAGGTAGGGGCGACCCTTGTGGTCGCCCTGGAATTCCGCCGATGTTTCCCAGAATATGGCATATACAAACCCAGGGCGACCACAAGGGTC
>JAISJQ010000056.1 GCA_031261445.1 Oscillospiraceae bacterium | reverse complement strand
TGGGGTAAACCTCACTTTACCTGCAATTTGTCCGCCATTTACCCGCTAATTATACCATATTTCTACAGTATTTGCAATGCTTTTCACTCATTTATGTTTCAAAGGGATAGTCATTTTGTCAATTGTTAATTGTTCATTGCGCATGTGCGCCAATTGCGCCAAAGGCGCACACCGGCGCACATGCGCCGCAGCTCGTGCACAGCGTCGCGTCAATGACCGCCTTGCCGTCCGCCATGCGCAACGCCGGACAGCCGAGGCGGCGCACGCAGGCCGCGCAGCCCGTGCACTTTTCGGCGAGCACGCGCAGGGGGCGTTTGGGCGACTTGTCCACGGCGATGCACGCGCCCTCAAAGATCAGCACGCGTACGCCCGACTTTTCGCGCATCTCCTGCACGGCGGCGATGCCCGCGGGCACGTCAAACGCATTCACACGCGCGAGGTGTTCCACCCCAATGCCCGCCAGCACGGCCGGAATGCTGATCTCTGGCGCGGCATTGCCCACGACATTTTTGCCCAAACCCGGATGGGGTTGGCTGCCCGTCATGGCGGTGTTGCGGTTGTCGAGTATGCACACAAGGATGTCGTGACGATTATACACGGCGTTGATGATGCCGGGGATGCCCGTGTGGAAGAAGGTGCTGTCGCCTACGAAGGCGAGGGCGTGCAGGTCGGGGTCAACGCGCTTCATGCCCTGCGCTGCGCTGATGCCCGCGCCCATGCACAGGCAGGTGTCCACCATGTCCAGTGGCGGCGCGTTGCCCAGTGTGTAGCAGCCGATATCGCCGCAGAAGGCGGCGCGCTTGCCGCGCAGTGCCTGCTTGACGGCGTAGAACGCGCCGCGATGCGGACAGCCGGCACAGAGCACAGGCGGCCGCACGGGAAGATCTTTAGGCACGACAGTTTCAGTCACGTGCCAAGGCGCGATGTTCGTGATATCAGGTCGATTTTTTGCGATGTATTGCGTCAGTATTTTCCACACAGCGTCCGCCGACAGTTCGCCCACGTTGGGCGTTGTGGCATCGTGCTTGCCGTGGATTTCGCGCCCAGCGGCGATGGCGATGAGCGCGTCCTCAATCACGGGGTCGAGCTCCTCGAAGACGAGCACGTCTTTGGTACGCGCCAAAAACTCTTTGCCCAGCGCCACCGGGAAGGGGACAGTGCCCACTTTGAGGAGCGTGTAATCTTTGGGATTGAGCGCCAGCGCATGGAGTGCCTCCTGCACATACGCCCAGCTCACGCCGCCGCACGCGATGCCCAGCGTGCCCGTGCCGTTCAGCTGATTGCCGCTGTAGGTGCACAACGTGTCCGCAAGCGCCGCCAGCGTCTGGGCGATGACGGGCTTCTGCTCACGCGTCAATGCCGGGAAAATCACGCGGCGTTCCTTGTCGCGGTCAAACACAGGTGCGGGACTGTCCAGCACCAAATCAGGCAAGATTTCCACATCGGCGTAGCTGTGGCAAACCCGCGTGGTGGGGCGCAGCAACACTGGTCGCCCGATTTTTTCGCTCAACGCGAACGCGTCGGTGACCATGGTGTACGCTTCCTCAGGGCTGGACGGGTCGAACACGACGAGCTTGGCAAATTCGCCAAAACGGCGGGTGTCCTGCTCGGTTTGGCTGCTGATGGGGCCCGGATCGTCCGCCACGGCGATGACCATGCCGCCCTTGATGCCCACGTAGTTCAAGCTCATCAGCGGGTCGGACGCCACGTTCAGGCCGACCTGTTTCATCGTCACCAGCGCACGCGCACCCGCCCACGCCGCACCCGCCGCCACTTCCAGCGCGGTCTTTTCGTTCACAGACCACTCTACGTGGATGGGCAAATCCCGCCCGTGTACTTCTTTGGCGATGGTCTCTAAAATCTCCGTGGACGGCGTGCCCGGATAGCCCGTGACCACCTGCACGCCCGCGCGTAGAGCCCCCAAGGCGATGGCCTCGTTGCCCATAAGTAACTTTCGCATATTGCCTCCGCGTGTATAAAAATCCCAAACCGCAATCTATTCGTTTGCAGAGCTATATTATAACTTTTTTTGCGCGAGAAAGCAAATCAGAGGGCAGATTTTCGGGCGCAGCTCTGTTTTCTGACTACTGCTATCTGATAAATGTGGGGCGACCCTTGTGGTCGCCCTGATGGTCGCCCTGATGGATAGGGGCGACCACAAGGGTCGCCCCTACAACCGCCAATCGCCCACACCACAATTGTACATTGTACATTGTCAATTGTTCATTGTAATTTAGCCTAGCAGTGTGTTTTCGGCTTGCGGTTTGGCGAAACTGGTGCTGCGGCTGAAGTAGTATTCGTGCACTTTGCGCGTGAACGCCGCCGTCACGCTCGAACCAGAGGCCAGCTCCATGAACGTGCACACGGCGATTTCTGGCTTGTCGTAGGGGGCAAAGCTGATCAGCCAGCCGTCACTCACCAAGCCCTTTTGCCCCGGCACGGCGCGTTGGTTCGTGCCCGTTTTGGCGGCCATATCCACCTTGTCGCTGCGCAAGGACGCATTGCCCTTCGCGAAGGTGCGCATCGCGTCCGTCACCAGCTTTAGGTTTTCCGCGCTCACGGGGACTTTCGCCGCGACTTCCGGCGCTTTTTCCTCCACCGTTTCGGTCAGGTTGTAGCTCTTGATGGACTTGACCACGCGGGGCACGTAGCGCGTGCCGCCGTTGGCCAGCGTCGCCGCGTAATTGGCCACCTGCAGGGGCGTGAACGCGTTGCCGCCCTGCGCAATGCCCGCCTGTACGGTCAGGCCGCTCATCCACTCCTGCCCCAGCGACTCGCGGTATTCGGGGCTATCGAGCACGCCGGCGATCTCCTGTAGTTCAATGCCCGTCTTTTGTCCAAAGCCAAAGAACGTGCGGTATTCGTTGAGCTTGTCGATGCCCAAATTGACCGCGCAGTTGTAATAAAACGTGTTGCAGCTGGCCGTGATGGAGTGCAGCAAATCCACGTTCGCCGCGTGCAGTCCGGCCTGCGGACAGTGAAACACTGTGCCGCCCAGCGTGTACGTGCCGCGGCAATAAAAGGTGGTTTTGCTGGTGATGACGTGATTCTCCAGCGCCGTGACCGCCACCGACGGCTTGATGGTTGAGCCGGGCGGGAAGGCGGACATGAGGGCGCGATCCCACTCAGGGCTGTCCTTGCGTTTGGCCAGATCCCCCATGATTTCGGCGTATTTGCTGATGTCGTAGGTGGGGTAAGACACGCAGGCGAGCACCGCGCCGTTGTTGGGGTTGAGGATAATCGCCGCGCCCGAGGCATAGGAGAGCCGCTTGTCTTTGATGGTGTTTTCCGTGTAGTCGGCAAAGGCCTCCAGCAACCACTTTTGTAGCCCGTAATCGATATTGAGCACCACCGTGTTGCCCTGCACGGACGGCTGGACGATCGTTTCGGTCAGCGTGCCGTCCCGCCCCAGCGTGATGCGCTTCTTGCCCTCTGTGCCACGCAGTGTGTCCTCCAGCTCTTTTTCTAAGCCGCTCTTGCCGATGACGTCGTTCATGCGGTAGCCCTTGCTCTTCAGGCGGGCATATTCGACGGGATCGAGCGCCGCCACGCGCCCCAAAATCTGCGGCATCACGTCGCCGGGGACGGCGTATTCCCGCACGGGGACAATCTCCGTATCCACGCCCGGATACGCCGCGCTCTGCTCTTTAATTTGCGCCACCAAGTCGGCGGGAACATCCAGCGCGAAGGTGTAGGGGGCCGCCACGCGGAAACCCTGATGCCACAGTTCGCTCTGCACACTGGCCAGCTTGCGCTGGTCGGCGGGTTTGTAGCCCGCTAGGTCAAAGCGTTCAATCAGCGCGTTGAAGCAATCCCCCGCCGTGGCGTAGTCGTTGACGTAGAGCATCTCGCGACTCTTGAGCCAAGCAATGTCCGTGTCGCTGTCCTCTTTGAACTGAATCTTGCCCTTTGCGTCAAACACCAGCGGGAGCTTGTCGAGCCACTCGATTTTGCGCGATTCCAGCAGATGAATGAGCGAATACAGTAGCTTGTTGCGTGCCGCTTTGTCTGTGGACGCCGGGAACAGCCCGGCCTTGAAGACCAGATTGTTGCTCTGCCGATTGACGATGAGTGGCACGCCGTTGGTGTCCACAATCTCGCCTCGCGCGGCAGGGATGGGCGTCAGCTCGCTTTTATCCACCACGCCGCCCGTGCCGCCGACGACCTGCCAATAGCCCATGGCCGACAGGAAGCCCACAAAACACAGGATCACCGCCGTAAAAGCGGCAACGCGGCGCAAGAGCAGTTGTTTTTCGTTCATCGTGTGTCCTCGTGCAAAAAACTGGCAACTATTATTATACGCCATTTCACACAAAAAAGCAATGTTTTTGTGCCTGTAGACCACGGCAAACGCTTACGAAAAGCCCAAAACCAGTTCTCTATATGCAGGCGAGAGAGCGCAGCGTCTGCGTTTAGTGGCGATGCCGCCTTTGCTCGTCTTCTCTTGGTTCAATAGATTT
>JAISJQ010000061.1 GCA_031261445.1 Oscillospiraceae bacterium | reverse complement strand
CCCCGGTCGCCCGCCACCGTAGGGACAAACCTACGTGTCTGCCCTGATGCAAGGGTAGGGCACGCCCTACCCCTACGCGTTCCGCCACACGGGCGGCAGGTTGCCGCCCCTACAGATCTTCTAGTCTCTAAATCCTAAATGCTGCATTCGTTGCGTCTTGACTGTGCATCACGGGGGCGAGTTGTGGGGCTTTGGGGATGCCCAGCGCGGCTTTCTCGCGCAAGGCGGCCTGCACCGCGCGGCACTGCTTGACGCTCAGGGCGGCGCACAGTGCGGTGGCGCTGTCGTCGTCCAGTCCCGGCAAGGACGCACGCGCCAGCGCCTGCGTCTCCTTGCGCACCTCTTCGCGCAAAGCCAGCAGCTCCTCGAGTTCAAGGTCGCCCAAAGCCTTCACCACGGGCGTTGCGTCCCCAGCAATTGTACATTGCTTGCGCACAAGCTCTGCGGCGGATTTCGTCACCCCCGCCTCCACTTGGGCGGGCACGGCTACAAAGCTCCACTCGTAAGCGTCCACGGGCTCTTGCAGCAGCGCATGGGCGATCTGCCCCTTGTAGTTGCGCCCGCGTTTGTGGGTGCACGTGCCGCTGCGCAGCTCCGCGCCGCAGATGGAGCACACCACCTTGGCCATGGCGCAGCCCACGCTCACTTCCTTCTTGATGCCGCTCTCGATTTCCTCGATGAGCGCGGCGTTGGCCGCCGTGCGCGGGATATACGCCCGCGCCTGCACAAACGTGTAGGGCTCGCCCGTCTGGGTGCTGCGGCTCTCGTCTGTGCGGCACTCGGCCGCGTAGATGCGTGCCTTTTGGTTCTGCGCCGTGGGGTTGTGGTCAAAAATCCCCGTCTTGCCCACGAACAGTGCCGCTAGGCGCGGCAGCGCGTCCTTGTCAAAACGCTCCAGATCGCGGTCAATCTCGTTGTCGCAGAGCGTTACGTTGAAGGTGTACACCTCGTCCGCCTTCAAGGCGCGGCGCGTGTGCTTGTTGATGAGCGCCAGCTCTTCCGGCGTTACGGTGTTTAAGCTCTCTTCTTGCATTATTCTTCACCTCCGTCTTTGGCGGCAAGCGTGCGGGCTTGCGCGGCGTAGAGTTCCGCCCGCGCAAGCTCCACCTGGTCTTGCAGCGTGATGTCGTCCCAATACACGTCCAAAGGCTGGTCCAGTCCCCGCCGCGCCAGCACCGTGTGGCAGATTTTCTCAATCACCGGCGTGAGAATGCGGCGATAGGCCTCCAGCTCGCTGGTGAGCAAGTCGGCCTGCTGGGTGCTCATGCGCTCTGTGGAGCTCCACGAAAAGCCCAGCAGGAAGGGCGGCAACCCCGTCTTGGCGATGATCTGCTCGAGGATTTGCCGCACGGGCACATCGCTGTCGAGCACCTGATTGTCCGCGCCGATGACCCGAATGCTCATGTCGCCCACGGAGACGAAGTCTTTCACCGCGCCGCCGCTGTCGCGCATGGCCGCGCTCCATTGTTCGGCAATCTGTTGGGCACGTTCTTTGGCCAGCGTGCGGTCCAGGGTGTCGCTGGTGGGCTTGTAACTCACCGCAAAGCGCACGTTGCCAATGCGCTCCCAGTTGGCGCCGATGGTGCGGAAAATCCGCATCAAAATCCCGCTCACAAACGGCAAGCCCTGTAGCAGCGACTTGCCGTAAAGTGCGCCGGGGGTGGGCGTCAGGACGCTCAGCAGCAACAGTTCCGGCTCTTTGGCCGCGCGTGCCACCCCGTCGCTGTCCACGTGCAGGATGTCCACATCCAGCCCGTTTTTGGCGCGGCGCAGGCTGACGGACGAGAGGGGCGGGATATACAGCGCGGCGGCCTCGTCGTCCGCGTCGGTGACGATTTCGCCCACGGCCGTCCCGCAGGTGAGTAGCGCCTCAAAGTAGCTGCTGATGAATGCGCTCAAGCCCACTTGGTTGCCGCTGACGGGCACGGACCGGGCGAAGCGGTCGAGCACACGCTGGGCGGCTTTGTCCGCGCACTGGACGCTGAACCCGCCCGTCAGGCGTACCAGCTTGCCGATGGCCGCATCCAGCACCGGAACGCTCTCGCGCAGGGCGTAGTAGACCCGCGCCTGCGGCACATCGTCCAAGCCCCCGTCGAACGTCCACGTGCCTGTGTCTTGCGGCAGCGTCTGCGGCACAGCAAGGGCGGTTTTGGCCTTCTCCTTTTTTTTTCGCATGGCATGTCTCCTTGCAAGGAAGTTTTGAGGCGCGCTGCGGGCACGGCGCACAAAACTCTGTGGTCACCCCGCCACCCGTAGCGTCCCTCACCCATAGCGCGAAACAAAACAAAAGCCACCCTAAAATGGGTGGCTTTTTGAAATGCGTTGCAAAAATTTGGGGACTAGGCGTTGTTTTGCCTCTATTTTTGTGTGGTTGTCAAGCGGCAACATTGACAATTTTCGCGCAACCTGCTATAATCTACAGCGGTGGCACTGCCAAGCGGCAGCGGCTGGCTTCTTGCCTCCTGTAAAGGAGGTGATGCGTATGAACGAAATCATTGCCATGGCACTGTTCCTAGTCTGTGCAACCGGCTACATGCTCAT
>JAISJQ010000060.1 GCA_031261445.1 Oscillospiraceae bacterium | reverse complement strand
AAAATGGTCGTGGCGTCCGAGCCCCAGCCGTTGGCGAACGTGAGGGCGGGATGCCCCCAATTGTTTTTGTTTGGGTCGGCACTGCGGGGCAGGTGTACCATATACACTTTGGCGGTGCTGGCGGCTGAGGCGCTCCAGCCGAACGACGACAGCAGTCCGAAGCAGGTGGAGAGCACCAGCAGGATGGCTAACATGCGTTTGAGATGGTTTTTCATAAGATTTTTCCTCCGTTTTTTTGTTTTGACATGAAAAAAGAGCGTCCTTTTACGAACGCTCGTTGTCTTTGGTTTTGTGGCCAGGCATCACACTTACAACACATCACTCCATCACCTGCCCTCTCTCGGGTTCGGGGGCGTCGAGAGCCTCGTTTTGCTCGGCCAGCTTTTGTTCATACGCCGCCATGACGGTGTCGTTCATCTGCTGGCGCGCCTCGGCGGTGATGGCGTGGAAGGTTTCGCGGTACTTGCCGTCCGCCTGCTTCACCGAGGGCATCGAAACGAAATCCCCCTTGACGCCCGTCATAATTTTGATGCCGTGCACGGCGAAGGCGTCGTCCACGGTGAGGCTCGCGATGGCCTTGACGTTGCCTTTGTCCAAAAGGCGGTTGATGGTGGCTTTGAGTTTCATGATCTGATCCTTTCTTTTGTGCGTTTATCTTCACGGCGACGCCGTTCAGAACGATAGAAATTCGAAACCGAGGGTGGCCTCGACTTCTTCGGGAGCGATTGTTTCGGGCTGGCTGAATTTTTCAAGATAATGCGCAATTTGCGCATCCGTGAGGGAGGCGAACTTGCCGTCCGTGCCCGCACCGATAATGATGAACGCGCCCGCGTAAATATCGCCGCCAATTCTGCGATTGCCCGCCATGCCGAGGCATTTGGCTTCCTCGTTTGAAACGATCACGGCCTCATCGGTGAACGGATAGGTGACTTCAATATTCCCGCCGACCGCGCGTTGATAGGACCGCAAACTGTCTTCGATTTCCGCTTCGTAGGCAGGTTTGCCTGGCTCAACCATCACGATACGGCGCAAATCGTCTGGCTTTTGCGCTTGAGTTTCGTTAAAGGCAACCTTCTGAAAACCAACACTGTCCACGAAATAGTGCCCGTCGGATGTTGCGATCACATCCGAAACGCTGAGGCTGTGCCCGCGATGCAGGGGCGGCGTGTCAGGGGAATTGAACAGCGCGTACACGTCCTCCAACTCCGCGCAGCCCACATCGCCGCTGAACACCTCGTCATAAATGGCGGCGTCAAGCTGCGAGAAGCCTTGATATTGCTCTGTATTTTCAATGTTTTCAAAGCGAACGCGGTTTTGGTCGCGTGCGCCGTTGATCTGAAAAATCTTGATTTTCATGCTTGCGCTCCTTTCATGGTCATGCCCTCGGATTCTTCCCCGCCCTGCAATTCCTGCGACTGAAGCACGGCGAGCGTTTCTTTCGCCCAGTCGGCCAGATAGCGCTCGTCGCAAATCCCGATGAAATCTTGGCGTGCAAAACGCGCTTGTTCGCCGTCGATGAGGAACGCCCCGAAGACGGCGCGGCCGCTGGCGTCTGGAGAACAGCCGAAGCCGCTGCTGGCAAGAAACAGCTGGTTTTCGGGCGTTCGCGAGGCTTCGTTCAGCACGTCGTCGCGGAGAATCAGCAGTTTGCCTTTGAAATCTTGCTGGTGGATGTCGCCCTCAATTCTGTGGTGATGGTCGTACAAGTTCAGCGCGGCGTACTTTTCCCGCACCTGTTTGGTGAGGGCGTCCACGAGCGTGGGGTGGCTGTTGAGCAGGAAATCGGCGTCGCGGTCCGCATCGTGCACTGGCGAAAACTGAATGCTCTGCGCCCACACCTTGTTTTGGTTGGAAAATCTGCCGTCATAATCGTAGTGCTGCACGTGTCTGGCCAGCACCCACATGGTGCGGTCAAACCCAAATTCAGCGACGGTGCTGTCTGCAATCGCCTGACTTTCCAGATGAATTCCGTCAAAATTCTGCCGCACTTGCTCGTCCATGAAATCCCGACAGCGGACATTTTCATGGTGCGAGTCCCACCATTTTGAAGCCGCATCCAGTTCTCTGACATCGGCGAAAGCGTGCCTACACAGCGGAAGAAACGTCATAATCTGCCACCCGCTTCCTGCATCTGCGCCCATTTCACCGACAGGTGAATCAGCGCGGCGCGAAGTTCTGCGGGGCTGAGATCATCCAGCAGTTGGAGCAGCGTGACCGTGCGGTCGGCTTCGGCGTCTTTTGATGGAACGGTGCATTTGTCGCACACATTTTCGCGCCATACCAAAACCGTGTCGCCGTCCAGCGCAAAGCTGACTACGTCGTGGTCTTGCAATCCCAGCGCCAGCCGCATTTCGAACGGGATTGTGATGCGTCCGCACTTGCCGAGGATTTTGGTAATCTTGTGCATTTTGAAAACTTCTTTCTTATAATTCGTCGCGGCGACTGCCGTGGAACTGGCAAACGCCCGCGGATTCGTCACAGTGAGTGAAGCAGGGGCAACCGAAGCAATCGCCGTCGCAGTCCGTCCCCGCGACGGGGCAGGTTTCGCAGTCGCCGTCGCACGTGAAATCTTCCAAATCTTCGTCGCCGACGATGTGCAGCACGAGGTCGCCATTGCCGTTCAGCGAACTCTGGATGACGCTGTCGGGCGTTGCATCCCACGCCTCGTAGTCCTCCGCGGGGAGGGAGATGGTTCTAAAATCAGCCATTGAAAAGTACCGTCCTTTCTGATAAAATGTTGTATATCTCGTGTGGGTCGTCCCACAGGGTAAGCTGTACCTGCTGGCGCACTTTTTCGGTGGTGTCGTAGTTGCCGATGATGAGCTCCGCGTACTGCTTGCCGCCCTCATACCGCTGGGCGATGTTGCTCAGGCGCGTGGTGCTTTCGATGAAGATGCCTGGCTTTGTGTACAGGCTCTGGATTTCTGGGCAGTCGTTGTAGCTCAGCAAAAACCGCCCCTGAATCCCCATCAGCGCATCGGCCAGCCGTTGGTGATCCGCTTGGGTGAAGCCCACATCTTCGTAGTAATCCTCGGTTTCGAAGTAGGGAGGGTCGCAGTAGAAGAAGGCATCAGGGCGGTCGTATTGCTTGATGAGATGTTCGAAATCTCGATTTTCGATCACCACTTTCTGCAGCCGTCCGCAGCACGCGTCTATCAGCGGAAACTTGCTCCACATTGAGCGCGGCGCACCGCCGAAGCTGTCGAGATTTGAGGCGTAGCTCTGACGGATCAGCTGATAGAAACAGGCCGCCCGCTTGACATCGGGCAGTTCGGTCTGGGTTTTCAGCAGCGTGCGCACATGCTTGAAATCCAGTCTGGAATTCAGCGTGTACTGTAGTGCCGCTTTGAGGTCCTCTGGCGCATCCCGCACGCAGCGAAACAGGTTCGCCAAATTGGGATTGAAGTCGTTGTAGACCTCAAATTCGTTGCCGACTGGCTTGTGGAACAGAATCCAGCCACCGCCGCCGAAAACCTCAATGTACCGCCCGAATTCAATCGGGAAGCGCAGGAGGATTTCGTCCCGCAGGGCTTTTTTGCCGCCGATCCATGACATAAAACTGTTGATACGCTCACATCCTTTCCGCGAAGGAAAAGTGTGCAAAAACAAAGAGCCGCCTCATGTTTTCACACACAAAACGACTCCGCTTGATTTTTTGTTGTTACATGGTCATGCCCTGATCTTCGTCCAAATCCTCCTCGCCGCCCACGGACACGGGCGTGACGCACTCCATGATAATGCCCAGCGCCTCGTCATAGTTCCCAGAGGTCGTGACGCGCTCGCGCATCTCAGCGGCTTCCGCCCGCAGACCGTTGTCTTTCAGCGTTCGGGTCGCGATGCCCATCACGTTGAAAATGTTGCCGTCCGCACCGATGAGCGGGCAGTCTGGCAGCTGCTTTTCCTGCTCGTGGTACACATAGCTGCCCGTGTCTTCGGAATAGTAGAGACCAAATTCTGAGAGCGGCATCTCCAAAATCTCCGCCGCCATTTCATACGCCTCTTTGGAGCCACCCGTCGGCACGTCGTATGCGACCTGCTCGCCGCCCTCGTAGGTGATCTCGCCCACGTTGTGCCCGATGTCCTCGTCCGCCCACTGGTGCTGAAATTGCACGTCGGGATACATCTCAGACAGCCGTTGCATCACGGGTTCTGGGCTGCTCCACGCGGTGTGGAACTGGATTTCACTGCCGCCGTCGTAATCAGTGAAATCTTCATAGCCATAGCTGTTCCATTTCGTTCCCCAGTTGGCGATTGACCAGTCGTACCAATTGTCGGTGGGACGGTTTTGGAAGTCACCGAAGGTGATATCGCCGCGAAAAATGTCCTCAGGCATGGGTATGATTTTCTCAAAGTCAATGCTGCCCAAGCCGTGTTTCTCCAGCTTGATGGCCTCCAGAATTTCGCGGCGGCGCTCCTCGTCGCAGATGATATTGAGTTTGTTTGTGATGTTGTTTGGCATGTTTTAGCCCTCGCTTTCAAATAATTGGATCTCGTCACAGGCGGCGCGCAGCTTGGCACCCAAATCAGCGCAGACATCGACGATGATCGAGTTGCCGCCGAGTTTGTACAGCGCCGCATCGCTTTTCACCACTGCCTGCACCTTGGCAAATTGCGCGTCCGTAAAGCCCATCAGGCGAAACACCTCCTGCGGGCAAAGCCGCCGCACGCGGCCGTGGTGGAGGACGCCGTGCTTGTCTTGCGCCGTGATGCAAAAGGCAGGCGCACCGTTTGCACGGATTCTCCTGCCTTGCCAAATGTGTTCTTTTGTGGGGTTGATGCATGGATACGTGCCCGATTCCTCGATCAACACGCCCGACCGCTCACCTTTGCGTTTGCCGACGCCAGCATCGTAGCGGGCGGTGATACAGCGAGCTTGTTCGGTGAGTTTGGGCATCGAATTCATGTCGATGAAGTACATGCCCGTTTTCGCCGAACCGCCGCCTATATTTTTTCTAAGAGCTTGGCCGCCGCCGAGTCCGATAGGAAATACTTTTCCGAGCAGTCGGGCATCAAGACATCCGACAACGAACAGCCGCACTCGTTTTTGCGGGAGATAAGCCGCGCCGTCAACACATTGCCACTGGACATGATACCCCAGCTTAGAAATTCGGCGGAGCATGGTTGCAAACGCCCGCCCGCCGTCTGCCCGAAGGAGCGCGGGAACATTTTCAAGGCAAAAAAGCGCAGGCTGCCTTTTTTCAAGAATGCGGGCAAAGTCAAAGAAAAGCTGGCCGCGCTCGTCGGCAAAGCCACGCTTTTTTCCAGCGGCTGACCACGACTGGCAGGGTATGCCGCCGACAAGGAGGTCAAAATCTGGAAGGTCGTTTGGATCAAGTGTTCTGGCGTCATCGTGAAAAAACTCCTTTTCTGTGTTGTAGAGGGCGCGGTAGGCGGCCTGCGCCGTCTTGTCTATCTCGCACCAGCCGACTGGCTCGAAGCCGCCAGCGAGCGCGAACCCTGAGCGGAACGCCCCCAGCCCCGCGCAGATTTCGAAAAAGCGGATGTTTCTCATATGGGTGATTTCCTTTCCTTAGAAATAGAAAACGCCGCCAGCATTGGATTGCTGACGGCGTTTGGTTGGTGTGGATTCTGTTTTTCAAGTTTTCGCTGTTTTTTCGTTCACGTGAGTTCGATTCTCTACTGTTGGCGATTTTGGGCTTTTTGCAGCATTTTTTATACCATGCAAAAATCGACCCTCTAACACGCAAAAAACCCACTGTTTCAGCGGGTTTCAAGCGTGTGCATCTTTTTCGTCAAAGCATTCTGGTGGAGTCGGCGGGAATCGAACCCGCGTCCGAAAAACGGTTTCCTAGGTTTTCTACGAGCGTAGCCGATCGTTTGCATTTCCTCCGCGATCCGCCGATCGGCGGGCTGGTCGCGTTGGTAGCCACATGATGCATGACGGGTTATGCGGCGCTGCCCCGTTCACGTGCACTGCTAATTGACGCCCGACAGCCCGGTCGCAGTTCCCGGGCCTAGACGGCTGCTAAGCGCTGTGCTTAAGCAGCTTTTAGAAGAGGTTTACTGTCGTTTCTTCTTAAAGACGCGGCTGATTAACGAGTTTCCGCCACTCGGCTCGCTTACGCTAGGGGCACATTCCCCGTCGAAATCCTTTCGACCCCATATGGGTGGGTAATACTACCCTAGTTAATAGTATAGCACATTTTGTTTGCTTTGTCTAGTGTTGGAATGGAAATCGACCAAAAGTGACAAATTTCCACGCTCTGGGTATTGACTTTTCGGGGGGGGGGGTAAAATATACCTGTCAAAATTCATTGAAACATAGAGGTAAATCGTCATGGCAAAGAGTAAAATCGTCAAGCAAAAGAACTCGCAGTATCTGTTGGACAACAACGTTCTCACCTACGAGGGTGAGCACTACCAAATCGCGAACATCACGCGATGCCACGTGGAAAAATTGCCACGAGCGTGGGGGCAGTTTTGGCTTCCGCTCGCGCTCATCGTGGTCACATTTGTTTATCGCAGCATGGTTGAGAACAGCGATGTTGCACTACTGTATTATGAACTCTCTGGTGATCGCCCTAGCCGCGGAGGGGCGGGCTGGTTTTCGATCTTGATCATCATTGCGGGCTTCTTGCTGCTCGCGTGGGATATCTACAGGCGCACAATCAACAAAACATATGGGCTTTACCTCGAACTCAATTCGGCTTTCAATTTCATTATTCCGTCAACGCATAAGCAAGGCTTGATTGAATTTGCGGGAAAAATCAACGATGCATTCAAAGAGCGCATTAAAGGTTCTGTTTCCATCCACATTCAGCAGGTCGAAAATATGCAGATGGCAACGGGCGACAACCCAACGTTTGGCGATATTGTGAAAAAATTCACAGCGGTTAGCAAAAGCGAAGTAAAATTCGGTGAAGATGAATTGGATGAGCAGCCAGACATCCGCGAGCCGATTGCATATTAGTGAGGTATCTACTATGTTCGGTTCAAAGAAAAGTGCCAAAAATAGTAACATTGCAACGGGTGGATCGAGAATTGATGAACGCGATTCACACGATACCCTAACGTTTGGTTCGGTGGGATCAATGCAACTTGCGACGGGCGATCACGCAAAATTCGGGGATATGGTCAACGTGCAGTCTGGCAATTGCGATTGGGATGCGGCAATCGGCGATATATATGATCTGCAGAAAAAAGTTGATGCGTTGCTCGTTGCCACGCGTGAGGCCAAGTTTGAGGCAGAAACTACGCCAAACGCGCAATCCAAGCCTAAAGCTGAAAAATTCAAACGCGCTATGCGCGAAGTGTATACCTTCGTGTTAGGCGTCGCCCAAAAATTCACCGCCGATGTCCTATATCACGCCCTACGGGGTGAATGAATTCTCTATATCTCAACAAATCGAGTTTCTGAAAAGCAGCGCAGTTCTCTTCCACCCCCTTGCAATCCCCCGAAAAATACGCTATAATATGCGCAGAAAGATTGCTGGCTTTTGCGTAAATTGATTGGATTGCTGGGAGAAAAATGCTGGAGTTTTTGCGTGAATTATGCGCTCTGCCGGGCACTTCCGGGCGGGAGGACGCCGTGCGTGGGCATATCACGGCGGCACTGGCGGGGGCGGGTGTTCCCTACGAAGTGGACGCGCTGGGCAATGTGCTGGTGCGCCGCGCGGGCGGGCGGAAAATCGCCCTGTTCGCCCACATGGACGAGGTCGGCTATTTGGTGCGCCACATCACCCCCGACGGTTTTTTGCGCGTAGCGGCCGTGGGCGGGATCGATCCCGCCGCCGCGCTGGGGGCGCGTGGGCAGGTGGGCGAACGCGTGGGCGTGTTCGGTGTTAAGCCTGTGCACCTGTTGGATGCCGACGCGAAAGAGAAAGTGCCGCAGGAAGACGCGCTGTATCTGGACATCGGCGCGACCTCCCGTGCGGACGCGGCGGAGCGCGTGCAGCTCGGCGACGCGGTGACCTTCGCCCGTTCGTGGACGCAGGCGGGCACGCGCGTCCTCTCCCCCGCGCTGGACGATCGGGCGGGCTGTGCCGTGCTGCTGGACTTGCTGCTCCACACCGACTTGCCCGTGGACGCGGCCTTCACCGTGCAGGAGGAAGTGGGCACGCGCGGCGCGGCTACGGCGGCCTACGCCCTCGCGCCCAAGGTCGCCCTCGTGCTGGAATGCACCACGGCGGCCGACCTGCCCAGCGTGCCCGAGGGCAAAAAAGTCTGCCATTTGGGCGACGGCGCGGTGCTTTCGTTCATGGACAACGGCACGATTTATGACAAAGAGCTCTTCGCGCTGGCGCAGCGTGTCGCCGCCGAACAGGGCATCCCGGCGCAGGTCAAGACCCTCGTGGCCGGGGGCAATGATGCCGCCGCCGTGCACAAATCCCGCGCGGGCGTGCGCACGCTGGCACTCTCCGTGCCCTGTCGTTACTTGCATGCGCCGCTGGGGCAAATCGACCTAGACGACCTGACCGCCGTGCGCAATCTGACCGCCGCAGTGGTGCAGGCACTCCTGTGATGACCGCCGACTTCACGCCGGCGCAGTTCGCCGCGGCGTGCGATGCGGACGTGTTGGGTGCGCAGATCTACGCGGGCTGGTGCATCCACACGCCCTCCCCGCTGGATACGCCGTTTTGGCTGCAGCAGAGCGGCGGGCAGTGCACCGCCGCGTTGGGATTCATCGACAGCCGCGTGACCATCAGTGCCACGCCCGCCGTGGACAAACCAGAACTGCGAGCATTTCTGGCGCAGTTTGCGGTGCAGGAGATCCACTGCACTGTTGCCCTCGCCGCCCAGTTGGCGCTGACCGTTCGGGAGCACCAATATATCCAGCAGATTGTCCCACCGCCGGCCTCTCAATCCGCCCCGTCCCTGACGGACGAGCAGCTGCGGGACGTATACGCGCTCCTGCGCACGGCGGGTTTCCGCGACCTGCCGATGGAGTATGGCGCATGGTTGAGCACCCTCGGCCGCCGCCAACGGCTGGGGGTGGGCGATGTGTTCGCGCTCTATCAGGGCACGGAACTGCTGGCCACCGCGCAGGTCTGCGCACGCACGGCATCCAGAGCATTTTTGGGCAGTGTGGCCGTGCGGGAAGCGGCGCGGGGGCAGGGACTGGGCATCGCCGTGGTGCGGGAAGCGCTCGGCCACGCAAACCGCCCCGTGGCCGAGCTCCTGTGCGCGGCGCACAACCGTGGATTCTACAGCAAGTGCGGCTTTCACGAAGTGGGCGAAGCGCTGCGCGGCACGCTAGTTTGAACCGCCCCTAACGGGACGTTTTTTCGTGCCATTGGATCATTTCGTCCACCGTAAACAAGCGCACGCCTTGGTGCTTTCGCAGTGGGGCATCGAACAGAGTTTTTGCGAAAAGATAGAAGTGCTTATGCGCGTGCGGAAAAAGTTCGCTACGCCTTTTTAACGTTGCGTAAACTTTTTCGGAGACAGCGGCGTTGATCCATTTGCACTCTGCGAACAGCGCGTCCTTGTGCGCAGCGGACATCAGGTCGATTTCTTCCTGCGTTTTCGTTTTGGGATTTGTCCCCCACCACCGCCCGAAGCTGGTCGCCCCAAAAGGCAACGCTTCTTTTTTGGCAAGCAGAAACAGAAACTGCTTGCAGATATCTTCAAAAACAAAGCCCATATACGCGTTCAACTGCGGGGCGACTTCGCTTTGATAGACGATACCGCCCAATCCATTGACCACCGCGCTCAAATTTGGGAACACGAAACGATACCAAAACTTGAACATGGGGTCGTCCAAGCGATAAATCCCGCGCCTGCCGCCCGTTTCACCATAGGGGTACTCCTTGCTGACGAGCCCCAAGGCAATGAGCGAGAGCAAATATTTGGCGCATTTGTTGCTTTCGATGCCCGTTTTTGTGGCAATTTCATTCAGGCGTGACGCGCCATGGGCAATGGCCTCAATGATCGCGTTATAGGTTGCCGGTTCGCGCAACTCCTGCTTGAGCAGATTGGCGGGCTCTTCAAAAAAGTGTCCAGACGGCGTGAGAAACAAATCGATGATGTTTTCGCCGACCGATTTTTGGGGATTTATTTTGTTTAGGTATTCTGGAATCCCGCCCGTGCAGCCGTAAAGCTCCGCTTTTTGGACAGCGTCAAAACCGCTGAAAAATGGGAGCGCGTCAAAGAACGTGAACGGCAGGATGCGCAGTTGCGCCGTTCGGCGGCCGTAAAGCGGACTTTGTGCGCCGAGAACCTGTTCCTGCATGAAGCTCATGCTCGATCCGCACAGGACGAGCATGAGTTTTGATGTCTCTTTTCGGTGATCGATGAGGATTTGCAGCACAGAAGAGATGCCGCGAGAACTCCCGGCCAGATAGGGGTACTCATCAATCACGAGCACCAGTCGCTCTTTCTCGGCCCTGTCGAAAATTTCAGTCAGTGCGCTTTCAAAGTCGGCAAACACGGGGGCGGTATTCTTGCCGCCAATTTGCCGACTGAGGGAAATGAGGTTGTCCCGCGCCGTGCTTTCGCTTGCGGCAAAGAAAATCACGCGCTTGCCCCGCATAAATTCGCGAATCAACGTCGTCTTGCCGACGCGCCGTCGGCCGTAAATCACCGCAAATTCAAAGCGATCGCTTTGGTACATCTCGTTGAGCTTGCCCAATTCATTCTCTCGTCCGACGAACATCGTATCACCTCATAATATACTCACGAGTTTGCTACTCGCGAGTATATTATAGCCAATGTGCATACATTTGTCAAGCGCTTTGGCGCAAATCTAATGTTTCCAGAGATTTATAGGGGCTTTTCTCTGCTCACCCGCTGGTTTGGCAGAGGGCAGAAATGCCCCGTGAATCTGTCTTCTGCCCTCTGACATCTGCCTTCTCACAGGCGCACTGTCCGTTTCGATAGCTGTGCCTGTCCCATCAGCCATACAACGCGCCGAACGCGGCGCAGGCGCGGTAGTCGGCGCTCTCTGGGTTCTGCGTGCCGTAGGCCGCCCACACGTGGGGGCGGAAGATCCGCGCGGCGGCGACGTTGTGCAGCGACACCGGGATGCGCAGCATACTGGCCAGCGTGAGGAGTTTATCGCCCACGTGGCCATAGACCGTCACGCCATGGTTCGCGCCCCACGCGGCCATCACGCCGTACACATCCGTGAACGCGCCTTCCCCCGTGAGCGTGGGCACAAACCATGTGGTCGGCCATGTGCGATCCGTGCGCTCATCGAGTAGCTTGTGCGTCTCATCGTCCAGCAGCACCGTGTGCCCTTCCGCCAGCTGTAGCACGGGTCCAACACCGTCTAGGATGTTCACGCGCAGCAGCGTCACGGGCATGGGCGCGATGTTTTTGAAGTGGCTGGAAAACCCGCCGCCGCGGAAGTACTCGTAATCCGCGCGACACCAGTCCGTGGCGGCAAGACACGCGGCGATGTCCGCCTCCTGCATCTCCCACCAAGGCTTCATGCAGCCCGCGCCAGCGGCGTTTTTGGCCGCGCCCGTGCCGTCCAGCGCTGTCGCGCCGGAATTGATCAGGTGAATAAACCCATCCTTTGCCGTGCCTTCGGGTGCACGTCCACTCACGCGCCCTACAGCCTCTGGACTCCAATAGGTGCGCACATCGTGAAAACACGGGGCGGTGTCGGACACCAGCTTGCCCAGCAGCATCGCCGCGCCGTTGAGGGTGTCGTTTTCCGTGGCAAAGGCCGTGGGCTCTTTCGCGCCGTTCCAGTCGAAGGTGGAGGCCAAAATCGCCTCCGTGAAGTCGCCGTTGGGCAGCCAGTCCGTCCAGTTGCGCTGCCCCTGAAAGCCACCTGCCGCCGCGTTTTTGCCCAGCGCTTCCTCGTGCCAGCCCAGCGCGTCCAGCGCGGGGTTGCCAAAGAGAATGTCGCGCACAATCACAGTGAATTTGGCGATGAACGCCCAGTCCTCTTCTGGCGGCACGACCTTTGACTTGCGGATGATTTCTGGGAGCGCCTTCCCGGCGTTTTTGTCGTAGCCCTCTTTGCAGTGCGCCTGGGTCCACGCCAGCGCCTTCGCCGCTTCCGTTTTGTCGTAGATCTCCAGCTTCATGCGGCGCAAAATCTCTGTCAGATCCACCCATTCGGCACGTAGCCCCAAATATTTTTGGAAGAAGCTGTCGTTGCAATAGCTGCCCGCAATGCCCATGGAGACACCGCCCAGATTGACATACGCGTGCCCGCGCATCCACCCCACCGCCACGGCGCATTTGGCAAAGCTCAGCAGCTTTTCGCGCACGTCCGCCGGGATGCTATCGTCGTCCATATCCTGCACATCGTGCCCGTAAATGCTGAACGCGGGCAGCCCCTTTTGCGCATACGCCGCCATCACCGCCGCCAAATACACCGCGCCGGGACGCTCCGTGCCGTTGAAGCCCCACACCGCCTTGATGGTGCTGGGGTTCATGTCGAAGGTCTCAGAGCCATAGCACCAGCAGGGGGTGACGGTGAGGGTCGCCACCACATTTTGGGTTGCGAACTCGTTTTCGCAACGCGCGGCCTCCGCGCCGCCGCCAATGCTGCCGCTGAAGATGACGCACTGCACGGGCGTGCCGTCCGGATAGCGCAGGGTTTCTTGAATCAACGCCGCCGCCGCTTCCGCCATGCGCCGCGTTTTGGCTTCCAGACTCTCCCGCACGCCGCCCCAGCGGCCATCAATGGCCGGGCGGATGCCGATTTTGGGGTACACTCTTGTTTCCATGGGACACTTCCTTATTGTGATTTTTCTGTGCACGTCAGCGGGCGGCAGGTTGCCGCCCCTACAGGTTGTTCTCTGCTTTGCATAGGCCGCAAAAACGCGCGTAGGCATCTTCTGCCTGCTGGGTTAGGGTGGGTTCGGGGGCGTAGGTTTGCAGCGCGAAGCTCTCGCGGATGACCGCGCGGGCGTGGGCGGCGGAGCGCAGATGCCCCAGCGTCATCAGTTGCAAGGCGGCGTTGCCCAGCGCCGTGGCCTCGAAGGGCCCGGCGACCAAGGGACGCGCCAGCGCGGCGGCCGTTAAGCGGCACAGCAGGGCGGACTGCGCTCCGCCGCCCACCATGTACGCCGTGGCAAAGTGCTGATCCGTGAGCGTCTCCAGCCCTTCCGCCGCCGCGCGGTATTGGAGCGCAAGGCTGTCATAAATGCAGCGTAGCAGCTGCGCATCGCTCTCTGGCGCACCCTGCCCCGATGCGCGACACCAAGCCCGAATGCGGGCGGGCATATCCCCCGGCGGCATGAATTCGGGCGCGTTCGGGTCAATCAAAAACGCAAAGGGCGGCGCACTCTGCGCCCAGTCCGCCAGCTCCTTGAAGCTGGGCGCAGTGCCGTCCCGCTGGGCAAAACAGCGGCGCGTCTCCTGCAACAACCATAGCCCCACAATGTTTTGCAGCAGCTCCGCCTTGCCGCCAAAACCCAGCTCATTCGTCAGCCCCAACGCGGCGGCCTCCTCGCTACGCACGGGGGCGGCTTGCTCCGTGCCCACGATGCTCCACGTGCCGCAGCTGATGAACAGGAACGGCTCTTCCTGCGCGGGCACGGCCAGCACCGCGCTGGCGGTATCGTGCCCCAAAACAGAGATGACGGGTTTGGGGGCGATGCCCATTTCCGCGCAAAGTGACGGCTTCAGGTCGCCCAGCACCGTGCCAGAGGGGACAATGAGCGGAAACCATGCTTGCGGAATACCCAGCTGCGCGAGCAAGTCCACGTCCCAATTTTTCTGCACGATATCCAGCAGCCCCGTGGTGGAAGCGATGCTCAGTTCCGCCGCGGTGCGCCCCGTGAGCAACCAACCGAAAAAGTCCGGCATCAGTAGCATCGCGCGGTCGGTCGGGTCGTCAAAGAGGGCCGGGTGGCTCTGCCGCAGCGCAAAGAGCTGATAGAGCGTGTTGATCTCCATAGGTTGCACGCCGCTGTGCGCAAAGAGTTCCTTTTCGGGAATCAGCGCCGCTACCTGCGTGCGCGTGCCCTGCGTGCGTGCGTCACGGTAAGAGACGGGCGGACTGAAGCGTTCCTGCGCGAGATCCACCAGCGCAAAGTCAACGCCCCAAGTGTCGATGCCGATGCTGGCAAAATCACTCGTTTCCGCCGCCAGCGCAATGCCCTGTTTGATTTCGGAGAGCAAACGCGGCGCGTCCCAACACCATTGCTCGTCCAGCCGCACGGGCGCATTGGCAAAGCGGTGCACTTCGCGCAGCGTGATGCGCTCGTTTTCCAGCGTAGCGCACATCACCCTGCCGCTCGATGCGCCAAGGTCAATGGGGAGAACCGTCACCGCCGCGTGCCCGCTCATGTATATTTTTTGTAGCCGGGATGGCGGCCGCTGACTTTGTAATAGTGTTTGCGCAGGACTAGCAACTTGTCGATGTTCTCGCGGCTGAGCTCCTTCGCGCCGCCGAGCAAACGGGCATTGAGGCTAATCTTTGCCCACAGCTCCAGCGTTTCCATGCGGTAATAGGCGGTCATCAAGTCCGCGCCCACGGTGAGCGCACCATGGTTTTCCAGCAGCAGCGCGTCATGATCCGCCAAAAACGGCGCGATGGCCGCGGGCACTTCCTCGGTGCTGGGCGTGCCGTAGGGCGTGAGGGGGACGCTACCCAGCGTGACCACGGTCTCAATCATGTTGTAGCCATCCAGCGGCAGGCCGGCCACCGCAAAACCCGTGGCCGCCGGGGGATGCGCATGGACGACCGCACCCACGTCCTCGCGCAGTTCGTAGCACTTCATGTGCATTTTGATTTCGCTGCTCGGATGCCCCACAGAGCCCGCGCAGGGCTGTCCCGTGGCGTCCACCAACAAGAGCATCTCTGGCGTGAGGAGCGATTTGCTCACGCCCGTGGGCGTCGCCAAAAAGCGATCCGCCGCCAGTTTTACGCTGATATTGCCATCGTTGGCGGCCACCCAGCCCTGTTGCCAGAGCTTCTGCCCAACCTCGCAAATCAACGCGCGTGCCGCTGTCTCGTTCAAAGAGAATGCCTCCTATGCTAGATGCTAGATGTTGGGATAGATTGTACCACAGATCGGATAAAAAAACAAGCGCGGCGAAAGAGGGGTGTGGATATTTTGTGTTAGATGTAGGGGCGACCGTCCCCGGTCGCCCGCTGATTCCCACAAACTCACCGGGCGGCAGGTTGCCGCCCCTACAGGCACACCTCAATAGCCCAACACCTATTCACTATTACCTAAAGACAATTGTCCATTGTATCAAAGTCCTAGTTCTTTCAGTGTCCCCGCGCTGTTTTGCCAGCCTTCGCGGGATTTTACGAAGCAGCGCAGATAGACCTTGCCATCAAAAAATCGCTCCAGATCCGCGCGGGCGGCGGTGGAGATTTTTTTCAGCGTCTGCCCGCCCTTGCCCAAAATCATGCCCTTGTGCCGCGCCTTGCCACAATAGATCGCCGCGCTGATGGACAGCAAACCGTCCGCGCGCTCCTCCCATTCCTCCACCAGCACCGCCGTCTCGTGCGGGACTTCCTGTTGCAGATACATGAGCAGCTTTTCGCGGATGATCTCCGCCGCAAGAACGCGCTCGGGCTGATCGGTGAGGGTGTCGTCGGGGAAAAAGTGCGGACTTTCCACGGCATGACTTTCCAGCTCGGCAAAAAGTGCGTCCACACCGTCGTTTTTCACCGCGCTCACGGGGAGCAGGGCGGCGAAATCATACAGCGGCGCAAACTGCGCAAAGCGACTGAGCACGGCGGCCTTGCTGTCGAGCGTGTCGATTTTGTTCACCGCGAGGATGACCGGAAGCTGCATTTTTCGGCACTTTTCCAGCAGTTCTTGCTCGGCGGGGCGCACGTCGCCCCGGGGCTCGACCACCAGCACGGCCAGGTCGCCGCCCTCCATCCCCGCGCCCACGGCCTTGACCATGTTCTCGCCCAAAAGCGTTTTGGGGCGGTGCAGGCCGGGAGTGTCGCTGAAGACAAACTGCGTCTCGCCCCGCGTGTGCACGCCCATGATTTTGGCGCGTGTGGTCTGGGGTTTGGGCGACACAATGGCCAGCTTCGTGCCCATCAGGCGGTTGAGCAGGGAACTTTTGCCCACGTTGGGACAGCCGACCAGCGCGGCAAACAGGGTTTTGGACACAAACATCTCCGATTTTTTCTTTATGCGCCTAATTATAGGCTTTTTCGGGCGAGAAGTCAAATGCTAGAGACTAGATGTTAGAGGCTAGATGCTAGCATTTGACATCGTTTGCCGAACCTGCTATAATTGCGGCACAGGGACAAGTAGCAAAAAAGGACGCGCATGACCACCACCGCCCCCGAATATACTCTTGGCGACTTCACCGGGCCGCTGGATTTATTGGTCTATCTTGTGAGCCGCCACAAGGTGGATATTCTGGACGTGCCGATTCTGGAGCTCATCGGGCAGTACATGGCGTTTGTGCAGCAGGCGCGGGACGAGGATTTGGACGTGGCCAGCAGCTTTTTAGAGATGGCCGCCCGACTGGTGCACATCAAATCGCTCACCCTCCTCCCGCGGCAGGATGAGCTGGAGGATCTGACCAACGCGCTGCGTGAAGAGATTCTGGGCTACCGCGATTGCCAACTGCTGGCGGGGAAACTGCGTGCCGCCGCGGGTGGCTTTGACTATCTCCCCCGCGCGGGCGAACCCATGACCGTGGCCGACATGACCTACACCCGCCTGCATGAGCCCGACGAGCTGCTGCGCTGGTACTGGGCGGCGGTGGGACGCAAAAAGCGTAAGTTGCCGCCCCCGGCGCAGGCGTTCAGCGGCATTTTGGCGCACAAGATTTTCTCCGTGGGGGCGCGAGCCAGTGCGTTGCTGGCGTTGTTGAGCGAAGCGGGGCACGCGCTGCTGGCCAAGCTGTTCCGCACGTCCACCAGTCGCTCCGAGCTGGTCGCCACGTTTTTGGCGATTCTGGCGCTCCTGAAAAGCCGCAACGTGCTCGTGGACGGCGAAATCGGGCAGGAAAACATCACACTGCTAAAGAAAGAGTGGGTCGACGATGGCGCATTTGAATGACGAAACGCTGGATGGTTTGGACACGGCGGCAGAGCCCGTGCAGGGCGAGCCACTAGGTGCGCCGCGTGTGCGCTCGCCGTTGGCGGACGACAACCTGCTGGCCGCGCTGGAAGCCATTTTGTTCACGGCGGGTGAACCGCTGACAGTCAAGCGCGTGGCGGGCGCGTTGCAGTGCTCCAGAGACGGCGCACTGGCCGCGCTGGAGACCCTGCAAGCGCGGCTGGACACGCCCGAGCGGGGGATCTGCCTGCTCCATCTGGGGGACGCGTGGCAGCTGTGCGCCAAGCCGGATTACGCCCCCGCCGTGCGCGAAACGCTGGAAATCAAGCGCAACGTGCCCCTGAGCGCGGCCGCCTTTGAGGTGCTGGCCATCATCGCCTACCACCAGCCCATCACCAAAAGCTATTGTGAGCAGGTGCGGGGAGTGGACTGCGCGGGCGTGGTGAACACGCTCTGCCAGCGCGGTTTGGTGGAGGAAAAGGGGCGGCTGGATCTCCCCGGCAGACCCCTGACCTACGGCACAACGCCGGATTTCCTGCGCTGCTTCTGTCTGGAATCGCTGGACGAATTGCCAGAAATTGAGGCGGAAGCGCAATGAACAATGTACAATTTTGTAGGGGCGGCAATCTGCCGCCCGTAAGGACAGCAGACACCCCGCTGTAGGGGCGCGCGCCCCTGCGCGCCCGCTGAGAATGAAGTGTTGGCGGGGATCAACGGGCGGCAGATTGCCGCCCCTACATAGGAAAGGAGCAACCATGATCGGTGACCGCATTCCAGCGCATGTTTTGGCCACGCGCATTCTGCCCAACGCGGATGCGGCGTTTTTGGCCGCGCTGGGCGCAAAAACCGACGGTAGCGAGCGGGCGCTGGGCTTTTTTACCTGCGACAGCGACGACGTGGCCTACGCCGCACTGGACGAAGCGACCAAAAAAGCCGGCGTGCGCGTGCTGTACGCCAAAAGCCTATACGCCGGGGCGGGCAACGCCAGCACGGCGTTGGCGGGGGAATTTTTTGGCGTGCTGGCGGGGGAAAGTCCGGACGAAGTCCGCGCGGGTTTGGATGCCGCGCTGTTCGTTGTCGCGGATGAAGCCGCGTTTTATTCCGCCAACGAGGCGGACACGGTGTGCTATTTTGCCCACTGCATTGCCGCCAGCGGGACGTATCTTTCGAGCGTGGCAAATTTGCCCATGGGTGCACCGCTGGCGTATCTCATCGCGCCGCCGCTGGAAGCCATGGCTGGGTTGGATGCCGCGCTCAAGGCCGCCGATGTGCGCTTATGCGCATTCTGGGGGCCGCCGAGCGAAACGAACTTTGCCGGTGCACTCCTCACAGGCGATCAGGCCGCCTGCCGCGCCGCTTGCAACGCCTTCGCGGACACAGTCTGCGCCGTGGCCGCCACGCCGCTGGCTTGACAGGCAGTTGGATAGATGCTATAATCTAGATGCGCGGTGCGCAATTTTCAATTAACAATTAACAAAGAACAATTGTTTGCAGGGTTGCCTGCTGGAAAAACCTATATTTTGGAGACAAATAATGTCAGATATCTATAACTGGTTACTGGAACACAGTAGCTTTGTGCGCATGGTGGACAAAGAACAGCTCATGTGTCTGGGCATTGCCGTCATGAATGTGCTGCTGTTTTTCGTTCTTTCCTCCAAAAGAGCCAACCGACTGGCGCGTCAGTACACGGACGACACGCCGGTTTTTTTCGCGGGGCGGCCGCCCAAGGGCATCTTTGGCAAAATTATCGCCCTGTTTATGCCAAACGAAGAGACGGGGAAAGTTCTGCGCCCGGCGCGGATCATCCTGTTTTTGTTCGCTAGTGACCTTGCGACACTGCTCATCTATAGCCAGCTGATCCCCTGGTCTTACCGATGGCTGGATACGGGCAGTCACCTAGCGGTGGTTTTGGCGGAAGCCTTGCTGTGGGCGATCCCCGGTGCGCTGGTGATGCTCGGCACGTTCCTCATCAGTCGCCACATTGCCTATACGGCGGACTGGATCGCGCTGTTTTTCACGCTGACGCTCGCGGTGGGCAAACTGCGCTGTGCGGGCGCGGGCTGTTGCGCGGGGCTGGGCGAGCTGCATTTTTGGACGTACACCACTGGGCGAGCTGGTCACGTTGTTGAAGTCTCGCGGATACAAGTGCTTGATGCCGCATGGGTCTTTGCGGCGTTTCTGGCGGGCTGTCTGTTCCTCCTGTATTCGAAAAAGTATAAGCCGGGGCATGTTGCGCCCGTGATTTGTTGCGGCGTGGGTCTCATCCGCTTTTTGGAAGAATACATTCGCGAGCCGGTGCTCAAGGGCTACCCGTATGAATGGCTAAATATTTATTCGGTGCAGTGGTGCGTGCTGGTGTTCGTGGTGCTCTCGGCGCTGTGGTTCTTCGTGGTGCGTCCCCGCGCCGCGCTGTGGCATCGCCAGATTGTGCACACGCTCATGGCCGTGGAGGAGACAACGAAAACCTTCTTTGCCCCTGTCAAAAAGAGCACACCCGCCAAAAAACAGGGCAAAAAGAAGAAGCGGAAGAAAAAGTGAGTGGGGAAAAACCGTCCAGTACATGCCTGCGTGTACTGGACGGTTTTAGTCTGCGCTACAACGCCAACCCATCAATGCACTGCGCATACACAAACGCACTGATTTCTTCTGGTTCATTGCTTTCATAGAACGCCACCAGCAAGTGCGCAAACGCCTGCGTTTGTTCTACGGGCACGGAAAGCACGCCCTGTCCGCTGGCAATCATGACACGGTTGGCGGCCAACATGGCGGTGCGTTTGTTGCCGTCCAAGAAGAATTGACCGCGTATCATATACAGCATGGTGGCGATGGCACGCTCTGTCGCGTTTGGAAGCTGTTCCAGCGCGTTCAGTTCTCTTTTCACGCTCTCTTCCTCTGGCAAATCTGGCCGCCAGGATGTGCCACCGATGGACACGGGCAGCTTGCGCAGATATCCGGCATTGTAAATAAGGTTGTCGCCGCCCACAATCTGGTTGAGGCGGCACATATACGCAAAATCCAGCGGCACATCAAGGGTATCGAGCAGGAACTGCCACGCGTGTTTCAGGTTGTTCACGGCGATTACGTCCGCGACCTTGACGCCCGTCACGTCCGCGCCCACAAAAATCGCGGCGGTGTCAGGGTACGTCACCCCCAAGCCCTCCAGCTTTGCGCTTTTGTAGATATAATCCACCACATTGCGCTTGGCCAGAAAGACCGCCTGTTCTCGCGTCAGCTGATATTTTGGTGTTATGCTGTTCCTCCTGTGTGCCGCCTCACACCACCCGCATTGCCCGCCCCGCATGGCGCAGGGCGGCGGGGTTGAGTGCATCGTTTGTCAACACTTCGTGGCCATTGATGAAGACGCGCGTGATGCCGACTTTTCTTGCCTAGCTAATTTGCTGTAGGTGCGTCCTCATTTTGCTTCTTCCATCTTTTCTGGAACTCTTGTGCATATTTGCGATCAGTGATTCGCCCATGTCCTCGAAGACGAGCCTGACTTGGATGCCACATTTTGATGATGGGACATGGTTGGTCTTCTCCAAAGAGTTTGCATATTTCTCGATACACAATAACAGAGCAACACACAATATACCTGGGCTGAATCAGTTCAATTTCTCGTTTGATCATGCACTGACATTTGTCAACATACTTTTTCAGCGCGCGCCAAGGGGTGCTACTGCCTTTGCCGCCTGCTTTATTTATGTTCATATAAGCAACCTCGCGCAAGGGAGCAAATGCCTTTTGCGGTAGCCGTTTGCTACCATCATTGTAGTATTGCTCCTCTGGTTCCGTGTCTTCGATGATTTGTTTCATCAACAAGGTACGGGTGAAGTAGCGCCTTCCTCTCCACCCAGTTGGAAATTCATCTGGATACATGACGCAATCACGAAACCAGAATTTTTGTCGACCCTTGACGTCCTTCTTGCCGCTATGGCTTTCTAACAGGATGAATAGAACCCGCCTTCCTTTCTTAAAATCCTCATCGCATACGATCCCGTCCTCATAAAATCGGTCTGCTTTGTGGAACTCCGCAGCCGTTGCTGCATCAATCGAGAGTTGTTCCCATTCATCGAATAGTTTATCGATTTTTTCAGTCATGGTCATGCTCCTTTCACTCGCATTGCCCGTCCCGCATGGCGCAGGGCGGCGGGGTTGAGTGCATCGTTTGTCAACACTTCGTGGCCGTTGATGAAGACGCGCGTAATGCCGAACGAGCGGAACGCATCGGGGACGCCGGTGCGCAGGGCGTTTTCGTCAAACACGGTGATGTCGGCGTAGTTGCCGGGCTTGAGGTAGCCTCTGTTGGGCAGGGCGAATCGGTCCGCCACCGCGCCGCTCATTTTGCGCACCGTTTGCGCCATGCTGTCGCCCTCGCCGCGCAAAGAGAGCTGCAAAAATTTCGGGAAGCAATCAAACGCCGCGGGATTCTGCACACCTTTTTTCTCAATCCACGCGTCTGTCATGTACAAAACATCCGGGTGCCGGGAAAGCGTGCGCAGAATTTCGGGCGTGGAGTATTTGTACTGATTCACGCGCCCCTGATTGTGCGACAAATCGCAGAGCATGATGTACGCGTCCAGCGGTTTCATGTGCTTTTCCCTCGCAATTTCGCTGACGCGCTTGCCCTCGTATTCCTCCAAGCCCTCGCCCAGATACGCAATTTGGATGTCGCCGAAATCAAAGCCCAACAGCCGCATGGAAAGCTGCGCCAACGCAGTGAATTTTAGCTTGTTGAGCGGCTTGTTTCGCTCTGCTTTGGACATGGACAGCCACCAGGGCGGCGCGATGACGGTGATGACAGAGACACCCATCGTTTCGGCGTACAGGTCAAAGGCAACGTCCACGCCTTCCGCCCGCATTTCGGCAAAGATTTTCAGCATTTCGCTGTGCGTTTTGAACGTCTTGCTGCCCACGAAAATCGCGTGGGAATATTGGAGCTTGAGCTTCAGCCCCCTAGACATCTCGCGCAGTTCATCGAGCGCCAACAGATTGTGCGCCCGCCCGACGGGCGAGGGGTACGCCAGCGACACGGACGAGAGCGCACGGGCGTGCACCGTCAACGGCTTTTGCTTTTTTTCCATCAGTTCCGCCACGGCGCGGAGCTCTTCTTTGGGCGCGTAAATGCCCGGCTCATACATCAGCCCCAGCGATGCGCCGCACGCGCCTTCCGCCAGCGCCGTTTCCATGGTGCGCAGCATTTCGTCCAGCTCGTCTGGGGTCAATGGACAGTTTTCGTAGCCCGCAATGCCCGCGCGGACAGAGCAGTGCCCCACACAGGCGGCGATGTTCACGGGGGAGTTTTGATCCACCGCGTCAAACAGTTCGCTGGCGGTGGAAAATTCTCCCATAGATTCATCGTTGTGAAACAGTCCCGCGCCCACTTTGTCGCGGTGGGGGGAGTCCTTTTTCGCGCCGATGAGGGACAATCCGCAGTTGCCAGTAACAAAGCCCGTGATGCCCTGCCGCACAAACGGCTCGAAATAGGGAATAGGATCGGTCTTCACGGCGAACCAGTCGTTGTGCGAATGCGCGTCAATAAAGCCGGCGGCCACGCTTTGACCGCGTAAGTCAATCACGCTGTCCGCTGGCACGGTGATGCCGCCCTGCGCCACCTGCGCAATTTTGTCGTCTTCAATCAGCACATCGCCCACAAAGGGGGCATCGCCCGTGCCGTCATAAATCGTTGCGTTTTGCAAGAGCGTTGTCATGATTGTCCCCCGTTTGTTTTCTGGATATATTGTACAACGAACGATGGGGAAAGTCAAGTTCAGAGGACAGAAATCAGAGGGCAGAAGTCAGAATTGTGACCGAAAATCTGTCTTCTGCCCCCTGCCATCCAATCCCAGCGCGGGCAATCATTGCCAGAAACCGCGCAAAATCGACATGAAATCACCACAAAATATCGTTTTTCACGTGCTATACTTCGTGCATGGCTGAAAGAAGCCAGATCGGAGGAAGTATGTTTATCCTATCTAGAAAGTTCTGGGCCATCCTCGTGTCCTGTCTCTTGAGCGTTGGCGTGTGTGCCACGCTTCCGGGTATCGCGAGCGATCCCGAACCCCAGAGCGTTACGGCGGCCATCACCACCACACCCGGCGTGCCCGCGCCCACCGCTGCCGTGCGTCCCACCACGGCGCAAGAGCCCGCAGCGACCACTGCGTCCACGACCAAACAGACACCAACCACAGTGCCCACAACCACAAAAGCACCCACGCGCCCGGTGACCACTCCGCCGCAGACCACGACCACGCAGCCCACAACGTCTGCGTTCGTGCCCATCAAGCAGCCAGCGACCACCGTGCCCGTTACCACACGCGCGGCGACAGCCGCCACTACCGCCATCCGCAACGACACGCAGTTCGCCGACGAGATCTTTCGCCTGACCAACATCGAGCGCACAAACGCTGGACTGCCCACCCTCACCCGCGCACCAGAGGCACTCTGGCAGGCCGCTCTCGTGCGTGCCAAAGAGACCATAACGCTCTTTGCGCACACCCGACCAGACGGGCGCAGTAGCTTCAGCGTCTACGAGGACTTCGGCGTGCGCTGGCAGTACGTAGGCGAAAACCTGCAATGGGCAACCCAAAACACGCCGCAGTTTGCCGTGCAGCAGTGGATGGGCTCGGCCGGACACCGCGCCAACATTCTGGGCTCGCAGTTCAAGCAACTGGCCGTCGGCGTTTACCAGAACCACTGTGTGCAGTTGTTCTTAACGTAGTTCAGAGGACAGAAACTAGAAGGCAGAAGACAGAGTTGCGGACAACTCTGTCTTCTTTTTGAATTGTAGGGGCGACCCTTGTGGTCGCCCTGATGAGGGTTGAGGGATGAGGATCCAGGCGTGAGGGTTACAGGGGTAGGGTGCGCAACCCTCATTTCTGAACCCTCATCCCTCACACCTCCAGGGGCGACCACAAGGGTCGCCCCTACAAAAATCTGCCCTCTGCTAGACCACGGGCGGATGATATCCGCCCCTACCAGAGCGGGACGAAGAATCAAGGATGAGGCGTGATGAAAGTGGACAATTGTACATTGTACTTACCAAATCTTGCCCTGATACAGCTTCTTCAGTTCCGCCGCGTCCGCGTCTGTGTGGCGGTCGCCGTGGAGGTAGCCGTAGGAATACAGCACCAAACCCACGCCCGGGCGCAGCTGCTGCGCCAGCGCCGCTTGCCGCGCTAGGATATCGTTGTACTGCGTCCATTCCGCCGCGCCCGTGCCCGCGCCGCTGTCTGTGCGCCCCGACTTATAGGCCGCCAGACCAATCGCCAGCTGCACGCCCGGCGCGGTGACCATGTTGTTCCACTCCTCCGCTACGCGGGCGAAGGGCATGGTCTGGTTCTCAAAACCAAAGTAGATCTGCGGAATCAGCAAGTCCACGTAGCCCGGATTTTGCGCCCAAACGGCGGCATCTGCGTAGAGCTGCTCGCGGTTGTGGCGGATATTCCCGCCGGGGCTGATGGAAAACACTGCGCCGGGTTTAACGTTCTTGACCGTGCTATAGAGCCCCGCCACGAATGCGTTGATTTTTGCACGCCGCCAATCCGCCAGCGGCAGCTGTCCGCCGTCTTTTTGGTAGGCATCAAAGAGCGTTTTGTCGATGTTCACGTTTTGCGCGGGATAAAAATAGTCGTCGATGTGGATGCCGTCCACGGCATAGTTTTCCAGAATTTCGCGCACGCCGTCGTTCACCAGGCGGTGCACCGTGGGCGAGGCGGGGTTAAAGTAGATCCCGCCCGCCGTCTTGACGACCAGCCCCGCCGTGGCGGCATCGCGTAGCCACACACGCGCGGGATGGTTTTCCGCCAGCGTGGTTTCGTCCTGACTGCTCGAGAGGACGCGGAAGGGGTTGAGCCATGCGTGGAACTTGAGCCCGTGGGCGTGTGCGCTGTCCACCAGTACCTTCATCGGGTCAAAGCCGGGGTCTTTGCCCTGCGTGCCCGTCAAGTACTTACTCCACGGGAAATATTTGCTGGGATAAATTGCGTCCGCAAAGGGGCGCACCTGCACAAACACGGCGTTGTAGCCGTCCTTCTGCAGGGCGGCGAACATGCTGTCGGCCGCCTTTTGGTAGGCACTCTTTGTGCCCGTGGCCTTGGGCACTTCCATATAGTTGATCCATACGCCACGCAAGGCGTTGGAGGACTTCAGGGGTTTGGGCGTTTGGGTTGTGGCGGCCACGGACTTGGTCGGCGGCGCGGCGGGACAGATGGTCACTTGTTTTGTGGGGACGGGCATGGTTGTGGGGAGAAGCGTGCTGGGCGTTTGCGTGGGTTGTGTGCTTGCGCTGCTGCTGACCGTGGCGGCTGTGCCTAGGACGGCACTGTCCGTGGTGGGGGTTGTGCTGGGCACAGGGATGGTTGTGGGGGCAAGCGTCTCGCGCGGCACAGGTACGTCCATCGGCGCGTCCACGGTGTGGACGTCGTCCTCCGGCGTGGCGTGGGTCGGCGTCACCACAGAAAGCAGAAGCAGTGCCGCCAAAAGCAGCAAGACGGGGGTTGCGATTCGCCGATACATCATAGCTGCCTCTTCTAGACAAAAAATACAGTTTTTCCCAGTGCTACCTGCATAGTGATTTTAGAATACCACATTTTCACGCGCTCGTCAATGGGAAAATATTCTACCCTGCGCTTGCAAAGTTTATGTTTTGCGGTCGTCCATTATGCCCCAATAGAGAAAAATGCGCGAATAAACTTCGCGCATTTTTCTGAATGTTGCCCATTATTTGTTGGTCAGATAGCCCAGATGTGTTAGGTAGAACGCAAACAGGCGGTCTTGATCCCGCGCACCAATGCTACCCACAAAATCCAGATGATCCCAGCCCTCTTCCGTGGGCATGACGTTCCAAATGCCCGCGGGGATGCTCGCCGCGTTAAACGTTTGGTGCGCTTCCCCAAAGGGATACAGCCCAGAGACAACGGGCACTAAGCCGTCGCTTTGCCGCCAAGTGGCGTCCACCACAATGCCGTCTTGCGAAGTGAAGGGGGTCTGTGCGCCGATGGCTTTGGCGAAGGGCAGGAAGGGCAAAAACATGTCGTTTTGGGGCAGGTAGTTCCCCGTGGCGGCATCCAGATTGGTGGCGTTGCCCGTGTAGGAGAAGTAGGTGATGTCCGGCTGGGTCTTGATGAACTGGTTGAGCAGATACGCGCCGTGCACCGATAGGTCATAGGAAGCGTTGTCCGTGCCCTTGGTGAAACTCTGCCACTGCGCCAAATGCTGGCTCAATTGGCTGATTTTGACACGGCGGGTGGTGATGCCAAAGTGATCCAGCTGTGGGTCATAGAAGGCGCTGAGCAGGTGGGAGCTACCCAGTGCGCCGCCCAGCAGGGCGCTGATGTTCCAGTCCACGCCCGACGAGTCGTTGGTTGTGCCGCCCGTGACGCCGTTATGCGGCGAAGCGAGCGTGGTGATGCTGTTGACGCGTCCGCCCAGTGTGCCGCTGAACAGCGGGGAGAGCTGATCGGCGGGGGTAGCCGCTCTCTCAGCGGCCGCACCCTCCACGCACAGTTGCGCGAACAAGCGCACCGTTACGCCGCCAAAGCTGTGCCCAATGAGGTTGACTTTTTTGCTCGCACTCCAATCGAAAAACGCCTCGTAGCTGCGGCCGTAGCGATTGTGGCCGTGCTCTTTGGCGTGCGCTTCGCCGTAATCCACGCGGCCACCGGCCAGCTGTGCATACAGCTCGCAGGCGCGATCCCACGCGCTAGAAAACGGGCCCACGCTGGCCTGATAGCCCTCGTAGCCGTTGTCGGCCATGGTTTGCACCAATTGCCCGGAGGTCAAGCCCCAGTACGAAAACAGTGAGCTGAGCCCGTCCTCTTCGCCCCACCCGGCAAAGCCGTGGACGAGCACAACGGGGGCGCAGTCCTTGGGGTCTTTGACCGTTGGCCGCCCGCCAAAGGTCAGGGAGATTCCAAAGAGCTGCAAAAAAGACAAAAAGAACGCAATGAGTTTTTGAATCATGAAAAACACTCCTTCTATTTATGTACTACGACAGTATAGCACAGTTTCATCCAAAAAACAAGGGAATTTGTTTGTTGAATTTTTTGACGCATCGTGATGGTCAATCTGTAGGGGCGAGCTTTGCCTGTGCCCTGCGGGTGCTCGCCCACTGTCTAACCCACTGTCTAAAACTACGCGTTTCCTTAAAATCAACGGGCGAGCGCAGAAAAGCCCCTACACAAAATTGATTTCCGTGCCGCCCCGCCGAAAAAAGCTTGACAAACCCCCGCCCGTCTGCTATACTATAGTATAACAATAGAATAGCCCCAGCTCAAAGACGATGAAGAACCAAAAGACACAGTCCTTTTGCGCTATAGAGAGTCGGCACGCGCCCCTTCGGGTGCATGGTGTAAGCCGATGCCAAAGACGGTGTGTATAGCTCGGTTTGGAGTTGCGTTCCTGAACAATCGCAGTAGGGAACGACGTGCGGATACGTTACAGTCCAGACTTTTGTTTCGTCCCCAAAGACGAATCAGAAGCGCAGAGGGTGCGCTGGCAGCGCACTAAAGTAGGGTGGTACCGCGTTAATTAGGTGTTAGGCATTAGGAACTAGGGGGAGCACCTCCCGCCTCGTCTCCTCATTCCTCCCTCCTCATATGACGCCCCTATATCTTTGTGATATGGGGGCGTTTTGTTGTATACACAACTTTTGGAGGTTTCTCATGGCATCCATCCCCGACCGTTCCCCCAGCGCGTCCAGCGAGACGACCGTCCTGTTTGCCAACGCGCAGACACCGCCCGTCCCCTACAGCGGCGCAGTGCCGCAGGAGTTCTTGACCCGCACCATCGGCCAGCAGATTGCCTACATGGCCGAAAAGTACCCCGACGACGTGATGGTCAACTACACCGACCGCAACTTCAAGCGCACGTGGGCGGAGTTCAACGCCGAATGCGAAATCATCGCCCGTGGCTTTTTGGCGCTGGGGCACGCCAAGGGCAGCCACATCAGCATCTGGGCCACGAACGTGCCTTGTTGGCTACTCACCTTCTTTGGCGCGGCCAAAATGGGCGGCGTGCTCATCACCGTCAACACCAGCTACAAGAGCTACGAGCTGGATTACCAGCTCAAGCAATCCGACACCGACGTGTTGGTGATGATCGATAGCTTCCACGGCACGAGCTATATCGACATCGTCAACAAGCTGATCCCAGAGATTAAGTCCAGCCGGCCCGGTCAATTGCGCAGCAAAAAATACCCCCGCCTGCGCACCATCATCTATGCCGGCGAGGGCGAGTGCCCTGTGGGAATGCTCCCCTGGGAGCGGCTGTACTCTTTGGGGCACAGCTTCCCCCAAAAGGACTACGAAATCATCCGCGACAGCTGCGACTGCCACGAGGTGGCCAACATCCAATACACCAGCGGCACAACCGGCTACCCCAAGGGCGTGATGCTCACGCACTACAACATCCTCAACAACGGCGTCACCATCGGCGACGGCATGGCCTTCACGCACGAAGACAAGCTGTGCATCACCGTGCCGTTCTTCCACTGCTTCGGCATGGTCTTGGCGCTCATGAGCTGCATCACCCACGGCACGCCCTTCGTGCCTATCGATCTCTTCAAGCCCAAAAAGGTGATGGACGCGCTCGTCAGCGAACGCTGTACCGCCGTGCATGGCGTGCCCACCATGTTCATCGCCATGCTGGAGCACCCGGACTTTGCCACGTATGATTTCCGCCACATGCGCACGGGCATCATGGCCGGCTCGCCCTGTCCGGTGAAGACCATGCAGGAGGTCAACAGCAAGATGCACATGCACGAGGTCGTCATCGTGTTTGGACAAACGGAGTCCTCCCCCGGCTGCACCATGACCAGCACGGACGACAGCGAAGAGCACCGCTGCGCCACCGTGGGGCGTGCCTTCCCCGGCGTGGAGTGCAAGATTGTCGATCCCGCAACCAACGAGACCTTAGCCCCCGGTCAGATCGGCGAATTCTGCGCGCGTGGGTACAACATCATGAAGGGCTACTACAACATGCCCGAAGCGACGGCCAAGGCCATCGACGAAGACGGCTGGTTGCACTACGGCGACTTGGCCACCGTGGACGAGGACGGCTACTACAAAATCACCGGGCGCATCAAGGACATGATCATCCGTGGCGGCGAGAACATCTACCCCATGGAGCTGGAGGAGTGCCTGTATCATCACCCGCTCGTCAAGGACGTGCAGGTCATCGGCGTGCCCAGCAAGAAGTACGGCGAGGAAGTGTGCGCCTGCGTGATTCTGCGCGAAGGCGCGGAGGCCACAGTGGACGAAGAGAACATCATCGACTACTATCGCCAGCACATCTCATTCTTCAAAATTCCGCGCTATGTCTGGTTCATGAACGCCTTCCCCATGACACCCAGCGGCAAGGTGCAAAAGAACGTGATGCGCGAGCGTGCCGTGGAACGCTTCGTCCTCCAGTCCGACGCGGCGATTGTCACAGCATAGGCTGCACAATTGACAATTCCAGCAGAAGGCAGATTGTCGGTCACAATTCTGTCTTCTGCCCTCTCAACAGGCGATTGACAAAATTCGCGCAACCTGCTATAATCTACAACGGTGGCACTGCCAAGCGGCAGCGGCTGGCTTCTTGCCTCCTGTAAAGGAGGTGATGCGTATGAACGAAATCATTGCCATGGCACTGTTCCTAGTCTGTGCAACCGGCTACATGCTCAT
>JAISJQ010000020.1 GCA_031261445.1 Oscillospiraceae bacterium | reverse complement strand
CACGGCAAAAGCATTTACTTTACAAACAGTCACAAAAGAGTTATACTGTGCTGGGGGTGTAAAGGGATGGACGTTTACAGGTTGAAAGAGGAATTGCGAGCGGTACACGATCCGCGGCGAGAATGGGGAAACTTGCGGCACAAATTGGTGGATATCTTGATAATTTCGCTGTGCAGCACGATTTGCGGCGGCGAGGATTTTGAAGATATGGAGCTGTTCGGGAGAGAACGTCATGCGTGGCTGAAAACGTTCCTGGAACTGCCAAGCGGCATCCCAGATGGCGACACATTTCGCCGCGTTTTGGAGCGAATTGATCCCGCAGAACTTGCGGCGGTGTTATACAGTTGCCTCGAAGAAATCAAGGATTTATCAGGGAAAACAGTGTCCATTGACGGAAAAACGATTTGTGGAAGCGGGAGTGCGCAACACAAAGCGTACCACGTTGTTTCGGCATGGGTGAGCGAAAATCAGATGGTGCTGGGCGAAGTTGTTGTGGACAAAAAGTCGAATGAAATCACTGTGATTCCTCGATTGTTGGATATGATCGACGTTTCAGGGAGCGTTGTCACGATCGACGCGATGGGCACGCAGACGAAAATTGCTGCAAAAATCGTTGAAAAAGGCGCGGATTACGTCCTCGCGCTGAAAGGAAATCATTCAGATTTGCACGATGATGTGCGATTTTATTTCGAAAACGAGACGATTTCCAACCGATTTTCGATGCGTGAAATGGGGCATGGGCGGCAGGAATTGCGCGAATATTTTCTCGAAACGAAAATTGATTGGCTCTATGGGTGCGAAAAATGGGCAGGTTTGCAGGCGATTGGTGCGGTGAAATCCACGGTCACTGAGAAAGGCGTGACCCGCGAAGAAACTAGGTATTTCCTCACTTCTTTGACCGATGTGAAGCATCTCGCGCGGGCCGTGCGCGGGCATTGGGGCATCGAAAATGGGCTGCACTGGTGTTTGGACGTCATTTTTGGAGAGGATTGCGCACGAATGCGCAAGGAGCGCTCGCCGCTGAACATGAACGTTTTGCGTAAGACCGCACTAGCATTGCTGCGCAAAACAAAAGTCGGTCGCATGTCCGCCAAGCACAAGATGTTCAAGGCCGCCATGAATCACGATTTCTTGCACTTGTTGATGTTTGTCGAGTAAATGCTTTGGCCGTGGATGCTAGATGCTAGATTTTAGAGACTAGATGCTGCGGCAAACACGTTTTTCTCCTGAAAAACGACAACGGATCTAGACACGTAGGGGCGACCCTTGTGGTCGCCCTGCGGGTATGTTCGCCCATGGGAGGCGGGAGGATTGAGGATGCAGGAATGAGGATTCAGGTGCGAGGGTGTAGGGGTAGGGCGCGCCCTACCCCCTGCGGAACGGCGGGCGACCACAAGGGTCGCCCCTACACCCCTCCCACCTGTATCCTCATTCCTCAAACAGTCCCCGCGCGAAGGTTTGGGCATCGAAGGGGCGCAGATCCTCCACGCCCTCGCCCACACCGATGAACTTGACGGGCAAGCCCAGCTCCCGCCGAATCGCCAGCACCACGCCGCCTTTGGCCGTGCCGTCGAGCTTGGTGAGCACAATGCCCGTCACGCTGGCCGCCTCGCCGAAGAGCCGCGCTTGGTTGACCGCGTTCATGCCCGTGGTGGCGTCCAGCACCAAAAAGACCTCTTTGTCCGCATAGGGTAGCTCGCGCTCAATGACGCGGTAGATTTTGCTCAGCTCGTCCATGAGCGCTTTTTTGTTGTGCAAGCGCCCCGCGGTGTCGCACAGGACGATGTCGATGTCCCGCGCTTTGGCCGCCGCAATGGCATCGTAGATCACCGCCGCCGGGTCTGCGCCCTCCTTGTGGCGGATAATGGGCGTGTTCGTCCGCTTTGCCCAGACATCCAGCTGTTCCACGGCGGCCGCGCGGAAGGTGTCCGCCGCCGCGAGGATCACTTTTTTGTCCTGCGCGTGCCAGTAGGCGCACAGCTTGCCCAGATTGGTGGTCTTCCCCGCGCCGTTCACGCCGATCATCAGCACCACCGAGGGGCGCGTCACAAAGTCGACTTCCTCGCCGCCCGTGAGCATCGCCGCCACGTCGGCAATCAGCGCCTCGCGCACGTCCTGCGCCGTCTTGAGTTTACGCCCACGCTTGCGCAAGCCCTCCACCAGCTCCGTTGCGGCGGAAATGCCCGTATCCGCTAAAATCAACGCCTCTTCTAGACCATCGAAAAAGTCGTCGTCCACCTCACTCTTGCCGTGCAACAACGCCTCAATCGCGCCCGACATCTGCCGCCGCGTTTTCCCCAGTCCCTCACCAATTTTGCCCAATAGTCCCATGCCGTGCACTCCTAAAACGTTTTTCTTTATTGTAAGCAATTTTGCACACTACCACTCTACCTCGCTTGCGGGGATGCACTCTGCAAACGGCGTGCGCAGTCCTTCCAAAAATTCCCTCTTCACCTTTGGGTCGGAGAAAACTATTTCCCCGTCAACATAAAGACGAGCGGGGGCAATGTCTATTTCTCCATCGAGCCAAACGGGAATCCCATGGTCAAGTTGGACACGATTAAAAATTGCTACGTCTTTCAAAGGCTGAAATGCCTGCTGGTGCAGATAAGGCTTCATGCTGAAAATTTTCTCTATTCCATCAGAAAACATAACCCATAGTCGGAAATCGTCCAGTGGATTGATGGCTTTCACAGAAAGATATTGCTGTTTCGTCACAGAGCACCTCCATTATTGTAGTGGGGCGATTTTTTGAAACGGAACACTTTGCACGGCAGAATTCCAAGAGGCGTAGAGTTCTTCCTCATGCAAGATAATCCACGCGCGTAGCAACTGCAATTGCTTGCCTGGTAAATCCCCAGATAGCAACGATCCGTCAATGCCGACAGAGGCCGAATACTCGCCATAGAATACATGGATGTGCGGCTTATTGTGTTGCTTCACATCCGCATATAGCATTTTTATAGAGATTCCCTGAAAGCGGCTTAATTCTGGCATGAGCTTCTCTTTTCTTGACTGTTCTTCTTGACTTGTATTATACCGAACTATGCTTGGTTTGTCAAGCGGCGATATCCCCCCCATACAAAGCGAAACCCCGCGCACCTTGCGGTGCACGGGGGATCTGGCGTTCACTTAGAACGAGATGTCTTCGCCGGCCAAGATGTCCTTGACGAACGCGATGATCGCGTCAACGATGGGTTTGATCGTCTCATCAACTTTGATGTAGGCGAGCAGGGCATCGAAGATTTCATAAATTTTTTCCATGATATTGCCTCCTTTCTTCAGAGAGGTGAAACAGCTTCTTGACGTACTTATAATACCACACTTTGTACAGAAAATGTTTCCAAATTAGAAAATACGTAAACTTTTTGCAACTTTTTTTTGGAAAATCTGTGAACGTTGCCATATACAGCGGCTTTGGGGGCAGAAATTCGGGTCATTGTGTCCCGAACAGGCGGCGACCCAAGTCGCCCAAGCCCGGCACGATGAAGCCCTCGGCGTTCAGCCCATCGTCCAGATGCCCACAGGTGATGGACACAGCCGGATGCCGCTCCTGTAGGTAGGTGATGCCTTGGGGGGCGGCTAGGACGCTGAGGTACTCAATCTGTCCCGCGCCGGCCTGCGCCAACAGCGCACAGGCGGCGGCGGCGGTGTGCCCCGTGGCCAACACGGCGTCGACGACCAAGACGGTGCGCCCGACCAAGTCGTCCGGCAACTTGCAGTAGTAGGTCTTCGCGTCCTGCGTGCTGGGGTCACGGTAGACGCCGATGTGCCCCAAGGGTGCGCTGGGTAGCAGGCGCAGCACGCCGTCGGCCATGCCCAGCCCCGCCCGCATCAACGCCACCACGGCGGGTTTGCGCCCAGCCAGCAGGGGGCTACGCGTTGCGCCCAAAGGCGTGTCGATGTCCGCATTCTCGATGGGGAGCGCACGCGTGGCCTCGTAGGCCAGCAACTGCGTCACCTCCAGCATCAGCGCACGAAAGGACGCGCTTTCCGTGCGCACATCGCGCAGAAGCGTGATTTTATTTTGCAATACGGGGTGATTGACGATGGTGACGCTCATAGCTTGCTTTCTCCCTGATGGTGTTTTGGTTGGTTTATCCGCGCACGTCCGCAAAGGCATCAAGCACAGAGCCACGGTTACGAATGAGCTCGGCGACCCACGGCTGGCACTTGCTCGTGCCGCTGGCGGAGACCATCGTCACGCGGACGCTCTTCCCAGCGGGAATCTGCACGAAAAGCGCGTTGACCTGCGGCGCGGGGTTGCCCGCCCACACGGGGGCGACGATGTGCAGGCACTCGTAGTCGCCCAGCTTCACGCCCAGCGGCGCGATCGGCCACTCCTTGGCTTTCATGGCGGCGGGTGCGCCCAGCACATACGCCTTGAGGATGTTCGGGCGTTTGATGTCGCGGATTTCGGCGACATCGGCGTGCTCTTGTTCGGCGATGGACTGCGCCAGCGCACGGGCATGTCCGCTGTAGGAATAATAAAGCACAAGCGTTTTCATCAGTACCTCCACAGATTTTCTGCCTTAAGTGTACCATATTTGCGCACAAAAAACAAGCCCCGTTTTCAATTAACAATTTACAATGCACAATGAACAATTTGTGGCACGCCTCACGCCTGCGCCCCCCAACAATTGTTCATTGTGCATTGTTCATTGTTCATTGCACCGCCGCTATGTTTTCCAGCAGTGTGTAGGTCAGCGCAAGCTCGTCGTCTGTGGCTGTCGCCTCTACGCCGCGGATTTCTTTGCCGACTAGGAGCGCCGCCGCCTGTGCGTGCATATCCGCCAGCGCCAGCAGCTTTGCTTGCTCTGGGGAGAGCGTGCGCACTTCGGTTTCCTCGCTGGGCAGGGCGCGGGTTTCTAGCCCCAGCGGCAGGGCGGTGTGGTTGACGTACAGCAGTTGCAGACTCTCTGTGCCTTCGGGCAACGCCCGAAAATACAGCGGAACGCGCAGACCGAAAATGTGCAGCGCGTATTGTTTTTTCAGTGCGTGCCGCCGCTTGCCCTCCAGCTGCTGCACGGGCGTGGTCACCAGTCGCCGCTGCGTTTGGGCGACAACATACCCCCGCGCACGTACGGCCGCGCCATCGCGCGTCTCGCCCTTGATGAGCACATCGCCCGCCTGCACGGCCGAACCGTTGGGGACGGCGGGCGTTCCCGCCCACACCCGCAGTTCCAGCAGTTGCCCCTCGGCCGCCGCCACAATATCTGCGGGGGCGGTGGGCTCTGGCGTGCGCGGATCGGGCGCGTGCTCCCGCACCAGCACTTCCAGGCGACTACCGCGCCGATTGAGCGCGATCCAGTCCAGTTGCGGCAGTTCCAAAAGGGTATCTTCGCGCAGGCGGTCGATGTCGAGCGTCTTGCTGCGTGCACCCAAGCGCACGCCCTGTTCGGCGAGTGTTTCAAGGATAATGCGGCTCTCCGTGGCATCGTTGCCCGCCACCGTCAAAATCCACACGCGTGAGCTGAGCGTAGCAATCAGCAGCACAAAAATCGCCAGACCCACCAAAATCCCCGCGTGTTTTCGCTGGCGCAACAACAAAAACGGCAAGCCGCTTTGCCGAAACGCACGGATGCGCATTCCGCTCTCTTTGGCGGGGCTGCGCAGGGTTTTGTAGTCGCTGGCACGCACACGCGCATAGAGCACGCCGCCGCGCAGCTGGGTGTCCCAAAGCGCGATGCCCTTTTTGCGGCACAGATTCAAAAAGCGTTCGGGGAAGCCCCCCGACACCGCAAAATGCACCGTCCCCCGTGCCCAGCGCAGCAGCCATAAAATCGGCATCGAAAAGCCTCCTTGCTAGTTGACAAACGACAGCGACGCGATGCGCCCGGTGACGGCGGCTTCCTCAAGCCGCAGGGTGTCCATCGTCAAATCCGCGCCCACAATCACCAGCACCATGTCGCCCAAATCTAGGCGGATTTCCTCTTCACCATACGCACGCACGCCCAGACAGCCGTCAATGTGCAACTCTCCGTTGCCGTGCAGTTCCAGATGGGGCGCACTGGCACGCGGCGCATCGATTTTCTGTTTCGCCAAAAAAAACCTCCTGTGGCGCAAGCTACAGAAGGGTATGCACAGCGGGGCGCAAAGTATTACTTCAGAGGGCAGAAGGCAGAGGACAGATTTGCACACAGGCAATCTACCCCTAGGGGCGCACATTGCCTGTGCCCTGTGGGTACGCGTCCGCTGGTTGAGAGGCGTGGGGATTGCCAAAATTGTTCATTGTGCATTGTTAATTGTTCATTGCGCAGCCTCGCCTGCGCTTTTTGTGCAGGAAGATGCCCGCCGCGCCGCCGAGCAGTACCATCACTGGCAACACAACGAAGAATCGCCAGTCGTTCGGGGGATCTTTTTCGGGCGGCAAATACACAGTGAATTCATAGGTCATATCGCCCTGCGGTGGCGTCAGCGCTAGGAGCACCTGCGCTTCGGTTAGGACATCGCGTGCGCCGTCCCGGGTGTGGGCAAAGCCGCCGTCCGCTGTGCGGTAGAGGCTGAGGCCGTCCAATAGGGTGTGCCCGTTTTTGACGAAACGGGCATCGTCCAACGGAATGGCCGCCGTGCGCAGCGCCATGATCGCTTGGCACGTGCTCTCTGGGTTGCCCACGCCGTCCACGCAAAGGTCGCCGTCCGCCGACTGCAAGCGCGACAGGCAGGTCAGCGCATTGCCAACAGCAACACTGATGCGCTTGTTGTTGGTAAAATAGGGCGCGAGGGCTTGCAGTGCCATGGCCGTGATATCCGCATCAGCACCGTCACCAGAGAGCGCAAAGCCGCCGTCGGGCAACTGCGCGTCCAGAATCGAAACGATGATTTCTCCGCGCGTCGTCCGCGCGTTTTCGGGCACGTTGTCCTCGGACGCTTCTTGGGCAACTGCCGCCGCATCCAGCGTAATGAGTGCCCAGATCCAGCCGTTGATGCCCTGCTTCCCCAAATCGGGGTGATTGTACGTGCCGTCAGCAATCAGGTCGATGGGCTGACCGTCCGCATCCGTGCCAAAATGGGTGGGGTCGCCGCCACAGGCGAGCACAGCCAGCGCGATGCGATGCCACTCGGTGGCTTTGGTGGCGCTGAGCTTGTCGGGCTCTTTGTATCGCGCCTGCACGTACTCCAGCAGCGCAGCGAGATACGCCGCCGTTTTTTGGGCAACGCCCAGCCGCGCGAGCCCGATTTCCGTCCAGTCGGCCACCGCCGTGCCCGCCTGTCGGACGATCTCGTCCTCGTCTATCAGCGTCCACAAATCCGCGAAAAGGTCGGGGACAGCTGGCGCGGTGGTCTCGGTTGTGGCGGGGATGCTACTGGGGGTTGTCGGTGCGCTGGTTGTGGGCGCAAGGCTAACGCTCGTGGGCGGCGTTGTGGACGCGCTCGATGGGAGCGCTTGCGTACTGCTTTCGTGACATTCCCCCACGGTCGTGGGCACGGGGCGTGTCGCGGTTGCGGTCGGCGTCCCTGCGGCTTGGAGCGCCGACAAGGCCGCGTCCACCTGCGTTTGTGTCGCGTCAAGCGTCTGCAGACAGGAGAGCGCGGCGCGATAGGCCGCCGTGTTTTTGTCCGCCGTGGCCAGCGCACGCGTCAGCTGGTCTTTGTGCGCGACGGGATAAAAGTTGTTCGCGGCGGGTGTCGCGCCGCCGATGTCCGCGCCGTTGGCCAGCGAAAACTGCACGCGCACCACGTCGCCGTCTTTCAGTTGCACGTCCGCCAAACTGGTGGAGGGGAACGCGCCGTTCACGCTGAACAACCATCCCCCGCCCTTTGTGCACTGGTACTCGCCCAGCCGCCCCTGTAGCGCTTGCTCGTCCAGCGCGAAGCCATGGCTCGCCAGCTCTTTTTTGAGCGGGGCGGGCACTTTGGGGGTAATGTTCAGCGTCTTTGGGGCTGTCGGTGTCCCATAGAGCGCGGCGGAATTGGCGCGACCTTGGTACTTCTTCGTCTGCGTGCCATCGCCCACGAAAGCCAGATAAAAGCCGCTTTGCGGCGTGCCGTCATAGTAGCCCACGTAGCCGCTGGCCGTCAGCAGGCGCAAGAGTGCCTCCGCCGGCTTTTGCGCAGCCGTGCGCTGAACGGGTGCAACCAAATAGCCGCCCCCAATGGTGAACAGCTCCACACTCCACGTCACGCCCGCCGCGCCTGTCGGCGCAGCCAGCACCTGCATAGGCAATGCCAGCGCGGCAAGCAAAAGCAAGATCAGCAGGATGGACAAGATTTTTTTCATCGTTATCACCAAATCTAGACGCTAGGTAACCACTGAATTATTCGCCTTCAACCCGTAGGGGCGCACATTGCGCGTCCGTGGTGCAAAACGCAGTTTTTGTTAGGAATCAGCGGGGGCAACCACAAGGGTTGCCCCTACACGTGCGTAGCGTGATTTGTCCACGGTTGCGAGGCGACAGGTTGCCGCCCACACAACCAATTGTACATTGTCAATTGTTAATTGTTCATTTGTCAAGTAGTGCCGCGATGCCGGGGAGCTCTTTGCCTTCTAGGAATTCTAGGCTCGCGCCGCCGCCTGTGCTGATGTGGCTCATTTTGTCGGCGAAGCCCAGTTTTTGCACAGCCGCCGCGCTGTCGCCGCCGCCGATGATGCTAATCGCGCCACTCTCGGCCACGGCCGTCGCTACGGCAATCGTCCCTGCCGCAAAGTTTTCCCACTCGCTCACGCCCATGGGGCCGTTCCAGATGACCGTGCCCGCGCCCTTGATGGCGTCGGCAAAGAGCACGCGGGTGTCCGGACCGATGTCCAGCCCCATCCAGTCGTCGTCAATGTCCTGCGCGTGGTCAACTTTGTAGGGCGTGTTCTCGTTGAACTCCTGCCCCACCACGGTATCGAGCGGCAGGAGGAACTTTACGCCTTTTTCGTCGGCTTTTTTCAGCATGGCCAGCGCAAGGTCAAACTTGTCCTCTTCGCAAAGAGACGTGCCTATGCGATGCCCCTGCGCTTTTTGGAAGGTATAGCTCATGCCGCCGCCCACAATGAGCACGTCCACGATGTCCAATAGGTTATCGATCACGCCGATTTTGTCGCTGACCTTTGCACCGCCCAGAATCGCCACCAACGGGCGTTTGGGGTTGGCCAGTGCGCCGCCCATGAAGTCGATTTCTTTTTGGATCAGGAAGCCGCACACGGCGGGCAGATAGTCCGCCACGCCCGTGGTGGAGCTGTGCGCCCGGTGGGCAGAGCCGAAGGCATCGTTGACGAAAATATCCGCCAGTGCGGCCAGTTTTTTGCTGAAGTCGGGGTCGTTTTTGGTCTCTTCCGCGTGGAAGCGCACGTTCTCCAGCAGGAGCACTTCGCCACTGCGCAGGCTCTCGCTCAGGGAGAGGGCGCTCTCGCCCACCACGTCCTTGGCCATTTTCACGGGGCGACCGAGCAACTCAGAGAGGCGTTTGGCCACCGGCGCAAGGCTGAATTCGGGCAGAAATTGCCCCTTGGGACGCCCGAGGTGGGACGCGAGAATGACCTTCGCGCCTTGATCGAGCAGGTATTGAATGGTCGGCAGGGAGGCGACGATGCGCTTGTCGCTGGTGATGACGCCGTCCTTGAGCGGGACGTTGAAATCGCAGCGGACGAGCACGCGCTTGTCCCGCACGAGCATGTCGGTGACGCTTTTTTTGTTCAGTGGCTTCATGAATGGGTCCCCTTTGTTTTGCGAAATTTGAATGCACAAGCTTCGTATAGTATACACTTTTTGGCGCAAAAACGCAAGCGCGGGGTTGGGGGCGGAGTGGACACCGCGCGTTGCTGTAGGGGATGCCGCCCTCGGCGTCCCGCAGTTTTTCACGGTTTTTGCCGAACTAACGGGACGCCCAAGGGGGCGTCCCCTACGCATTCGAAACGCTATTTGTCCATCCCTGTTTGCGCGGCTATTGTGAGGGAAAGGGTGCAAAATTTAGTTTTTTAAGCAGCCCAATGGCACAACAAGAACGCCGTCTTCTCTTTTGTAGGCGAGTTCCGTCCCTGTCAAAATCATCAGAAAAGACGGCTCGCGCATTTTATCGGTGTTCACTTTGTTTTTCAGCGCGATCAAATGTTCCGCCGCCGCCTCAATTTCTTTTGCGCCGAGCTTTATCTCGACCGCCGCCCAACGCCCATCGTGGAGCGCAATGACCGCGTCTGCTTCCAATCCACTACTGTCCCGATAGTGGAAAACGTCGCCGTCTATCGCCTCGGCATATATCCGCAAATCCCTGTCACAGAGTGATTCAAACAAGAAGCCGAAGTAATTGAAATCGTCCAATATTCCACTTGGCGTCAAGCGCATTACCGCGGTCGCAATTGACGGGTCTGCAAACTGCCGCTTCACTGAAGTTCTTATGGCGGTTTTTGACCGCAAGGACGGATTCCACGCAGGGATATCCTCTGTGACGAAAATTCGATTCAGCGCATTGAGATACTGACCGACCGTTTTATCCGACAAATTTTCTGCGTCACCCAAAGCAATATCGGCACAGATGGTCTTAAGCGTCGCCGTTGTGGAAATGTTTCGTGCCAGTGAGTGCAGCAATGCCCTGACGCGGGCAGGATTTTTCTCAACGCCGTCCACGCGGTTGACATCCTGATGGATGATCGCCTCCACATAGTCAATGGCGTGTCTAAGGGCAACGCGCTCATTTTCGCCAATAGACGCAGGCCAGCCGCCGCGCACGATTGCGAACGCGATTTTTTCAATCGTCAACTCGGATATACTTTCGATATTTGTTTCGCCGTCGAATAATCGCGCAAGCGAAATTGAACCGCCCGATTCCAGCGATTCAAAAAGGCTCATCGGTCGCATCATTAGGCGGGAAATCCTGCCCGTTCCCGTATGCTGCACCACGTTGTCTTTCGGCACAGCCGATCCTGTTAGGATAAACTGTCCCGCCTCCCCGCGCATATCCACGGCATAGCGTACCGCATCCCACAGAACGGGGGCAGTCTGCCATTCATCAAGCAAGCGCGGGGTTGCGCCTTTTAGTAGCAAAGACGGTGTTGTGTCCGCCGCTTTCCAATAGGAAACCCGTTTGTCCGGGTCTTGCATGAATAACTGACTTTTAGAGGCCTCCACCCCGGTCCTGGTTTTGCCGCACCATTTTGCGCCTTCCACTAAAACCGCGCCGCTGGATTCCAGCCGATCGGCAAGTAGCCCGTCAGCAATGCGGCTTAAATATTTGCGTTCCATAGGGCTTTCTCCTGTCAGTGAAAATACACGACCGTGTATATTATAGCACCGACTTCCGAAAATATCAAGCTTTTACTTCCGAGATTGTGAGCGTTTTACTTCCGAGATTGTAGATTATTTCTTACCCAAACACCTTGATCATCTCTATCGCTTTGCCAATCCACCGCAAAGCCCCATCATACCGATAACCCACAAAGCCGGATTCTTTTAGAATGTCGGCTATTTCTTTTTCGGTGATAGTCAGGTCAATCAAATCGGAGAGAGTACCGCGCTGGTTGGCAATCTCCTGCACATAGTCAAAATAAGTCCCCGCAAAACCAAAGCTGGTGGCATAGGTTACAGGGTCAGCGATTGCCTGCTCAACCATTTCCTCTGTGTCCTCATAAAACAGGCTGCGTCCGTTGTCATAGAGGGGATAGAAAGTTTCCGTGTCGCCACTCATCTTGATGGCGATGTTGGACAGATGGCGGTCGTCCTGCCGCGTGATGAAGTCCAGCAATATCATACGGGCGATGTCATCTTTGTACTGCGGGCGAACTGATATAAGGTTTTGATACTCATTGTCGCCACGTGCTCCGTCAAATAGTCTCCGAAAATGCACGATATATTCCTTTGAAAAGTCGTAGAGAAACTCGGAAAACACCGTGTCCTTGTCGGCTCGGTATGCGGGGCAACAGGGTACGCCCAACTTTTTGGCAAGCAAATACACCGCAATTTCGGATTCCGCATCGGTGACAAGCGGGTTGATGCGTTGCTTGTAAATGCCGTATTTTCCATTGAAAACGCCGTACCGCTTGATGTTGTAGCCCTCCGGCGTGTCGATGCTGTCGCCCACAAGGTCAATGCGCTGACGGAACACGGATTGAAACACACCGGTCATAACCGTTTCGAGCTTCTCATCTTCGCTGTATGCAATCCACATCAGGTCTTTCGGGTGAATGCCTCTTGTGATTTCTGCGATTTGCAGAACATCATAGTGCGACAAACCACAGCGAAACAAAATCCGCTCAATGTCGCGCCTGTCGCGGCTGACAACACGTTCGGAGAGAAATTCGGCAAACTGTTCGGGTGTCCACGCTTTTGTCCCTTTGGTATAAAGCGAAACAACCTCATTGTAGTCAGGCTTCAAAAAGGCAACGGCATTTGCGCTGTCAATCGTGCCGATTACTTCATTGTCCCATTTCAAAAAACGTGTAACAGGCAATTTTGCCTTGCTCTTTACACGCCCATCAACAGGTTTTTCGGCATCAAAGGGTATCTGATACGATTTGCCGTTTTTCATCGCACCGGGGATTTTTCCCTCTCCGCACAAAACACGAACCCGTCTGTCCGACAAGCCCCATTTCTCCGCCGCCCGCTGCGCTGTCATAAACGCCATCGTGCTCGCCTCCTTTCGCTTTCCATTAGTATACACCTTTTTCGGAACAATGTCAACGCCTATTGTTCCGAACGCCTCTTGCATTCGTGCGCATTTTGTGGTAAACTATGGGTGCAAATTAACACAAAGAGGAGCGAATAATCATGGCAAAAGTCATCGTCGACTGGAAGACCATTTACGCGTTTGTTGAGGACGCCTTTGTGGGCGTAGGCGTGCCGCGCGAGGACGCGAAAATCTGCGCCGACGTCCTGCTTGAGAGCGACAAGCGCGGCATCGAGAGCCACGGCTGCAACCGCTTCAAGCCCATCTACATCGACCGCATCAACGACGGCATCCAAAACCCCGTCACCAACTTCGAGATTGTCCGCGAGACCAAAACCACCGCCGTCATCGACGGGCACGACGGCATGGGGCAGGTCATCGGCTACAAGGCCATGCAAATGGCCATCGACAAGGCCAAAGAGTACGGCCTTGGCATGAGCGTGGTGCGCAACAGCTGCCACTACGGCATCGCGGGCTACTACGCCACCCAGGCGACGCGGCAGGGGCTCATCGGCATCACGGGCACAAACGCGCGCCCGTCCATCGCGCCGACCTTTGGCGTGGAGAACATGCTGGGCACAAATCCGCTGACCGTTGGCTTCCCCACGGACGAGGATTTCCCCTTTGTGCTCGACTGCGCCACGAGCATTGTGCAGCGTGGCAAGACGGAATACTATGCCCGCATCGGCAAGGACACCCCCGTTGGGCAGGTCATTGGGCGCGACGGCAAACCGCTGACCGACTCGGTGGAAATCCTGAAGATGCTCAACACGGGCGATGCCGCGCTCGCGCCGCTGGGCGGCATTGGCGAGGAACTGGCGGGCTACAAGGGCTACGGCTACGCCACCGTGGTGGAGGTACTCTCCGCGGCGTTGCAGGCGGGCAACTACCTGAAGATGCTCAGCGGCTTTGGCGAGAATCACGAGAAAGTGCCCTATCATTTGGGTCACTTCTTCATCGCGATTGACCCCGAGGCTTTCTTGGGGCTGGAGACCTTTGCGCACACCACCGGCGAGATTCTCCGTGGCTTGCGTGCGAGCGACAAAGCGCCGGGCGAAGAGCGCATTTACACCGCCGGGGAAAAAGAGTACCTCGTCTGGCTGGAGCGCAAGGATTCCGGCGTGCCCATCAACGACGCGGTGCAAGGCGAACTCTCCAAAGTCCGCGACTCGCTGGGGCTGACGCAATATGTGTTCCCATGGGAAAACTAGATGACCAATGAACAATTAACAAAGAACAATGGACAATTGCTTGTATGGTCGGTTGCTGGAGAAACATAGGGTTTGCGGGCGGATGATATCCGCCCCTACAGGCCTCACGCCTCGCTGTCCTCATGCAGCCAAATGCCTGTCGGCGCGTTCTTTAGTCTGAGACAAAACGGAGAACGACTTTGCCCAACAAGGTTTTTTTGAGTTCGCCTTTCAAATCAAACACACCAACCAGCTGGCTTTTGCAGCGGGGACAACGCTGTTCATCGTACAAAAAGTCGCCGGGCGAAAACGCCACCCCTGAGCGCTTTACTTCGCGGATAATCCACGCGCGTTGCGCGGACAGCTCGTTGATATTCAGCGCAAGGATGTTCTCCACCGCTTGGAGCACGTCCACTTCAGGCGTCGGCGAGCGGAAGCCCGCCAACAGTTCTTGTTCCACCAAATACGGCGCAATGCAAACGTCCACATTGTGCATAGTCACTTCGCGATAGTCGCAGTCAATGCAACGGTTGCCGCAGATGTTTTTGCCCAACATGCTGCGCTTTTCGGCTTCCAACGTCCATCTCTCGTGGTGTCTCCACTGCTCCGCCCACACATAGCACTTGTGCGTAAGACATTCATACAAGGTGTTTGCCCAAGGCACTTGTTCATTGGTGACAGCATGGTCATTATAAGGCGCAATGAGCACATCATTCAGGCTGCCTATGCTGCCAAAATGCGACAGAAAAATCGATACCGAGCGTTCCGTATCCCAAGCAATGATGTCCTGCACAATTTGGGTTTTCCATGACACGCCTGCGCGTTCAAAAAGCGCGTGCAACGCGCACAGACCAATGCGGTAATAGTCCGAAGTCCCATTTTCAGGCATGAAAGCCACCTAACCCACTGTCTAAATATACGCATTTCCTTAAAATCAGCGGGCGAGCGCAGCTCGCCCCTACACAAGATTGATTTTCCTGTCTCACGCCTAACCCTAATATAGCCACGCGCCCACATCCGCATCGCTGGGCATACGCCAGTCCCCGCGGGGGGAGAGGCTGACCGTGCCGACTTTTGGGCCGTCGGGCAGGCAGCTGCGCTTAAACTGCTGGGCGAAAAATCGCTTTAGGAAAATCTCCAGCCAGCGTTTGAGTTCGTCCGCGCTGTAGCGCTCGGCGAACGCCCGCGTCGCCATGAAGAGCAGCTTGTCAGGCGCAGTGCCGAAGCGCACAAAGTGATAGAGGTAGAAGTCGTGCACGGCATAAGGGCCGAGGATGTCCTCGGTCTTTTGGCTGATGTTGCCCTGCGCGTCGGGGGGCAGTAGCTCCGGCGATACGGGTGTCTCCAGCACATCGCCCAGACACGCGGCCAAATCCGTGCCGGGGTGGCGTTCTTTTTCGTGCGCCACCAGAAAGCGCACCAGCGTTTTGGGCACGCCGCCATTCACGCCGTACATGCTCATGTGGTCGGCATTGTAGGTGCACCAGCCCAGCGCCAGTTCGCTCAGGTCGCCCGTGCCCACCACCAGACCGCCCACCGCGTTGGCGATGTCCATGAGGATCTGCGTGCGCTCCCGCGCCTGTGTGTTCTCGTAGGTGATGTCGTGCACGGCGGCATCGTGACCGATGTCGCGCATGTGCCCGGTGCACGCGGCACTGATGTCGATTTCGCGGTACTCCGCCCCGAATGCCGCCGCCAGATGCGTGGCGTTGCCGCGCGTGCGTGCGCTCGTCCCAAATCCGGGCATCGAGAGACATAGCACGTCACTCACCGGCCGCCCCAACAGGGCGCACGCCCGTGCGCAAACGATGAGCGCGAGGGTGGAATCCAGCCCACCAGAGAGCCCCAACACCAGCTTTTTCGCGCCCGTATGCCGCACGCGTTGCGCCAGCCCCGCCGACTGGATGTCCAGAATTTCGGCGCAGCGTGCCCCACGCTCGTGTTCGCCCGCCGGCACAAAGGGTGCGCTGTCAAAGCGGCGATCGATCGCGTCTAGGGGCAGATCGGGTAGGGCATCGCTGTCGCGCAGGGCGTGCACAGGCGAGGGCGGCAAGGCTGAAAGATTGTCATAAAACGTGTAGTTCTCGCGCTCAGCGCTGAGCTTTTGCAGATCCACGCAGGCGGTGCAGGCCGTGCCTTCTTGCGCAAAGCGCGTACCTTCGGCGAGAATGCCGCCGTTTTCGGCGACCGCGCACGCGCCGGAGAACACCAAATCCGTGCTGCTCTCCCCCGCCCCGGCGGAGGCATAGACCACGCCGCAGAGGTTTTTTCCGCTGTATTGCCGCAACAAATCCAGGCGATAGGCGTGCTTGCCCACTAGGGCATCGCTGGCCGATAGGTTCAGCAGCAGATTCGCGCCCTGTAGCGCGTAGAGCGTCCCGGGGCTGACGGGCCTCCACATGTCTTCGCAAATTTCGATGCCGAGGGTGCACTCGGGTGTCAGCGGGAACAGGATACCGCCACAGGGCACAGTGACTCCGCAGAGCGTGGCCGTCCCCTGCAGGGAAAGCCCCGCGTGAAACCAGCGTTTTTCGTAGAACTCCCCGTGGTTGGGTAGGTATTGCTTGGGCACAAGCCCCAGCAGTTTTCCGCGCCGAAACGCCGCCGCGCAGTTGAAGAGCTTGCCCCCCACTCGCACGGGCAAGCCCACGGCGGTGAAGACCTCGCTGTCTCGTGTTTCGCGCAAAATGCGCGTCAGTGCGTCTTCGCAGGCGCGGATCAACGCGTCCTGCCGAAATAAATCGCCGCAAGTGTAGCCCGACAGGAACAATTCCGGCAACACCAGCACCTGCACGTGGTCGCGCTGGGCGCTGTGCACAGCGGCGATGACGGCCTCGGCATTCGCCGCCGGGTTCGCCAACGCCACCCGTGGCGACGCGGCACGCGTTTTCAGGAATCCGAACATGGAGGCACCTGCTAGACTTTAGATTTTGCTAAACGCTGATAAAATCTTGATTGACCTGTAGGGGCGGCAACTTGCCGCCCGTGTTACAATTGTAGGGGTCGCCGCCCACGGCGACCCGCTATTCTCCACGGTTTTTCAGAACGGCGGGACGCCGAGGGCGGCGTCCCCTACTGAGGTAAGCACCAATTGTCCATTGTAAATTGTTAATTAAGGATACAGCCAGCTTTTGAGTGCTTGCACGTTTTTGGGGATATCCGGCATGATGACGGATTGACCGCCCACGCTCTGGTATTTCCACGTGTTTTCCGCCGGGATTTGCTTGTTGACAATCTCGTAGCTCATGATGTTCGGCGCGAGCAGTGCCGCCCGGCCAACGTCCGTGCCCGTCATGTCGGTCTTCATCTCGCTGAGCATCCCTTGCAGCGCACCGAGCACCTTAGTGGGGTTCGCCTTGGCTTTTTCCACGATGGCTTTGAGCAGGATCTGCTGGCGATTCGTGCGTTGCCAGTCGGTGTCTTGCTTGCGCACGCGGACAAAATACAGCGCTTCTTCGCCATTTAGGAGCACATCGTCCCCTGCCGCCACGTTGATGTTTTTGGCGGGCTCTTTCTTTTTGGCGTAGCGGTTGATTTCTTTCGCTTCGTTGGCTTTGATGGGCACGCTCACGCCGCCCACGGCGTCCACTACCTTGCGGAACGCCTCAAAGGTCACCAGCACGTAGTGATCCACTTTCACGCGGAAGTTGTGCTCGATGGTGTCCATCACCAAACTGGGGCCGCCGTGGCTGCCGGCGGCGTTCATTTTGGCGGTTTTATACCCCGGAATATCGACCCAAGTGTCACGCAGGAAAGAGACCATGGTGGTGGTCTTTTGCTTTTTGTTGATGGAGACGAGCATCATCACGTCACTCAGACCGTTGCCGTCAGACTTGCGCCCGTCCACGCCCACGATGAGGACGTTTAGGACGTCTTTGTCGTGGAACAAGTTTTCGGCGTCCAGCGCGGGGTTGGCCGTGCGGCCACTCTCGTCGGTGTTCATGGCTTTCAGGATCTGCGAAACACCAAAGCCAACGCCGATGGCCAGCACCAGAATCACCGCCAACACCTCTGCCCCGATTTTCAGAAGCTTCTTTTTGCGCTCGGCCGGGGTGAGTTGGGAGAACTTCTTCTTCTCTTTCTTGGTCTTTTTCCCTTTTGCGGCGGAGGTTTTGGACGCGGTTTTTGCCCAATTTACTTTAGCCATATCAAAAATTTCCTCATTTTCCCAGATTTTGTGTCGCTTTGACTGCGCTTATTGTAACACAAGCCGCACCATTTATCAAGGGCGCGGGAGAAACAAACTATTAAGATCATGTAAATTTATCCAATCAATCCCGCAACAAGTGTAGCAAAAACTCTCTGTTGCCCTGCCCGCCCAAGATGGGTGAATCGCAAGTGGCACACGCGGCAAAGCCCGTCTCTTGGGCAAAAGCCGTCACGTCCGCCAACGCGCGGGCGCGGGTTTTGGCATCCGTCACCACGCCCTGCTTGTTCAGCGCGGCGCGTCCCGCCTCAAACTGCGGCTTGACGAGCACCACGGCGTGCGCCCCGCGCGGCAGACACGCGGCCAACGGCGGCAAAATCAGCCGCAGGGAGATGAACGACACGTCCACGCAGGCAAACTGCGGCGTTTCGGGAAGATCGGCAGGGGTAAAGTAGCGAAAATTGCACCCCTCTAGGTTGACCACCCGCGCATCGCGGCGCAACGTGGCATCCAGCTGGTCGTGCCCCACATCCAGCGCATAGACCCGGCGTGCGCCCGCTTCTAGGAGCACTTGCGTGAATCCGCCCGTTGACGCGCCCACGTCCAAACAGACCAAATCCTGCACATCCAGCGAAAACGCCGTCCGTGCGTGGCGGAGCTTCTCTCCCCCACGCCCCACCAGCGGCGCGGCTGTCTGCGCCACGTCAATCTGCGTTTCTGTCGTGACCGCTAAGCCACATTTTGTGCAGGGCTGTCCGTTGACAGAGACCTGCCCGGCGGCAATGGCAGCCTGCGCTTTCGCGCGTGTTGGGAAGTGCGCCCGCGCGACAAGCCACAAATCAAGGCGCATGGACGTTCTGAAAAATCGGGATTGTCCCCAAATAGGTGATGTCCGTGCGCTCGATGGCATCGCCCTCGGCGAGGATGGCGGCTTTGGCCACCACATTGCCGTCAAACTTGGCGACCAGTGCTTCCACGGCGGCGAGGGATTCGCCCGTGCTGATGACATCGTCCACAATGAGCACGCGCTTGCCGCGCAACTGCTCGCCCTCCGCGCCGTCGAGCATAAGGGTCTGCACGCCGTCGGTGGTGATGGAGCGCACGTGGACGCTGACGACGGACTGCATGTAGAGCTTGGCTTTCTTGCGGGCGACGAAGTATTTTTTGCCCGTCTGTCGCGCCATTTCGTAGGCCAGCGGGATGCTCTTGGCCTCAGGGGTCACGATAAAGTCGAATTCCGGCACAGCGGCGATGAGATCCCGCGCGGCGGCGATGGTCAATTCCACATCGCCGAAAATCACGAACGCGGCGATGCTAAGCTGATCGCTCAGGGGGCACAGGGGCAACGAACGCGCCAACCCAGCGATGGTCATGTTGTGAACGGCAGACATAGAATCCTCCGGATGATGCAGAAATCACAGATGCGCAACGAAAAACACCGCGTCAGCGGGTGGACATGTTATTTTATGCGCCTGCATGTCTATGGGTCAACTTGTCCAACCGTCTGGAAAAAGCTGAACATTTCTTGGAATTTCTTCTGAGAATCCGCAACCACTTCCTGCGCCTTTTGCATTTTCTCATCGCTTTCGGCGGTGACGAGCGCGGCGGCGGCCTCGGCCTCGCTGATGATCTGCGCGGCACGCTCTTGGGCGTCTTTGATCAGCTGATCGCCGCCCTGCCGTGCCTCCGCCAGCACCGTGGCAAAAATGGCCGTGGCGTGTTGCAGCGTGGGGTTGTGACTGCGTGCGGCTTCTTCTAGCTTATGCTGCAGTGCAATGTTCTCTTGGCGCAGGCGGAAATCTTTTTCGCTCAGCTCGCGCATACGCTCGTTCACGGCGTCTTCTTGCTGCGAAATCTCGGAAAAACGAAGCCGCAGTTCGCGCAGCTCCGCCTCTTGCGTCGCCACGCGCGCGGCCACGGCGGCATCCATGCCCTGCGTGGTGGATTGCGTGGACTCCAGCACAGCCACGCGCTCCATGGCCTTGTTATACTCGGCCAACAGGAACGTGATGTAGGCGTCGGCCTCCTGCACATCGTAACCACTGGGCACAATGGGGAACAAGCCGCGTCCCTCGTTTGTTGGTGTACTCATAAGTTCTCCTCCCTCGAATCCCACTTATACTTCTATATTATACCACTCTTCGCGTGGAAAAGTCAAGTGCTGATTTAGTTTTTTTGATAGTTCACGTGGAAATTTCAGCGGGCGAGCGCAGCTCGCCTCTACACAAGCGAAATTTTCCGATTTTGGGGCTTGACAAATCGCTCCGTTTGTGTTATAATTGTCTGCGTTACGGCCCGTTGGTCAAGTGGCCTAAGACTCCGGCCTCTCACGCCGGCAACGCGAGTTCGAATCTCGCACGGGTCACCAGCCGGCATCGCCGGCCGCCAATGCGCACGTCCGTCTTGCGCAGAGCGCCTATTGTGCGTCAGCCCTTTCCCAAAAAGCGTTGGGCAATTCCTGTGCCCAGAGACAAACGTTGCCCGTTCGGCATACAATGCTGTGTGCCCCAAACAACACATTCCTCCTTAGCTCAGTTGGTAGAGCATGCGGCTGTTAACCGCAGGGTCGTTGGTTCGAGTCCAACAGGGGGAGCCAGAGAGGCGTCAGGAATGAGGATACAGGCGTGAGGCTTTGCGACTACAAGCCTGTTTCGTTGTGGCGCAAAAAACGGACAACCCTTTGCGAGCACAGGGTTTGTCCGTTTTTTTGTAGTTTTGCTCGCATTGCCTACACAATCACAAAATCCTGTCTTGCGCGAGCGTTTTTTCATTGCTGGCAATTATATCCCTCGCGCTACGCCACGCGTTCGCAGAAGAGAAGATACCGCTGATAATTCCTGCCCAAGGGGTTGCAGGAGGACAGCGTCAGCAGATCCCGACCGGGCTGGATCAGGATTTCGTCGCTCTGGCTGGGCTTGATGATTTTGATTTCCACCGCTTTGTAGGTGAGCGTTTCGCGAAAATTGGTGACGGTAATGCGGTCGCCCAGCTTGATTTTATGGATGTTTCGGAACATCGGCGTCATGGCGCCGCGGTGCGCCGCGATGACGCAATTTGTGTTCTCGCCCCCAATTGGGTACGAGGTGTTGGTGAGATGTACCGCGCCTTTTTCCATGTTTTCCGTGCTCGCGCCCAGATACAGTGGTAGCTCAATGCCGATGGTTGGCAGGGCGATGAAGCCGATGCAGTTGTTTTTCAGGCCGTAGGCGGACAAATCCACTGCGGGCTGCTGATAGGACAGGGCATCCACCAAATCCGCCTGACCCTCCGCAAACAGCCGCTCGTTTTCCGCTTTCAGATACGCGTAAAGCGACGCATAGGGCGACTCTGGGTCGCTTGCCTTTTTGATATCATCCAGAAACTGTTCCTTGATATCCTCCACTTGGCCGTCAAAAATCAGGGTCTGCCAATACGGGAAGGAGAAAATGCTCGCACCCGCAATCAAGAGAACCATGGCCAAAATAATCAACCATTTTCTTCTTCCCACCAATACTTTGTGGGCACTTTTTTGCGCTTTTTGTTTGTCCCACCAGTATTCGCTGGGATCGACTGCGTTTGGCTGTCCCATGGCTCTTGTCCTCCTTTCGTCTCTTTCTTTTTGCGCTTGAGCAGCAGTAGCACGATGACAATCGCCACAACCGTGCCCGTTGCCGCGCCAATGACCAAATTCCATTGGGTGAACCACTGGAACGTTTGGGGGCTATCGTTCATGAGTTGCTGCTCAACTTCGGGATTATATTCGATTCGCGTCCCGCGCACCAGCAGGCGGTGGGAGTTCACACCGTAGGGCGTGCAGGTGATGAGAGTGCAGTAATCTTGGTCCGGTATTTTGCGCAGATCTTCGGTGATTTCTGGTTCGACCACCTTAATTTGGTCAACCTCATAGGCGAGCGTTTGCCCTAAAACATGCAGATAAAAAACAGCGCCTTGTTTCAGTTCTCTTAAATCCGTGAACATTTTCGCGTGCGCCAGCCCCGTGTGCCCGGTGAGCACGGCGTGCGTGCCCGCGCCGCCGATGGGCAGGGACGAGCCTTCCAGATGTCCCACGCCGCTTTCCAGTACGCTGTCCGTGGTGCTGTGGAAGATGGAGAGTTTCACGCCGATTTGCGGAATGGTGATGTAACCCATCGTGCCCTTGTTGTCCATGCGCAAAACGCTGGCGTAGTTGTCGGCCATGGCCATGCCGCTGCCTTGTAGGAACGGGTCGTGGGCGGGGTTGCCCTCTAAATTTTCGTTGTAGACGGTTGCCTCCGCCAGCATCTGCTGGATTTTCTCGGCATCCGTGTCGCGGATGGTGTCGTCGTATTGCTGTGTCGCCGTGGAGGCGTGCGTGGCAAAGAGATAATTGGACACCATGGGGAACGCGACCAGGCCGATGCCCACCAGCGCAATGCTAATAATCAGCGCGATACGCTTCATGCCGGGTCACTTTCCTTTCTTTTGCAGAGGGCAGAGGTCAGAATTGTGTTTTGCCTTCTGCCTTCTGTCCTCTGCTCTCTGCCCTCTGAGTGAATTTATTGCGCTTCTTGCTTCTTCTTTTTGGCGCTCAGCACCAGCAGGACGATCGCCGCGCCCACAAGGGAGACGCCGCCCACGGTGAACAGGATTGTGCCCATGCCGCCCGTTTTGGGCAAATTCCATTTGGGGGTGTTTTTCACTGTCACGCTGATGGTGTAGGAGGTGGAGGCGGTGGAGTTGCCCGCTGTGAATGTCGCTTGGACGGGGCCGGCGAGCAGATTGTAGCCAGCGGGGGCTTGCGTCTCTACCAACCAGTAGGACAGGTAGGTGCGCGGCGTGCCCTCGTAGCTGGGCTCTGTGTAATCCGCCAGACCCGCGAAGGAGGCGGTGGCCGGCGTGGAGGCCGTGCCGCCAGCGGTGGTTTCTTCCCAATCCACCATGCCCGCGTCGTTATAGCCGGGCTTGCCGGAGTCCACAATTTTAATCACTTTGCCGCCAGCGTCACGCAGAACGTGGAGATAGATGCCGTCTTTGGCGTTCTGCTCAGAGGAGGCGATTTTGAATTTCGCGCCGTTGACGTTCACGCCCACGCCGGATTTGGAATCGATCTTCTGCACGATGACTTTGCCCGTGTGGTGCTTAACGATTTCCGTGATGCGTTCCTTGTCTTGCGCAAAGCGGTTTTTGAACTCCACCTTAGCATCGTTCCAGACGGTGAAGGCGACGCGGTCGAGGATTTTTTCGTTGGTGTTGGTCGTAAAGGTTACGCGCAGGAATTTGTATTTCGCCAGATCTTGCGTCACTACGTCCACCTGTGTGCCGCCGGGCATGGTGAACTTATCAACCTTGTTGAAGCTGATTTTCAGCTCTTTGCGCGGCACATTGTTGTTGCCGTCGTAGGTGGTGGCGTTGGTGGCGGTCGCCGCGTAGGTAACCGTATACGTGGAGGCGGGGAGATCCGTGCCCGTCACTTGGTTTTCCGTCAGCAAGCCTTCCACCTTTACACTGGCAAGGTTCAGGTCAAGCGCTTCGTCCAGCAAGTCTTTGATGTCAAACTTGGTGTAGGCCGCGATGTCGGTGGGGATGCCCGTTTGGATGGTCCAGTTGACCAAATCGCCCACATTGACGACCGACTTGTCGGTGGTCTTGTGGATCTGGACATCTTCGTTTTTGGGGTAGACATGGACGTCTTGCAGCCAGCCGTCGCCCGCAACGTTGGTCATGGGGACTGCCACGACAAAGGGCGCGGCGGGGCTAACGACGCGCACGTCGGGTTGCTCCACAACCAGATACAGACCTTGGGGCAGATTCGACGCCGTGACTGCGCCCGTAGAACCCGTGGTCACGCTGGCCACGGTGGCCGGGGTCAGCGCGTAGTCAATGCCGTTGGAGGTCATCTTGGTGGGGTTGAGGTAGCTTTCAAAGAGATATCCGGGTTCTGGATAGTCCGCTTTGTCGGGCACATCGCCCGTGCTGGGCAGTGTGATTCGGTAGATCTTGAACTCAATGCCCGATAGCGGGGTTGCGCCAGATGGGAGTGTGACGTTGGTTGTGCCATCGCCGGGGGTGGTCGCCCCAGAGATGTCGTTCATCAGGTACTTGTGGATGGTCAGGTTGCCCGTGGCGGGGGGCAGGGCGTCGTTGGCGGCCAGAGCCGTCAGGGGGAGCATCGAGGCGAGAAGTATAACGCCCACAATGGCGGCTACGAGAACCGACTTGATTCTTGTGATTTTTTTCATTGGAAAGTCTCTCCTTTTGGTTTGTGTTTGCCTTTGGGTAATTTATATATACGGGACAGTAACCCGTCTGCCCCGGAATCTTTGTTTCTCCTGCGGCGTTTGAACAGTCCCAGGAAGACCGCCGCGCCCACCAGCAGCACACCGAAGACGGTGAACAGCAAGGAAGTAACGGCGCCGGATTTTGGTAGAATCAGCTTGGGATAGTTGGGCAACGAATAGAGTGCGCTGCCATCCCCCGCGATGGTGACCTTGAAGGCCGGCGGCAAATCTGACCCCTTTGCCGTGATGGTGATCGTGTCTGCGTCTACGTCCACGTTTAGCAGCCACTGCCCGGTGGGCAATTGATAACCGGCCAACGTTTTGGTTTCTACCAACATATACTCGCCCGTGGCAAGCCCCGTAAAGCTGACACGGCCATCCGCATCGGTCACCGCCGTTTGGTACGGCGGGTCGGTATACCAGCAGTTGCCGGATTCGTCAGACACAAGCTCGTCATGGGTGTGGCTCGGCGTGGTAGGTGTCTGGCAGGCATAGAGCGCAAAGGCGGCTTCGTTTTCTCCGAAGGGTTGATCGGTGTTATCCGTCTTGATGAATGAAAAGTCCAGCGTGTCACCATCGAAACGGTTTGTAAACGTGACCTCCCCGCCATCGGAGGACACGCGGAAGAAGAAGACGTCCATGGGTTCGTAAAACTGGAAGCCGTTTGAATAAACGCCATCCGGCGGCTTTGCTGATCCAGCTTCATTACCCGTGCCCACAAGGGTTTTTACGGTATCGTCCAATCCGAGCTTCATTCTAATCGCTCCGTTGCCCTCATCGGAGAAATACAGATCGCCGGTTATGGGATCGATGGATAAGCCGCGGGGATGGAAGAGCTTTGCGCCGCTGGTGCCGTTCTGATGGTCGTCTGGAACTGACACGTACTGGAGGGGATTAGCTCGGGGAATGACAAATCCGCCGTTGTCGCGCACCCCGATATAATCCTGCGCCGTGTATGCCGCGCCAAAGGTATTGTCTGCGGGCGTAAGCTTGACGATCACGTTGCCGGGCGCGGCGGCTGCCTTGTTCGCGCCGCTCAGGCTGACATAGACTGCGCCGTCTGGCCCCACCTCAATCCCTCGGGGATAACTGGCGACTGTCGCGCCGCCGTCGCCGTAAATCGTGCGCACTTGGGTCAAATCGGCACTGATTTTGCGGATTCTGTGTTGATCCGTGTCCGCCACATAGATGTTCCCCTGTGCGTCTAACGCCACATCCATAGGCCCCTTGAAAAGGGGAGATGCCGTGATAGACGTGGCGGTATATGTGCCGTCTCCGCAGTTGGTGTACTGATTGGCAGGGACGCTTCCGTTGCCCGCCACAGACAGCACCTGATGACTTTGCATATTCACCTTGACGATCCTGTTTCCGCCCGTCGCTTCGCTTTGCGCGGTATACAGCCAGCCGTCATAAATCGCCAATCCCATGGGCTTGTGCAGTCCCGTTGCTACGGTCTCTACATACCAGTCCGGCGGGGTAGCGGCGGTGTTCCAATAGATACGGCGTATAGAACTGTTTTCGGTATCCGCAATGTAAATATCGCCGTTCTCCGCCACAACCACCCCTTGAGGGGCATTGAAGGACGCGTTTTGGGCAAGGCCATCGGCGGAGCCACTCACTCCGTGCTTACCGGCCAGATAGGTCAGCCACGACCCCGCAGGGTAGGCTGTTCCCGATGTGTACACCAGCGTGTCGTCCGCGGTTTTGATCTCGTGATCGTACACACCCTTCGCATGATCCATGTCGATTAGCCATATGCTGTGGGCATCGGTATCCAGCGCCACCGTATACCGGTGTCCGGGCGTCAGCGGTCCACCGGTTTGGCTTTTCTCGCTGCCGAAGGTGCCGGAATTTCCCGCCCGAGAGCCGTATGTAACCGTCACCTGCAACTGATCACCAACGCTTGTCACCACTGCCTTGAACAAATACTGCGCGGTGCTCAGCACCCAGCCGGGTTGCGGCGTGCCCACTTCGTTCACGAGGAAATAGTACGTACCGACCGCATCGAACAGCAGCGCGTCAAACGTGACATCGCTTTCGTTGCCTGCGGACGCGTTTTGCTTGGTTTGCAGTTTTTCAAGTTGCGCACCGCTTGCGTCTGAACGCCACAGCTCAAAGCTAAATTGTCCGGCGGTCATGTCCGCGCCCGTGGTCGTCTTTTTCGCTTTGAGCACCAAAGAGGTTTCTTGCGCGGTGTATGTATTGACAAACTCGATATTCTCTTCAAAGCCCGACAGGTTGAGTGTGTTTTTGAGGGTGACAAACTCGGCGTGCCCGATGATGCAGTTCTGGTGGGTGACGTTCGTGGTGTTTTTCGTCAGGTCGCCTAGGATGCTCTGCGCTTTCAGGTACTTGCCGTTGTCCTCCAGCGTGAAGACGGTATTGAATGCGCCCGTGTGCGTGACCTCGATGGTGTCCGTCTTTTTCACGGGCACACCGCCCGCTGGTGACGTTGTGTAGTTGGTGCTGTTCACCTTGACGGACAGGCCGCTGGCGGCTGTCCACGAGAGCCGCGCATCGTATTGCTCGCCGCTGGCGTTGTGGGGGACGAACCCGTCGTGATCGAACGTAAGCAAGCCTGTGGTGGGTGTGGACGCCGTATAGGTCATGTCCAGACTGGTGGTCTTGCCGGTTTTATACTGCACCATCATCTCGTTGATCATCTTGACCGCTTGGATGAACTCCGGGCTGAAATTGCGGGTGAGGCCTTTGCCGTTGGGCTTTGTGCCTCGGATCAGTTGGGACAAGTGCGTGCCGGGGATGCCGTAGGTCGTGCCCCACGGCTCATCCGTGCCTGTGCCTAGGTTGGCGGGCGGCAGCATGGACGGGGCGAAGTTGTACTGGTAATGGAACTCATACATCCACAGCACAAACTGGATTAAGTAGGAGCGCTCTAGGTCGCTGGCGGGCGCACTGGGTAAGGCCAGAAAACGCACCAAATCGTTCATGTCTAGGCCGCCGAACTCAAGGGTCGCCAGGGCATACGCCAGCGCGGACTCTGTGCCGTTTCGGTCGCTCAGCCATGTGTGCGCATCGTCTATGACGGGGGTGTCCGCCGTTTCCACGGCGCACAGGGCGGGGATTTCCACATAGGGTTCGCTCTGCGTTTCTAGGCGGAAGACGTTGTTGAAGTCGCGGTAGAGTTGCCGCCAAGCGGGCGCTGCGCTGAAGTTCTTTTTGCGCACCATGACAAAGCTGGGGTCATATTGATAGGGCAGGACGTGATCGGGCCCACCGGTGAATGCGGGGGTAAAGGTGGGGTTGAAGGCGATGGTTGCCGCTGTGCCGTTGCTGCTGCCGTCCGCGTGGTAGGGTAGCCACGTGCTCTCGTCGCCGAACGAGCCAGTCGCGCCCGCGCGAGAGCCGTAGGTGACGGAACTGAACTTCAAGTCTGCGCCGTCGTCCACCACGACCACCTTGACTAAGTACTGCGCGGTGCTCAGTGCCCAGCCCAGTTGCGTTGTGGTCACTTCGTTCACGAGGAAGTAGTACGTGCCCGCCGCGTCGAACAGGAGCGCGTCAAACGTGACATCGCTTTCGTTGCCTGCGGACGTGTTTTGCTTTGTTTGCAGCTTTTGCAGCTGCGCACCGCTTGCGTTGGAACGCCATAGCTCAAAGCTGAACTGTCCGGCGGTCATGGCCGCGCCTGTGGTCGTCTTTTTCGCTTTGAGTGGCAGTGCCAACGAGTCTTCGCGCGTGGTGGGCGTGTTTTGCATGGTCACGTTGACCGTGGTGGGCGCGGAGACGACTTTCACGGTGAAGGGCACTTTGGCCGCGTTGCCCGTGGGCGTGACGTAGCCGATGGGCGCTTGCGTCTCTAGGAAGTAGTACTCCCCTGCCGCTAGGCCTGTGACTTCCAGCGTGCCGTCCGCGCCAGTGACCAGCGTGGTGTTGGTGGCCGCCGTATCGTAGGCGAACTTGCCGTCTGCGGTTTTTGTAAAGCCCACGACCTTACCATTGGCGGCTGTCCAAATCTCGAACTTCGCGCCGGCCAGCAAGACGCTGGGCGCGTCTTTTTCAGTCTTGGTGAGCACCACCGCGGTGGAGGCGGCGGACTCGTCATAGAGCGCATAACAGTTGGGTGCGCTACCGTTTGCGGTGATGCTGAACTCATAGGGCGTGGTGATGGGCTGGTAGTTGGGCGGCGGGCTGGTTTCTTTGATCCAGTACCTCACGCTGGCGTTGGGGAAACCGATGAGCTGGAACGCGCCGGTGCTCCCCGTGGTGATTTCCGTAATCGTGCCGCCCGTGTCGTATTCATAGGTATTCGGGCTTGTGTCCGCCTTGAACTTGACGGGGTTTGTGCCGGCGAGGGCGTTGGCTTGGCTGGTGTAGATGGAGAACTTCGCCTCCGCCAGCTTGCCGTTTTGGGCACTCAGCGCGTCCAAATCCGCCACGACACCCCAGCCGGGGGATTTGCTGTTGGCGTCCGCGTCGGCCTTGATGAACGCCGCGCCGCCTTTGGTTGAGCCATAGATGCCCGCCGCGTAGCGATATTTGTAGGTCACGTCTGCGTCGTCCTCCCACGTGCTGACCTTGATGTTGTTGGTCACGAGCGGGTTGGAGGTGTCGGTCATGATGGTGCGCAGCTTCAGGGCGAGGGCGGAAATGCCGACGTTTTTGAAGTAGGCGTTCCAGCCCAAGCCTTGGCTGTTGAGCCAACCGCTAATGCCGGAGAGCCCCGACCAATCGTTCCAGCCGTAGTTGCCCGGGCCCGCCACGCCGTTGCCTGCGGCAGGTTTCTTGTCAATCTCCACATAGCGGTCGCGCCACTTCTGGTATTTGTCCGCGCCAACGTAAGAGCCAGAGGGCCCGTAGAGGCTATCTTGGAAGATGGCGTCGATCAGCGCCTCGTCCGAGAGCTGTGCCGCCGTGAGGCGTTGGTTGTTGTTGGTGATGTTGGCGGTGTAGACGGGCAGGTTTAGTTGCCGCGCCAACACGGTGCGAATGTCTGGGTAATAGAACAGCAGGGATTTGATGAGGTTGTCGCGGATGGTCAAGCTGTCGGGCAACCCCGTGGTGATGAGCTTGTTCATGGTTGAGGCGTATGAATCCAACGCTTGATCCAAACCGGCATCGCTGTTGTAGTTGCGTATCAGGCGGTAGTATGTGGCCGCCAACACATAGCGGTCGTCGCGGGTGGGATCGCCCAGCTCCGCATTGCGCTGTGCGCTGGGGTCACGTCCAAACTGGAACATGCCCGTCATCTTTGTGTTGAAGGTATTGAATGCCCCGTAAGGGCCATCCTTGCCGGCGGTGTAGTAGAAGATGGAGCGCGACGTGCCCCAACCTTCGTAGTCGGCCGTGTCCAGCTGTCCACCCTTCAAGAAGGCGGGCAGGTCGAGCTTGAGTTGCGCCCACTGCGCCATGGCGCTGTTATAGGCGGCGGTGTAGGCGGCGGCATTGGGGTATTTGTTGTTGGCGGTGTTGGTGGTGGTGTAGCTGTTTTCGAGGTAGAGGTTCATGTTCACGCCGCTGTTGTAGGTCGGCGACATGGTCGCCAAAAACGCGTCCACCTTGGGAATCAACGCCATAATATTCTGGTACGGAGAATTGACACCCGCATACGCTTCTGTTGCCCTGTTCTGGTTGCCCAGTGCACTGTAAATATAGTTTCCCATCATCAGGGACTCGTGCTGACGGCTGTTGTAGCGGCTGGAATAGATGTTGTCGGTGGTGATGCCCTCGGCGGCGGTCATGTCGTTGCCGAACTTGCCGGCGTTGATGACCAACGAGTGCGTGCCGTTTCCGTTGGCAATGAGGCAATAGGTCATGGGCGTGGCTTCCACGGCCTCCCGCACGGTGGCGTAAGCCGTTTCGGAAAGCTTTTTCACGGGGGAGGAATACTTGCCGTTTTCGGCGGCAAAGTCGGCATCCACCACAATGTAGGTGAATTCCGCCTGGGTGATGTTCAGGTGCGAGTAGCTCTTCTTGATTTGGGCTGTGGCATCGTCTGCGTCATAGTTGCCACTGCGGTTGAACAAATCCTGCCCGAACACTTTCTGCGGCCATTCCAGCGCGAAAAAGTCTTTTTCGCTATAATTCACGCCGCCGGTAGACTTGGCGTAGGTGGTGTTATTGCCTATGGGGTTGTAGGTGTCAATGTAGAACGGACCTAAATCATCCATTTGGATGACCGAACCGTTTGTGTAGTTGTAGAAATTGGAGAAGAGCTGATTGGAGCTGAGCGTGTCCTCGAAAATGACGTAGTTCTGTGTCTGCCCCTTTTGCGGGTTGGCCTCGTAGTCTGGTTGCAAGCCGAAGAAGGGGGCACGCCACTGGAAAGATGGGAAATATTCCCCCCCCAATATCTGGTAACGCCGTGAACACATGTTTGGCATCGCCCACAACGGGCGGGTCGCTGTTGCCGATTGTCCCCGTGCTGGTGATGTTTTTGCCGATGGGCGGGGGTTGTTTGGGGGTGGGCGGCGGCGGTTGGGGCGGCTGATAGGTCGTCACGCCGGAGGTATCCACGGACGGCGCAGGGCCGTCGGCGGGGTTCTTTTTGTCATAGATCACGTACCAATAGGGCGCGAGTTCCGCGCTGACCGTGAAGCGGTAGGGCGCGTCAATGGGTAGGTACGGCGACGGCGCTAATTGTTCCCGAATCCAGTAATACTCGGAGGGGTCAAGCCCATGCAAAGAAAATTGGCCGGTTGAGGAATTGGGATACAAATTGTATTGATCTCCCGCGGGGTCAAGGGTATAGCCATCAATTGCGCCGCCGGAGAATCTCAAGAAATTCGTACCCGCCAGTGCGTCCGCCTCTGTGGGATAAATGCGGAAATAGGCGTAACTAACGTGGTGGGTGGATTTGGCTTTTGCCTCGGCTTCGGTGTCAAAGTAGACATAGCCCTCGTTGTCGTTGTTATCTATGGCATCGGCTTTGATGAAAGTGGCGTTGCCCTCCACGCCGTAGAAGTTCTCCGAGCCGTCCTCCCAAGTGATGGGCGTTTTGATTTCTGTGCCCTCAATCGTGCACGAACCAGAGGCGTTGCCGCCCTCCACGGTTTTGTCGGTCACGGCGCTGTTGAAGGTGATGGTGAAGATGAGCTTGTCCTTGCCGCCGCTGGTGACGATGCTGAACACGCCCTGCGCCACCACCGTGCCGCCGATGGAGAGCGGCACAGAAGCGGGCGGGAAGTATGTAATGTCCGGCGCGGTGAGGATGGGGATGGTGAGGGTGTCCCCGGGCGCAAAAACCGCCCCGCTGGTGTTCTCCCATTCCAGCGAGAAGTCGATGGCATCGCCGTCGTGGAGCACGGTAGTCAGATTGGCCGGTCCCGTGCCCTTGTCGTACAGGATAATCTGGCTGCCACCGCTGGGCGTCATGGTCGCAATGAAGCTGGTGACCGTGATTTCACTGGAGCGGTCGGGTGCGCCCAGCGGGAAAATCAGCAGTCCCGCACCCGTGGCGACGACCAACAGCAGCGACAACAGCGCGATCATCCACTTTTGGATGGGCTTTCTTTGCTTTTTCATACAGTACCTTCTTTCCCGGGCGGATGTTCCGCGGTGTGTGTGTGAGGGCGGTTTATTTCATGCGCAGAACGGTGATCAGCTTGCCGACTAGGCGGCTTTGGTGCACCGCTCCAAAGTTTCGGGAATCCTGAGAATTTTCCCGCGCGTCTCCTAAAACAAAATACTCGTCGCTTTGCAGCGTGATGGGGTAAGTGAGCGTGCTTTTCTTTTCGGTGAACCCCCGCGCGTACGGCTCGTTGAGCACTGCGCCGTTGAGGAGGACGCGTCCCGCGTCGTCCATGTCCACCGTGTCGCCGGGTAGACCAACAATGCGCTTGATGTAGTCGTCCGCGTAGGCGGCATCGGCGCGGAAGATGACGATGTCGCCTCTGGTATAGTCACCCCTGCGCGAGAACAGGATTTTGTCGCCTGCGCCCAGCGTGGGGTTCATGGAACTGCCGCGCGTGGAGGCGATGCCAAACAGGATGCCCAGCACCACGAAGGTGCAAATCACCGCGAGGGGCAGCGCGACGGCCAAGCGTTTCCAGCCGCGCCGCACCAAAAAGCGGTTTCGCCTCTGCGCCACGACCTGCGAGGGGATGAGCGGGCTGTCGTCCATGTGTTAGACCCCCAGTGCCTGCATGTCATAGAGCATCTTGTCCGCCTCCGCCATGACGGCGTCCCACTCTTGCGGGGTGTAGCTTTCCGTGGGCGGCGGGGGATCAGCGGCTACGGCGGGGATCGTTTCCACAATCTCAACCGGCGCGTCCTCGCCTGGTGGTTCAGCGTCGTGCACGATGGGAGCGGCAAACTCTGCGCTTTTTCTGCGCATCTCGTCCGCCAAACGCTGGGCAGAGGCCAGCGCATCTTGGTACAACGCGGCGTAGGCATCCGCGCGACGGTTGGCGTCCTCCAACGCACTGTGCAGGGTCGACTGCGCATCGACCAGCCGCACATTTTCCGCCGTCAGGCTCTGGATAGTGTTTTCGTTTTCCTGCTCCTGCTGGCGTCTTTGCTCTAGGCGCGTGAGCGCATCGGACAGCTGCGTACTTTGCTTGCGCAGTGTCGCCAAAACCGCGGCGTAGTCCTGCGGGAATTCCTGCGGACGCTGGGCAAGCGCATCCTTGAGCTGTTGGATGGTCTGGTTCTGCTCTGTGAGCAGTTCCTTCTGCCGCTGAAAGGCGCTCTGCCACTCGCCGATTTTCGCTTCATAGAGGGCTTGCGCGTTGGGGTTTTGCGCGGCGGCCGGACGTTCGAGCAGGGTTTGCAGCGCGGCAATGTCCTGTAGCTGTGCGTCTTGCTTCGCGAAAAGTTCCGCGATAATGGCGTCGTATTTCTCCGTCACCGCCAGAATGTGGTCGAGAACGCTCTCGCGGTCAAGCCCGAAGAGCTTTTTTCTGAACTCCATACTGCGCAAGTACGTAGCGATGGCCTGCACCTCCGGCAACTGCCGAATGCGCTCAATGGGTGCATTGGATGTGTTGTTTTCCATACATTCTGTCGACCCTCCTTCTGATGCGTGAGGCGTATGTGTGCGCTTCTTGTCGCATTGTTGGAAATCTTTGTATTATGGGGTATTATAGCACCGAAATTATAAGTTTTCGCATGGACTTATAAACAAATTATAACGTTTCCATTAACAAACGCAATGAAACGCACGACTTGTGACGCTTTATGTCGAAGTCACTTGTGTCGCGCAACAAAATATGGTATAATATTGGCGTACAGACTACATTTGCACACAAGATAGCGGTTCTTCAAAAAAAGTTCATATAAAAGGAACAGTTTAGTTACAAAAAATATGCTGTTTTGACATAATTCGTGGATGCCATGCGGAGGGATTGTGTGATGCCGAAAATCTCGATTAAAACAAGAAAAAGACCAACTGACTACAAAATGTAGTCAGTTCAAATTGGTTGCGACTGATGGAAAACACCGTTTGACAGATTGCCTGCTTGGAGCTGGTGGACGGACTTGAACCCCCGACCTGCTGATTACAAATCAGCTGCTCTACCAACTGAGCTACACCAGCGCGACTGACGAGGGGTATTATAACATAAAGCTTTGCGAATTTCAAGAGGCGGCTTTTCAGAATGCAGAAGACAGAAAATAGAAGACAGAGGGCAGATTGGTCACACCAAATCTGCCCTCTGTCCTCTGAAATCTGACTTCTGTCTTCAGTTATGCAAGTTCTACGCCCTTGATATAGCTGATGGTTTGGTCGGTGTCTTTCAGCGCCTCCAGCTTGCCGCCCGTGATTTCGGCGACGGTGAGGGGCTTATCGAGCACGACTTCTTTGCCGTTCTTGTCGATGAAGGTGACGCCCTTATCGAAGATGACGAGCGATCCGTCCACAATCTTCGCCTTGGCGGCATCGATTTTCTCTTGCGTGCCTTCGGGGACGATGGCCGCGTTGAGCGGGCTCAGGCCAATGAGGCCGTCCTTGATGTTGCCAAAGTAGTTATCCACTTTCCACTTACCGCTCGCGTCTTTGGCCGTGCCATCGAGCACGGACTTGACGGTGGCGGTGTAGTACACACCCCAGTTCCACACGGGCGCGATGATGTGGCTCTTGTCGGTCTTGTCCTTAATAGTCATGTCGGTGTTGTAGCCCACGCCAAACACGCCGGCATTGGCGGCTTCCAGTTGCGGGTTTTCGGTGTCGCAGTGCTGACCGATGACGGTCGCACCCTTGCTGATGAGGGCTTTGGCGGCTTTGCCTTCTTCCACGTCGTTATACCAAGTGCCCGTAACACTCACAAGGACTTTCGCGTCCGGCACGACGGACTGGATGCCCAGCGCCCATGCGTCCACGCCGCCCGTGACTTCGGCATTGGTGACATCCTGCGCAGCCACGTAGCCAGCGATTTTCTTGCCTTCGGCTTTGAGCTTCTCGCCCGCGGCGATGCCCGCCAGATAACGCGCTTCATAGATGGCACCAAAATAGTTGTTGAAGTTGGTGCCGTTGCTCTTGTAGCCAGAGCAGTGCGAGAAGAGGATGTCGGGATAGTCCTTGGCGAACTTCTCCACCTTGTCCATATAGTTGTAGCTGGTGGCAAAGATCACGTTGCAACCATCATCCACAAGCTTCTGCAGTGCTTCGTTGGTGGCTTTCGTGCTGACATCATCCACTTGGTCTTGGATGAAAACGTTTTTCTGCAGATCTAAGCCCAATTCTTCGACCATGGCCAGAATCCCGCGCTGGTGTGCGCCGGTGTAGCCAGTCAGGTACTTGGAGTCCGCGATGTGCAACACACCGATTTTGATGTCCTTGGCCGCGATGCCAGACACAGGCGTGGTGGCAGCAGGCGGGTCGGTGGTGGTGGGGGTGGTGTCTTTCCCGAAGTCACAGGCGGCAAAGGCAAAGACCATTGCGCCAATGAGCAGCAGAGAGACGAGGATGGGCAGAATTTTCTTCTTCATAACATTCCTCCGTGATTTGAGTATTGTCAACGGCCGAAGCCGTATAACACCAGGTGAACAATGAACAATTGTTGTAGGGGCGACCCTCGTGGTCGCCTTGCGGGTATGGTCGCTCTCTGGGGGATGCAGGGGTTCTGCGGGCGGCAGGTTGCCACCCCTACGGGATCGCGTTCGGGTGGGCATAGATAGTATTGGTGCGTTTGTGCGCGTTAGTCATAATGCGCAAACTCGACTGTGCCGCCCTCCATGGACGAGATGACGGCCAGCGAGGCAATGCGCAGTCCCTGTGCGCGTAGCGCCAGACCGCCGGGTTGGAACGCCTTTTCAATCACGATGCCGATGCCCGCCAGCGTGGCGTCCGCTTGCTCTAGGAGGCTGAGCATCCCCCGCGCCGCCGCGCCGTTGGCCAAAAAGTCATCGATCACCAGCACGCGGTCGTCCGCAGACAAAAAACGACGCGCCACCGACACGGTGCTCGTCGTCTCTTTGGTAAAGGAATAGATGGGGGCGCAGTAGACCTGTTGGTCGAGCGTGCGGTTGCTGCTGCCCTTTTTGGCAAAGACCACCGGGACGCTGAAATACCGCGCCGCCGCGCAAGCCACGGCAATGCCAGAGGCCTCCACGGTGAGGATCTTCGTCACGCGCCCGACTTCGTCGGCAAACAGACGCGCAAACTCCGCGCCAATGGCATCGAGCAACGTGGTATCGATTTGGTGGTTAAGGAACATATCCACCCGCAACACGTCGGGCGAAACCACCATCGCTTCGCTCTGTATGCGCTCTTCAAGCAGCTGCAAGTCCATCCCCCCTCGCTTTGACTTTCCGGGGGATATTATACCGCATTGAGACAAATTTTGCAAGTGCTTGACAAACGCGCCGAAATGTGGTAGAATATTCTGGCTCTGGACGCGTAGCTCAGCTGGTTAGAGCGCCTGCTTCACACGCAGGAGGTCCACGGTTCAAGTCCGTGCGTGTCCACCAATCTATTTCGCTAGGGAATGCGGCAATCTCAAGGAAATTCTGTTCTTTGAGATTTTCGTTTTTGTGCCCATCAATACTTATTATTGCTTATAAATTGCTGTAAGATGTGGGTACAATGGCGGGTACAAATTTACAGTTGTAAACACCAGGACTACTCTGCGTTCGGCTCTTGCTCTTACTCGTCCGCCGTATCAGCAGGCAACTCCTTTATTTTGTCGCGTTGTTTAGGGCGTTCAATGCATCATTTACTTGTTGCTACATAGATGAAACGTTGCCACCAAAAAAACTGTCATTTGGCCTGACGAATCACCGAAGAAAAGTCAAAAAACAAATGAGCCAATTCAATTTGCCCTATATATTCCGATTGGTAGGAGCAGCTATATCTGTGAAACTCCTCATCGCTGGTCACTAACGTGAACTGACTCGACTCAACGCCAGTTAAGGTTGGGCTTTGCATGTCAGCGATTTTCTTGGAATTATCTCCAACTGTAATTGCTTTCACAATATAGCCAAGCATAATATTTCGCTTGTGATACGATGGGTATTTTGGAGGATGCACAACAAATCGTGAGACACCTTCAGAGACATACAGGCTGTTAAGGCGAGCAGTTCCATCAATGCGCTTGCATTCTATCAAATAATACTCGTCTGCATTATTGAACCTGTCCCAAGATTTAACGTGTATATCCGCTCGACCGATATACGAATCGGTTTCTGCATCAAATGTCACTGGTTTTTGAATCGTAAACGTCAATCCACAAAGATCGCTATACTGTAAGTGATACTCGCACAGTCTGTTTGTGATTTTATCTTCGTCATTGTGTAGATAGTGTCCATCGTTCTTCTGACAAGCGCTCTTCATCTCTCTACAGCAATTACGCACTTGCAAAATTACTCTTTCGAAAACACCTTGCCTAATAAGGAAGTTGTTGTGAGCATTTAGAAATCCACGCATCAATCATCTCCTCCTTTATCAGAAAGGATCGGATCCATCACCTCTGCCAGATCAAGCTGTGCAATCGCGGGATGCCAATTTTTGTAGAAATTCGGCTTGATAATGTAGAATGAGTCCGCTTCAAAGTGAATAACATCTTTCAACGCAAAGAACTGGTCATTTATTCTGTGTGTTGAAAATCTCGTCAGAGCCAACATTGTTAAATCGGTATTCTGACTAATGTCGATAGCTATTTCTGGTCGCTCGTCCAGTAGAATGACTTCAACTGCACTATAGTGCTTCGAAAGCGCAGGGTACACATGTGCAACAACAAACTTTCCTGCTGTTGCTAGAACGGCAGATAATTCTTTAACAAACAGTCTTGCATATTCAGCTAGTTCTTGCCCGGTTACCGCATGAATTGCGAAATCGTCTGAATGCGTTAACTGTGGAATTTGCACGCGCAAAGCATAATCAACAAAGAGGTTATCCTCCAAATGAAACGCGCTCAATATCATTGCATTAAGCTTTTTGATTTCTGCATCGACATCTGGTGCAACAACAAATTTTTGCGGAACAAGCATCTTCTGAATCATTTCAACTCGATCCGCAATTTGTGACTTAAACATATAGGGGAACGATAAAACCTCTTCTACAAGACGCTTTTCACGTTCAATTCCAACGAATGAACCTAACATCAGGTTGAAGTAGGCAAACAAGTTAGAATTTAAAAGACCTGTAAGATTAAGCAAAAAGGGTTTTTGAGCTTGAGTCCCCTTAATCGAGTATACCACTTCTCTATAAAGAAAACTGACATCAGAGAAAGCCGAACGCATAGTGTAGTTGCTCATATCCACGCCTGTGCGTACGAGGCAAAAAGGTGCTTCGAATTGTTCGGGGGTTCGCAAACTTTCAACAGCATTGACAGAAAAAGGATTTAGTTGTGACGTATCTGCCAGAAAGTGATCTACTGCCCTTGAATTAAGAAAAGGTTTTCCTAATAGGTGCGTTGAATCCTTTTGATTACACGTGGAAGTTTTTCTTTCGCTATACTTTAACCCGGTGTGGCAAAGTAAGCTTGGGTTCTGCGAATCAATTGCTTCTTTTACAGAAATGTGGCTACCAAATAAATGAATGATATTATCAATATCCCCCGATAACCCATAAACAAGAGTTTTCCAAGCCCACTCGTTTTCAAGTAGTAGTTTTTGCTGGACATGTTTGATGTCTGTTTTTTCAACAACAATAATATTGAAAAGACGAAAAAACATATTAGGTTTCATGGAGATATATTCAAAACGATGCTCTAATGCCGGAGAATCAGTAAAGGAGTACGACAAAATAACCGCTGGCGCATCGGCGTTTTTGAATACTAATTTACGAACAGAGGAAAGTTCAACGATTTGAGAGATGCTTGTATGTGTTAGCAAAAACTTCCGGAAATTCTTTGATGGCTGTTTTTGCATGTACAACAGCTTTGAGTGTAAGACGAAAGAACACTGCGTGCTAGCAGAGGAAAACTCCTTTGAGCGCAAGATAAAAGCGCGACAGGTATCATCCTTTTGCATTAGTTTTTCATAGCCTTCATCTTTATGTTCCTTGATATACGACTTTTGTAGTTCGTTGCCTTTTCCCCATGGAGGATTCCCGACTATAAAGTCAAAGAAAATCGAGCGAAGCGGCAACAACGCCTTGTCATTGAAGAAATCACAGGCAAAAAGGTTGCTTCCTTTGAGGCTAGGCAATTGGAATTCCTTTTTTAATGTTTTTGGGTTTTTATAGTCAAGGACTGCGAGATACAGCGAGAACACTGCAACATCAATTGCATCCGGATTGAGGTCGATGCCATAGATGTTTTCGCGGAGAATTTCTTGAAGGCGAGTATCGCTACGCATGACTGGCTCTCCGTCTAGTTCTTTTTCGACCATTCTGCGATAGCTTTCAACCAAAAAGATGCCGGAACCACATGCCGGGTCGAGCACTTTACAGGTACCGTGATCTCTCACAAATGAGGACACTGAGGCATCTAAAATGTAATTGACTAAGTATTGTGGCGTGTAGAAAGCGTTGTCTTTGTCACGGCCTTTTTTGCCCAATAGTATTTCATAAATATTGCTGATAAGCTCAACGGGAATGATATTGAAGTCGTATAAGTCGAAAAACGAAAGCTGCCCTGTCCTGCTTTCAACATTTGCAGACAGAAAATCTGCTAACAATTGCAAAACTTCTGGCGTTAAGCACGAAGTATCAGTTTCGTCATCTAATTCAAAAAGGTTGCCGTTGAATCTATCCTTCAGATGCGCGAACAGCTTGTAAAGTGCATTTTTATCACAAAAGAGACTTATCAGTGCCTGCCTCGATGATACAACTTCAGATGAAAACGCCGCATCTTCATAATCTAAATCAACCCCACGATCAATCAGATATCGAATAAAGATCAATCGCAACGTAAGCTTAGTGGCGAAACGCACATTATACTCACCACGTAGCTTTTCCGTGATGTCTCTCAAATTATCAAGCAGTTGCTCGTTTAATTTTTTGCCACTAAACTTTGCTTCATAGCCGCGCCAGAAGTTTTGACTTGTGATTTCCCAAAACGAAAACGGTGAGTCCTCGCTTACCTGATCAACCGGGATGCTTTCCACCTCGGAAAGTGCAGATTTTTCCTTGTCGAAGTCGCAGGTGCTATATACCTTCACATCGCTCGATCCACAGATGATTGTAACGGGGATTTGAGTGTTCCAGATTTCTCTGTTAAGTTTTTTCTGTTGCTCTTGGTCATGCTTTTCTTCGTAGAAAAGCACAAACGGCTCTTTATCAACGATATAAACTGCGTAAGGATCAAGTTTAGTCAACACTTTGATGTCATGAGCAGAAAGGGATAAATTTCCAAATCCAACCCGGCCATAATGCAGATTAAAAGAGCCCTCATAGCCCATTTGCTTGATAATCTTATCTATGTGTGCCATGAATCTCACCTTCTCTTTCTGCTAAGGTATGTTCTTGCGCGAAAGGGTATTCGCTCTCGTTATTTTCTCCCCAACTCCCGCCTCGCCCCCATCAACCTCGCCACACAAGCATAATGGCAGAGCCTTGTTCTCAACGGATACGATAAACCCCAATTTAATACATTATACAGCAAAGCGGCACAAAAAGCAAGAGGTAATCGCGCTGACCGCAAAAACACTAGGCTAAACGGTAGCACCGCCCGGAGATACGTCTCCGGGCAGGTCTGGGCACCATCCTCGCCAAGTATAACTATGTGAGATACGTCCCCTCGAAAGAGATCTCTGTCCCGGCAGGCCACGTCGTGGGAATCGTGGCAGAGTAGGTCGGAGCAATCCGGGCGATCGCGCCCCATAGCAACTGGCCGTCGTTAGTCAGTACCGCTATTGCTTGGTAGACGTCACCGTTTGGCGTTACTATCGTCGCGGTGAATGCCCTGTTCTTCATCCGCGGGCGATACGTGGCGTTGGCCATAAAATTGCTTATCTGTGTATCAGACATTTGCGCTTTGATCTTGCAGTCTACGTAGATATCCACCAGTTTCCCACACTTAACTATCAGTGCCACCGTTGACGCGGTGCTCGCTCCCGCAGATTGCGTGATCAGCCCAGTCACCCCAGTAGCAGAGGTTACACTTACCACCCCGCTATCGCTACTTACCGCGTTCCAGCGGTCGCGATCTGCCGCCGAAACGTGTGGGACGGGATCGCTCACGTGCCCGACAAGCAACGTAACCGTGTTCGTCTGCAGTTCTCGATCTCCGCTAGACCAGTGCACAGAGGTGTTACCTGCGTGGGTTGCCAGACCTGACGCCGCTTCCGCCCAGCTCGTGCGCTCGCTCCCTGTGATGTGTCTGACAGCGTCCACGAAATGTCCGCCGTGTGATGCGCCCTCCGTGTTATGCTCGGATAGGTCGCCTTGGGTGGCGGTGGCATCGCTGGTGTCGATTTGTAGCGTTATGCCATTCGCACTCGTGAGCGTAAGGTGTAGGGTCTGCAAAAGCTCACTCGTTGCGCCTTCTGCCACAACGGGTTTGTAGCTGTCCGGCACAACGGCAACGGCAAGCAAGCCACCATCCTCATCGTATAGCCCCCACTCGCGCACGGTAAAACCGCCAACGTCGGCGGGTATAATCACGCGGATATCCAGCGTTGTCGGGCGCACTGCGTTCTGCATCACCTTGTTAACCGCACCCGCCCAGACTCGGTGGCGTAGATCGAGTTGGTCTTTTGTCGGCGTATAGGTCTCGCCATTACCGTCCCCTGCCGCGCAGGTCGGGATCTGGATCGGCTTGCCAGCCGCGACATTTGCCGCGATTTTTGCGCGGCCTGCATCTGTCACCAACGCCGAGAAATTAGCCATTGCCTGCCTCCTGTATATCTGTTACTATCCCGCTCGTGCTATAGCCGGCCAACGGGACATCGTACTCCTGATCGGTTTGCACCGACACGCTGATCTGCAGATGTGCGGGCACGCTACCGCGCAAATCCGCTGTGTAAGCATCCACCGGGAAGGCCTGCCCGCTCAGAACAAACAGGGTCACGTGCAACTCCATTGCGTCTGTGCCCTCAATGGGCACTAGGGCGGTGTTACAGTTTGTCCCCGGCACGTAAGTGTTTGCCCTCGCACGTATCCACTCTGCGTTTACTTTCTGGCCGGCGTAGATTTGCTGCAGAACCGCACGGCGCATAGCCAGACTGTTCCCCGTCCCAGAGGGCATCCGCAAAAAAGTCTCCAGCCGCGCGAGCATCGCCGCGTCAGCCGTTGATAAGATTGCGTTGTCCGCAACGCGCCCGATATCTGCAAACAGACGATCCGCCAGTGCGCCAATCACCTGCCAGATCGCCTCCATCTCGCGCACGCCTGTGCAGAGCGACGGCGCGTAGGCCTGCAGCTCATCGCGCACACACGGAAATAGCTCATACATGTAGAGACACCTCTTGCAACACTGGCACTTGTTGTAACGTTAGTGCGATGTTTCCAGCGCCGCCGTTAATAGTCAGATCGCTGTAATCTGTGATGTCAGGGATTGCTGCCAGCTTTGCGCCGATCTGGCTGTATAGCAAGGTGGCCGCCTCTGTAGGGCTGTGTAGCGCGAGCTCCGCGAGGTATGCAGATATGACCCGCTCTAATGACGTTTGCGCCCCGGTCAGCGTTGCCCCGTCAGAGAGTACAACGGCCGCATCTATTAGGACGGGCAAATCCTCTGCCGCCATGGCGGTTACTTGTGCACCGATAGGTGCCAGTCCCGCGCCCAGACCATCCCCCACACCGTCCCCGTCTAGATCTGGGTCAACGGCGCGTTGCACCGCAGAGACAACAGACGTGCTTGCGGGTGTCCCATCGGGCGCGATGAGCACAGCCCCAACAGTGTTAGCCCCGTTCCAGCGCGGCAGTATTCGCACCGCACCAACTCCGTCCACTCGCTCGCACCACGCGATATACTGTTCTCGGTTTGCACCATCGACGCGTATGCGCAACAGCTCTCGTAATCGCGTGCGCAGGTCGTCATCGCTTTCGGCATCTTCGCCATAGGCAAGCTGACCGCCGAAACGTGCGGAACTCAACCCATCTAAAAAATAGACGGGCACTGCCGCTGTGTCAGCGGCGATCCCGTTTGCCGCAGTGCCTGCGGTCTCCGCACGCAAGCACAGATCCGTCCCATCTTGCTCGAGCGCAAAATACTGTTCGTCGCCGGAAAAGCGTGTGCCTATTGGAGGGACAGAGCCCGTAAATACTAGCACATAACGTGCAGACGTTGCCGCATTGCGCACGAGACCATACGATGCGGCGACACGGTCAAGGTCGTCACCCATCGCGGTATCGGGGGATAAACCATCCATGAGCAGCGACAGATCCACGTATGTCCTTGCAAGGACTGCGCACAGAGGCACAACGGCATCGTAAAAGATTTCCCCTTGGCGCGTGTCGATGTTAGCGGGCGCGTTCTGTAGCGCAAGTGTGCGCAAAGCCTCAAAAGTCTTGTCCTCAAACATTTAATTCTACCTCCGTTTGGGTTAGTCCGTCCGTTGTCTGTATGGCTAAAGCGATGCGCAATGCATCGCCCGCAAAAGAGAGTTCTATGCCTTCGACTGAGATAATCCGTGCGTCTGCCAACAACGCGTCTTCGATCAAAGACGGCAAGGCGCTCTCAATTAGCTCTCGTGTCGTACTCTCTCCGTAGAGCAATCGCCGAAGCTCTACACCATAGTCGCTATCATAGATCAACGTGTCATAGCGCTCTGTTAGTAAGATCTTTTCGGCGGCTTGTCGCACAGCTTCCAGCCCGTTGACGCGTCCCACAATGCGCCCGGCACTCAGGTCTAGCTTATATGTGTGACTTGGTGACGTGTCCTGATTCTCAGACTGCGCAGGTAGTATCTCGTAGACTGCCATTGCTTCACCCCTTGTCCATTACGTAGTACGTGCCAGGTAACAGTAATACTAAAGCGATATCGCCCACCGCGAGCTCTCCTTGCAGACGCGCGGGCACAATCAGATCATCCGCGTCCAGTTGCATTTTATCGTCAGCCATATCCTGTAACACTAATGGCGTTGTCGATGTCACACGACACGCGGTGAGGCGTACCATCTGCCCCATTACTGTGCGCAACAGCGATACCAGATTTTGTGTCATGCGTATTCCTCCGCCACCTCGATGAGTTGCAGACGCATCGTGTGTGCGCCGTCAAAAGTCTGCATGTCCTCCTCGACATAATACGACTTTCCGCTTCTGCCGGGCAAGATCAAGTGTGCACACTTGCCTGTGATCACGTCAGCGTCTCCCAGAGCCTCAACGCTTAGGGTCATCTTAGGTCTAGAGACTTCCGCCAGTTTTTTTTGCGCCAGAGCGCGATACTGTGCAGGCGGTAACCCCTTTTCAGCACGCTCGACATCTTGCAGTATGCCTATCTTGGCTTCCAGCGCGACATCCATCTGCGTTGATAGTGCGCTGCCTAAGTAGTTGACTATCTTGACGCGTGTGCGCACATTTTCCAAGGACAGCGATCGGCGATAGCTGATCAGGTTTGCACCGGGCTCTAGCACTAGCCGCACAGTGTTGTCCACGCGGCGGATTAGCCGTAGCCGATCTTGCTCACACAGCACGTAATATCGCCGCCCCGTCGCACGCCAAGTTGCGGCCATCGCATTCTGCAAGGCATCCCATGCCGTCGCGGCAGGTAGCTTAATGCTCGGGATCACGTACCCTGTGTCATCCGCCGTGCCCGACAAGCTAAAGCGCGCGCAGATGTCGCGGAAGACTTGTGCGGCTGTATGGTTTTTGTAGGCAAACGTGTCGCGGTTATTGGCTAGCCAGTATCCTCTGTCACAGGCTTTAATAGTCAGGTTTCCGCCGTCCGTGTCGTCTTGGGTAAGGCACATCCCGCGAAACAGCTCCTTGCCCGCAACGCTAAAGAGGCAATGCACACCCGTCAAGTCCTCGATATCCAGATACGGGTAGTTAACGTCATAGAGCAGCTGCACAGAAAGCCTACGCGCTGCGTCCCCGCGTCTACCGCTCCACTGCACGGATTGCACCAATCGAGAGGCATCAAACGTGCCCAGTGCGCTTATGAGCAAAAGCGTGATCTTTTGTTGCACCGTGCACCTCTTTTTCTGTTTTTTCGGTGGTTCTGCTACCGCGCGGGCAGGCGTAGCACCTGCCCCGGATAGATCAGCGAGGCCTTTTTGATCTGCCCCGTGTTGAGCTGATAGATCTCTTTCCAGCGTGCGCCGCTGCCCAGAAATCTTTGCGCGATCGTCCACAGGCAGTCACCCTTCTTGACCGTGTACGCTGAGGCGCTCGGCAGATTCCCTGCCCGCGCGGGTGTCTTGCCCGTGCTTGCCTTTGCCGCACCGATGCGCCGGACGGTTACGTTAGGAGACTCTCGAAAACGCAGATTGTAGTGGACGTGCCCACCGTCTTTTTTCTCCCAAACAAAAGAATCGACGTATCCATACAGGTCTAGAGATCCGTTAGTAACGATCAGGTGTACTTTTGTTCCCTTGTCTTTCCAACTATCAATCTGTTTAATGTAGGCCTGTGGGGATCGCATTCCTCGCACTGCCCCCGGAACGTGACGTGCGGGGAAAAAGCACTTCCAGCTCACAGTTCTCGCCGGTGGGGGTTGCGGGATGCTCACCTCGCCAAGACCAATGATTTTTATGCTTTTTAGGTTTGCGTTGTCCTGCACCGGGTATGTCTCTGGCACGATAGGGAAGCGGAGCTTGTCTTTCTCTCCGTTCGCCGTCAGCCAAAACTGTGTTGCGGCCATCGTCAATGCCTCCTTATCCCCAGATCTTCTCTTGCTGCCTTTTCACCGTTTGCAGATCGAAAACGCCTAGAAATCATAGCTCCCCGTGCCAGAGAGCAACAGATCGTCCTGCAGCGCGGCCACTAGTGTCTGCACAAGCTGTGCTTGGTTCGTGACCACCGTGCCGTTAACCGTGATCGAGATCTCTTTGCGTTGCACTTGCGTGTTTTCCTGCGGCATCTGTGCCGTGGGTTGCGTCTGGCTCTTCAGTGCCCGCTTTTGTGAGAAATCTTTCGGCGAATCCAAAACCTCGCGCGTCTTTTTGCCCGACAAAACCCGCTCGCCGCCGCCAAAGTACACTAGCTCTGGCTCTTCTTCGCCCACCAGTGCCCAGCCTTGTGCGGCACTGTCCGTGCCCCGTGCGTGGCCGGGCACGGGTATAGGCTTTTCCGTAGGGAGCTCTGGGTTGAGACCTGCCGTGAAATCCCCGTTAAGCGCTTTTGCGGTCGCATCCGCCACAAGACCTGCCGCAGATGCCGCGCTAGACATGCCGTCTTTGATAGCTCTGACGTAGGCATCCATGGTACGCCGTGCCGCATCTTCTGCCGCCGCCGATTCGTCCATGCCCGTGATGGCTTTCTTGGCGGCTTTTTGTTGCTCTGTCAGGGCATCGCTAAATCCGCTCACGCCGTCGGCAATGGCCTGTGCGGCTTTTTCTCGCGCGGCGGCGAGCTCCTCAAATTGCGCATTAATCCCCGCCACACCTTTTGCGCCCGCCGCTACGATGCCGTCAAGCCTTGCCTTGCTCTCGACGCTCCCGTCTGCGAGTTGCGCAAGGACGCTTTTGTTGACACCTAGATCGGCCGCTTTCTGCATCTTGTCGGCATAGCTGGTATAGAAATCCTCTTGATCTTTCATGTTTGCCTTGAGCGTTGATGCATAAACAGTTGACTTCTCTTCCACCTTTTCGAACATGCCAAACTGACCGTTGATACTCTCAGCGGCGGCGGCATACGTCAGGTCATAGGCTTTGGCAGTCGCTTCTAGCGCGGAGCGCACGATGTTTACGCCGTGCGCCACCCCCGTTTGCGCGTCTGAGAGCTCGCCCATGTCTCTCGCTGTCTCACCGATTGCCGTGCCAAGACGATTGATCTCGGCCTCGTTTGCGGCAAGCTCTCCCTCGAGCGATTGGAGCTCGTCCTCTAGATCTTTTACCTGCTCTTCGGCCGTTTTGTAGGCGTCCCTTTTGGGGTCAATTAGTGCGGCTAGACCTCGTCCCATGCTATCGCCGCCTTGCGCTGGGTTTCCCCTTGCCAGTTCAGCATCGCCCCACTCTTTGGCTGCCAATGCCATTCTCTCTCGCGCTGCCTCCAAAGCCGATCTTTGCTCCTCAACGGAGTCACTAATGCCTATCTGCGCCCCGAAAAGATCCGTCAGCGTCGAAAAATCTTCCTGCCTTTTTTTCTTCTCCGCTTCTAGCTTCGCCGCGGCTTTGAGCGTGTCAATCACGGAAGACGAATCCGCTCCCGTGACCCCTGCATAGGTGATAGGATCTGTGTCCGGCAACGCGCTGTTGATCCCCGCGATGACTGCCTGCAATTCTGCCATTTCCGCCGCGCTTAGCCCGCTTGCACCCGCTAGCTCGATGAGGCGTTCGGTCAGCCCTTCAACGTTTTGGGTCTCAGCAACGATCTCCCGTTGTCGCTCCTCATGTGCGGAGATCACCTTTTCGCGTGCTGTGCGCTCGTCGTCTAGCCGCGCCATATAATCATCGTGCGTCTGCTTATTAGCCTCGAACGCGGCAGTTTCGGTGTCAATGGCGTTAGCCAAACGGCGTGCCTCGTCAGAGGCGGGCCCGTGTAGCTCAACGGATCGCTCGTACTCTGCGTTAAGATCTTGGAGCGCGTCGTATTGCTTTTGCGTGTTGGCCGTCCAATCCTCGTAGGGATCTTGGGCATCCATCACTTTCGCAAAGGCGACCACCCCCGCGGTAAGCGTAACAAGCGCGGTCGCGACAAGCATAAGCGGGTTCGCCGCCAACGCCGCCGTGAAGTCCTTAATCATGGGGATAGCGACCCTTGTCGCGAGCGTAAAGCCAGCTAATCCAACTGCGGCAACCCCCAGCGCCACGCCTGTGCCCGTGATAGCGGCAACGACCTCTGGGTTCTCTTCGACGAAGCCAGTTAGCCCAACAAGCGCATCTGTTCCAAAATCTGCAAATTCTTTGATCGCGGGATTTAAGCCGTCACCAAATGCGATTTTTAGATTGCTGGCGGCGTTGCGCATCATGCCCAGCTTGCTCTCAAGCGTGCCGTAGCGCAGGTCGGCTTCACGCGCCAACGCCGTGTTATCCTCCCACGCCTCCGTGCTCATGTTGACCGCGTTGGAAAGTAAATCACTGTTGCCCGCCAGCGCACGGATCGCGTTGGACAACCGCACATCAGTCAAGCCCATGTTGTCTAAGATAACGGTTGCGCTCTGGTTGCTGTTGCTCAGCCCCACCAAAAAAGCCTGCATGGCGGCAACAGCGTCCTCGGCGAAAAACTGCTTAAACTCTCCCGCCGCCATGCCTGCCGCATCTGCAAAGTTACCTAGCTGCTCGTTGCCCGTCTCCGCCGCTGTCTGCATCTCTACGATCAGACGGCTCATTGCGCTACCGCCAGCATCCGCTTCGATGCCCATGCTGGAGAGCGCAGCAGCCGTAGCCAATATCTTTGGCTCTGCAACGCCAGCCATAGAAAACGCGCTGGCCATGCGCATACTCGTCGCCGCGATATCCGCCTCTGTGGTTGCAAAGTTATTGCCCAGTGCCACTATGGAGCTACCGAGATTATCGTAGTCCTCAGCGTCCATACCCGTAATGTTAGCAAACTTAGCCAACGTGCTTGCGCCGTCTTCACGCCCTAGGTTCGTGGCCTCCGACAAATCCACGATGACTTTCGTAAAATCCATCACGTCGCGCGTTGCGATACCCAACTGCCCCGCCGACTCTGCGACAGCTGCAATGTCCGCCGCCGAACTCGGTAGCGTTGTCGATAGACCCAACACGTCTTTTCGGACATTTTCCAGCTGTGTCGCGCTGCCGTCGACCGTCTTATAGACACCCGTGATCGCACTCTCAAACGCCGCGTTGGCTTCTACCGCATCCCAAAGCCCACCAGCGATCTGCCCGCCAAACTTAAGTAGCGCACCAGAGGCAACGGCGGCCTCAAGCTTCTTAGCGGTCTCACTAAGGCTGTTCCCCAGCTGATCTGCCTCTTCCGCGCTCTTTTTGCTTTTCTCGCCCACTTTTTCTACGCTTGGTGCAGCGTTTCCCGCCGCCGCTTCAAGCTCCTCGAGAGATCGCGCCGCTTCTTCGACCGCCTCTTCTGCACGCGCCAGTGCCTCCTCTGTGCTGTCGCCCATTTTGACCAGTTGCCGATCAAGCTTTGCGGCGGCCAACTCCATTGTCGCCAATTGCTGGCTCATGCGGTCTGATACCTCGAAAAGCGTGCTAATCTTGTGTACCGCCATTGTCTCACCCCCTAACGCATAACGAGGAGTGACGTTAATCACTCCTCGTTTGGATCTCTCCAGAGTCCTTCATCCGCTTGGAGTTCTCCGATATACCAGCACCGATCCTCGGGCGACATGTCAAAAAACTCCTCTTTGCGCAAACCCCGTATCCGCCACAGCAGGGAAGCCCAGTAATCTAGGCTTCCTGCTGTGCTGATCCGTTTTTTGCGCCGTCAATCAGCGCCTTTTCTTTTTGCGGGTGCAGGCGCGGATACTGCACCGCATACACCATATTGGTGATGTGCTCTAGCGCGTCCTCGTCAAACATGAGAGCGGGCAGATCGGCGATGCACACGCAGTCGTAGTCCGCGAGGTAGTCGTGCATATCGGGCTGTACGAGTGCCTCGGCGATGACGTGGCACACGATAGCGTCCGTGTCCTTGATGTCATCATGCACAACCGCGCCGCCCTGCACAATCACGTTGCCGTCATCGCCAATCGCAAATCGGTAGTCGGTGTGCTCCGTGCGGATCTCCGACAGGCGCTTCTTGGAGAGCTTGCGGATTTTGATCTCCAGAGGCTTGCCATGCTCGTCTACCCAGCCTTTGGGCGCGGGGGCGGTGGTAATTGCTTCCGCCTGCGTTTTTGGGCGGAGGTAGGAGCGGAAGTTAGGTTTCTTTTCCATGTTGGTCTCCTTCGTCATTTGGAGGTCACGTCTTGTGCCGTGCCGCTGATCTCGTCCTTGACGGCCGCGCCGTCCTCGTCATACTGGAGGAGGTCGATCGCGCTTGTGATGACGCACCCCACAGCTGTGACCGTTTCACTTTTTCCGCCGTTAGCCGCGTACTCACTGCCCGCCGTGTCTTGCACGCCCTGTAATGTAAACTCAGGCGTGACGCCATCTGCCTTGTACTTCTGCAGCATCCGCGACAGCATCGCCGTGGCTCGCATACGGGTGATCTTGAAGTCGTAATCAAAGCCCAGCAGCATGGTGTTCTTCTTGCCGTTTTGGCGGTAGCTCTCTGTGCGCGGCGTAGCGGTGATTGTGCATTTTATTGCATCCGCCACGGTTACGCCGTCCAAAAACAGCTTGACTTTTGTGGCGTTGATCGCCTGCTTGTTATACTTGCCCATGTCTGTGCCTCCTTACTGCACAACCGCGTCAATGTAGGTTTTCGCCACACTGTCCAGCGGTTGGATGCCGATAGTGATATATGTCTGATCGTCGTGGCTGTTCACGCGGTCAACGACAAAATCGTTTTCCTCGTCCACGTTGGTGATCACGCCCTCCTCCTGCATCTGTAACAGGAGTTGCGTGCCCAGACCCTCGCGGGCGGAAATGTCGGCTGAGGAGTTGGTGAATTTCCCGGGCGGGAATGCAAGTTGCAAACGGGTGGTCAACTCGTCAAACACGCTCAGCACGCGATTTTTGCGAAAGCGCTCATCTTGGCCATCCGTAAACGTGGTGAGGCTGTTGATGTCGTAGTACGACACTACGTTGCCCGCCGCATCACGACCAAAGAAAAACTCCCCTGCGAGGATCGCGGCATCTTGGTCGGCTTTTGCGTCCACAATGCCCGTCGCGCCCTCCACAACGGAATGCGTCAGATCCTGCGCCGCAGTGCAAGCGGCACGGCCTCCTGCCGCCCATGCGCAGGCAATGGATGCAGAATGCTCCCCGTCAATGTCGCTAAACCCGTTTGTGACATTCGTCAACGGAGCATAGTCCGCCGAGAAATTCGGCATCGCCACGCGCACGGGAACGCCGTTGCTATCACGCATCTGCTTGACTTTGGCCAGCGTTGCCTGCTGTACGGCAGTGTCGTTCGACGGCACGCACAGCACGTCAAAACGCTGTCCGTCAAGAGCGGCCAGTGCGGCAACAACGGTGTCCCCGGTGACTGTCGCGTTCGTGCCGCCGGTACACGGTAGCCCTGCCGTCTCCGTCAGTGGCTCGTCCTCGTCACCCGTGACAACGATCCAAGGGTTGCCCGCGGATGCCGCCATAAGATCACCAATCGTGTTTAGCCCCTCATAACGTAACAGCTCTTCAGCGCCCAGCAGAAGACGAACGGTGTAGGTCGTATCGGGTTGCGCTGCGCTGACGAGCTTAAACCGATTGCCTAGCGTCCCTGTGCAAGCTGCCGTGAAAGTTGCGCCCGCAAGGCTTGCCGTCGCCGGGACACCGCTCTCGCCCTGTACGATGAGCGCAAGCACGCGCTCCGCCCGTTTGAGTGCCAGACGTATGCGGATTGCATCCTCGCCCTGATCCATTGAGGGGCGGAATCCCAACTGTGGGAATGCCACGTCCGGATTGTCCGCGAGCACGGGAACGATTCCGCTCGCCCCCCATGTGGGCGCAAGCAGTAGCAAGAGCACGATACCGCGCCGTGTAGGCGTCGGAGCAGTGCGCCCGCTGCGGATGTTGGTGTATACGCCCGGTTGTATCTTGTTGACACCCGGCGTGTAAGTTCCACCTGCCATTATTTGCCTCCTTGTTTTTTGATTGCTCGCTTACCCCATTGTGCAAGCCTAGCTTTTAGCTCGGTAACGGTGTAGCTACCCTGCAACCCTGCAGTTGCGCCCGCAAACGTCACCGGGTCAACACTGAAAAGTGCCTGACGTTGCGCACGTAGCGTCGCAAGTGGCCACTTTTTCTCCGATGCCCGCGAAGGCACCGCAGGCGCGGTAAGCGTTTCTGCTGCAGGCAACGCCTCACCTGTTCTGGCTTTTGCCATCTGTCTCACCTCGATCGACTATTTTGTAGCTGTGGTGCAGGACGGGCGGGCTGTCGTCCTCTGGGTAGCCCCTGCGGCTTATCCAGCTAAGCGACAGCTGTGCCACACCCGCCTCGATTATGCGTGTTGTTGGTTTGTCGAGTAGCATGGGGTGCTCTGGTTGCACCTCCAGCGTTTCGGGATCAACCTGTGGGATCTCTCTGTGGTTAGCAAGGATTGCGCTAGCAACCGCCACCGCCCGATCTATCGCCCCCTGTGTCTCGGGGGCAAAGAAGAGGATGTCCCAGCGGTACGCCATGGCGTAGCCGCTCGTAGTGCCCTCTCCAGCAGCGATACTCGGCGCGGGGAAATACACCGCGGGTGTGGTAAAGTTTGACGGCATATTGTGGTAGTAAGGTGTTGCGTCCGTGTGCGCTAGCACATAGCGGGCAACGCTGCCCAGATCCTGTTCCATGTGTTTCCCGCCTCTCTTAGCCAAAGCCGTAGAAGTATTTCGCAACCCACAGAGATATCCACTTGTCGCATATCTCCGGAAAGTATTTTTCCATCGCGTTTGCCGCGTCGGTAAAATACGGATTGCCGAGCACCCAGTTCTGTTTGAGCACCATGCCCTCATCTGCGTCTGGATCGTACAGGAAAAACGCTTCTCTTCCTGTGCCGATCCAATACCCCGGTATGAACCGTCCCGGTGTTTGCCTGTGCCCATCGTTGACTGCCCTTGCGTATTTGGCCTTGCTACCAACCTCTAGCGTCAAGCGCAGCGTGCCCTCTTTGAGAACCCAAATATTCTCGTTTTCTGGCGACCCACGCTGGAACGAGTGTAGCAGATTTCTCGTGGCCACGAGTTTGCGCGTCTCAATATTCTCCACTACGAGAGCAAGTAGCTTGTCACCCGTCTCGCCCAATGCCTCTTTCAGGATCTCGTGCAGGGCAAAACGGGCAAGGCGTAAATTTTGCGTCCACGCCGCCAGCTCGCTCGTATCTACGGTTGCCTCACTCACAACAGATCCCCCACGGTTTTCTGCTCGTCCGTACGCGTCACTGTCACGGCCACGTGGTGGCCGCGGATACTGTCGGGCATTTCTGCCGTGTAGGTCAGACCCGTTTGCAGGTGCACGATCTTGTCGAGTAATCTAGCATCTGTCCCGGTGGGCAAGACCAGCTTGCGCCGCCCCGCAATCTCGTTTCGCGGCTCGGTCTGGTGCATCCCCGACCCTCCCACCGTTGCCCGGCGGGCAAAGTGGCAAGGGACAGATACAAGATCCGCCTCCCCGCCGTAGCTAAACGACGGGGAGGCGGGTAGCCCGTATCCGGGAGACTCTTGCGTGCGCCGCATGTGATAGATGTCGCACGTGTGATCCAGCAAATCTGCAAGACTCATAGCCTCGTCCTCCTCACACCACAAGCAGGCGTAGCTCGGTGTTACCGTTCTTCTGCTTGACCTTGTAGGCATCGAGTAGCGACCCCAGCTGTAGCGCGTCAAAGTCGATCCCTGACGACTGCGCTCTCGTGTAGCTGTAGTCATCTAGGGTCTCAGACTTTAACCCAACATCTGGGTGTGCCGCCGCAATCGCAAACTGCTCAGCCAGCAACAACGCCGCCAGCCTAACTGTGTCAGGGAGCGGCGCATTGACTGCGCTCGCGTTGTGCGTATATGTGACGATCCACTGCAGTGCACGCGTGATGTCTACCTGCAATTGCGCATCTGTGCGCCCAGCGATGGACGCGTCAGCGCTATACTCCCGCACGTCTTGCGGTGTTAGGGCACTCATTGCGCACCTATGGGCGGTTGCGCAGGCGAGGGCGTCACGAGCGCGAAATACCCAGACTGCACGAGCTCCTGCGCCAGCTTGCTATCGACCTCAACAACGGGCTTTTGCCGCGTTGCCTCGACCTTGCCCGTATAGCTCTGCCCTCGCACAAGACGGACTTTTGTTTTCGCTACTGCCATGTTCTATCCCTCCTTCTTACGCCACGCCAACGCCCGTGGCGATCGCCAGCGCGTCAGTCTCCTCGATCACAGCGTCGAGATCGAGATGGATGCCGTAGAAGATTTTGTCCTCCATGACGGCGTGCTTGCCCTCTGCCGACCGCTTGATGATCACGTCATGGGTGCTGACCTTGACGAGGTTTTTGGGGTTGGTCAGCATAATCACGTCGTCAGGGATGCGCGGAACAGGCAAGATCTGGATGCCAAACGGCGCGGTGTACATGGAATCCGCCACGTTGCCACCGTTACCAATGGCGGCGTTGGCCAGGTAGTTGACCCAGCTTTGCTGTGTGCGCGGGCTCATCAACCAGCGCACAGATGCGCCGTGATACTTGGAGGGTAGCGCTTGCGCGGCGGCGTTGAAGGCCCTGATGTCAAGCACGCCCTCTTGTAGCGCCGTCAGATCCACCACGTGACCGCCGAGCTTGGCCTTCTTAACCCAGCCGTCGTTGATGTAGAGGAAATCATGGTCGGGGTCATCTAACGCAGCCGCAGTATCCCCGTTAAGCAAGATATCCTCAACGTCTTCCCTCAACTGGGACAGCATGAGTTGCTCTGCCAGCGCCTCGAAAGATGTGCCCTGGAGGTTCTGGCGGAGCGTCTCGCCCGTGATCTCCCACGGCAGGCGAACCGACACACAGGCATACGGCACTTGACTCGTAACAACCTGTGCACGGTATCCCGTGACCTGGCCAGTTTCTTCATCCAGCACGGGTACGCCCCCCGCGCTGGTGGCATCGATGTTCTCCACTTTGCGCCGGAGAAGGCGCGGGTTGACGCTGAGCTTATCGAGTTGACCCGTTTTAGAGCGGCGCACCTCGTTGTGCGTCAATGCCCCCAGAGGTGTCCCCTCAAAAATCTGCGTCAGAAAGCGGGTGGACTGCTCGGCGTTGAGAAGCCCCCCGCCCGCGAGAGTTTCTGTCGTGATCGTCTCTTTCACGATCTGTTGATCTGCTTTTGTCATTTCGTCCCTCCTAATCACAAGATACCGTGTAGGTAATGCAAGTCATCGCTCTTTTCGATGACCGTGTCCAATGCGGTCGGTAGCCCCGCCGCCTGTAGCATGGGTGTTAGTGTGTCCTGCACCGCCTTGCAGACAGCCTCCGTAAGCGTCTCTGTAGGCGTAGCCTCGGGCACAGGCTCTGGCTCTGTGTGTGCGGGGATCAGCGCTTTCGCGGCCACCGCCACCGCGTCTGCCACCGCTTTCGGTAACTGTCGCGACAGCTCATCCGCGACGCACTTCTTGAATTGCTCTTCGGTCATTTCCGTTTCCTCACTTTCTGGTTTTTTAGGTTTTAGCCCCGCCAGGAACTCCTTCACAACGGCGCAAAACTCTCGAAAGAATCCAGCTTCGCCCATCTCTTGTTTCTGGGCGACCGCAGGTGGATCTGTCTGCGCGGGCAGATTTCGCTCTTCTCCGTATCGGCCGATGCCGAACAGAGAGAAGCCAGCGATTTCTCCAGACGTAATCGCTCTCCAGACCGTCTCGTCGATCACTTCCACAGTCAGTAGCCACGTGCCGCGCTTGACGGACGTGACACCAAACACAGGGTCGCTGATTTCTGAGTCGCTCTTGGTCACCCAGTTTTCCACCACGCAGGCATCGCATAGCCCAACGCAGTTGTGTTGCAGATCCACACGGTTGCCGTTTTTGGCAAACCAGTACGCGGCCTTGCGTATCTCGTCCGCCGTCATGTATTCGCCATGCGCGTCCTCCGTGTAAGGCTCATAGACGATGCCTGTGATGTAGTGCTCCGCTTGTACAGCGCAGACCACTTTGCCTTGTGTCGTGATTTGCACTGTGCCGTCCTCGGCTTTGGCTGCCAGAAAGCTACGTCGGTTTGCGGGTTTCGCTACGAGAGAAACGAACGAGGGGTGCAGGTCGAAAATCTCCCTTGCTTTTTGTATTGCGTGCATTTTTACGTCCTCCTTTCCGCACAACAAAATACCCGCCGTCGCTTGCGCGGTGACGGGCTATCCAAACGGCGCATTGCCGATTTTGGCATATAAAAACCGCCTAGCTAGTTTGCCAAGCGGTCAGTGTGGTTTTCTTTCTCCTAGTGCTATCAGAGCACACCCTTGCGTGTCTTGTCCTGACAGAGGGCGAATGACTTTTTTGCGCGATCAGGCGCGACTGGTGTAAGCCTATAGCCTTTCGCTCGCTCATCATAGCGATACCAGTCTTTATTTGTCTGCCAAAACAGCACTTCTTTATCTGCAGTCACGATATCCCCCTTTTTTGATGCTTTTATGGGTATAGTATACCGCATTCTCGCAAAAAAGTCAACGCAAAACCTGAGGGTTTCTCCATCATGGAGGCAGATACCGCCTCCGCAACCAGTTCAGACGCGCTTGCCGTCCCATATTTCGAGACCTCGTTTGCCACATATTCATGCAGCGTGTCGTATGGAACACCGCTGATTTGTCTTGCCACGGCTAACCCGTCAACGTCCACCGAGGCATCAAGCACGTGCCCCGCCTCGTGATAGACTATGTGTCTGTAGTCTGTCCCGCGCACAAACCAGCCCTCACTTGCCAACTTGCCGTACTCTTCGGCGAGGTGTACCTCGCTACGCAAGGCCTTGGGGTTTAGGTGTATGATGTGCGGCGACCCTTTGGATATCTTTGCAAAATCGTTGTCGCCCAGACCGTTGCGCAAAGGATGTAGCGTAAGCGGTTTTCCGCCTATGCTCTGCAGTTGCGGGTAACGTTTGACGACCGCACCCGCGCTGTCGATTAATCGCTCGAGCACGTGAGCGTTTGCGTCTGTGCCCTCAAAGCCCTTGAGCGCGACGCCTGCATATTCTGCCCGCTGCGTAAGCGCGGCTAATTTCTCTGGGGAGAGAGGCAAGCCTTTCTCTGGCCAGCGGATCGTGTCACTGTGCGCTGCCATGACGCCGCCTTGTGCGGATTTTCGGTTTGCGCGTTCGATCTCCATGCGCTGGCGGGCGCGGAGATCAACGGCATTCATGAGCTCCGCATCCGACGCGCGGATTGGATCGGCGAGACAGTGACAGTTAATGCTCTCCTCAGCAGGCAATGAAGGGTCAACAGGATAGTAGGGCGCGTATCTATCGCCTGAGCGGCCGACGAGCTCAAAGGGCTCATCTTTGGGACGGATCTGCCCGTCCATGGCCACGTGATTGTCGCGCGGCGTAATGCGCCAGCCACCCGTGTGCCTCCACCGCTTGTCGACACATCGCGGGTCTTGCAACATCGCATCGTATGCGCCTGCGTTGTGCGCCCGCATGGTTTCCGTTAGCGCAACACGGCGTGCGCGATAAGCCGTATCTCGGATACGGCTATCGTAGATGGCTTTCATGGTCTGGTTAACGCCCCAACCCTCATGCATGGCCTTTACAAGCGTCTGCTCGAGTACGTCATAGTCGTTAAGCTTCATCAGCCGCCCCAACTCAGGCGCCCAGTTGCGGAAAAACGCACTCGTCTGATCCGTAACCATGCCCACCGCCAAATCGGGGGATGCGTGTTGCAAATGCGTCCCTGTAAACTCAACCAGCGCCGCGGGAAACTCCTGCGTGAAAAGCTCTCCTAGGGCTTTGCCCGTTGTGTCTGCCGCTGCCAGTGCGGGTAGATCGCGTGAGTAGAATTCCTCGGGGGACGGATCTGCGTGCCATGCGTCTAGCAGATATGTTGCCTGTGCTGTGAGTATCTCGTCAATGCGCGGCTCAAGGGCGTGCACGCGCCGCAGAATCTGTGCCGCCGCCCAAAAGCCCGCAGCACGTAACGTGCTCTCTAGATCATCATCCGCTTTTCGGATATATGCATCGATCGCTTTTTTGAGCGCCGCGCAGTCCATACACATACCCTCTCTTTCGTGCCTTTCGCCACCGTCAAACTCGCGTCAAGTCCTTAGTCTTGACCCAGCTGTTGAGCTCCTTGATGAGCGCATCGTCTTTGTCCACTTGCTTGACCGTGTAGGCCTTTCCCTTGTAGGTGGCGGGGATGGTCACGGTCGAGCGGCTGTACTTGCCTGCGCTGGCGTTGATTTTGACCTTGTCGCCGACTTTCAGCGCGGCGGGTTTCGGCGCAGGGGCGGTGGGTGTTGCAGG
>JAISJQ010000072.1 GCA_031261445.1 Oscillospiraceae bacterium | reverse complement strand
ATGAGCTCGAAATCGTTGCCAGCGTTTTTCGCGCGTGCTTTTGCGTCTTGCCACGCGTACCGCGCTTTGCCCGTGCCGCCCGTGCTCAACGAGCGCTTGAGCTGTTGCCACAGCAGATCCGCGCCGTCATAGCACTGGTAGCCGTAGCTGTCGTCTGTGTTGTAGCACTTGCCGATTGTCGCCGCGCGGAACGCCGCGTAGGTGGTGATAGGTACTTTGTACTTAGCCATTGTTTGCCTCACTTTCGTTGATTTCTGGGATGCCAGCCAAACTGGTGAGCAGACTGAGCAGTCCTGCCATGACCACGATTCCGCCCACCGCTTTCCAATCGACGCCCCAAATCGTGTCTGTTGCGAGTGCCCCAAGACCCACTTGAGCCACGGTTTTTAGCGCGCGGGTGAGCGCCGCTATCCACCATTCTTTGTTTGTGATGCATTTAATGCCTTTCATTATGCCCCTCCTATTTGATTAGTGCTAGGTTGAATTCCTGCTCTGCGTCCCGCAACTGTTGCCGTAGACCCGCTAGTTCTCCGTTGGCGTGCCCAGTTTGGTGCGCAATTGCACTGTACTCGGCAAGGTCAGCGGTAGCCAGCAGTAGCTTTGCGGCGGATTTTGCTACAGCTCGGTCAGTCTCGTGGTGTCGGTTGTGTTTGACCTGACCGATGCCGATGTAGCCCGTGCAGATCGTCACAATACCGCCGATGAGTGCCACCAGAATTTCTGTCCAGTCCATATTTATCACCTCCTTTCATGAAATCCCCGGCAAGCGATAGAGCACCGCGCCGTCGGCGGTGCGAGTGGCCTTCTTGACCTGCACACCGCCTGTGGCGTAGAGCTTGCCCACCGGGATTCGCGTTCCGTTCAGCGCAAGGTGGCTTTCACCCGTGTCGTCCGCCCACGTGACCGTGAGAACCAGATACAGGTGCGACACCGCCGAGCGCTTTTGTGCGGCGATGTTCAGGATATTGGAGTTCCACGTACCCACCACGCCGATGCTGTAGGACTGCCCAAACGCCGGGAGCGTTGGAATGGCGGCACTCTGATTCGACCACGCTCCGCCGCCCCCGTAGCTCCGAGAAAAGCTCACGCCGAACGGTGTTGTGACGCTCGTCACGATGGACGGGTTGCCAGAAATATCCTGTCCATTGTTTTGCCCCGCGTATAGTCCTGCGTACATTGTCGCGCCCGTAATTGTCGCGTCAGCAGGTAGCCCCAGAGATGATTTTGACGGGATGGTCACGACGTAGGTGATGTTTCGGCCGCCCGTGTTTGACCCCGTGGATTGCGTGTAGGCGTAGCTCCCGTTGTTCACGGAGGCCTTCCCCAGCACGTTCCCCGCGTCCGACCACTCAGGCCCATTATTGTAGCTCGACACCGCAACGGTGATATTCTGACTAGCCATATCACGTCACCACCGTTAGCCCGACATCTGCGAGGGCGAGGGTTACCGCGCCTGTTCTGCCCGCCACGCTAGTGACCGCGTTGACCTGTGCGCCAGTGGCAATCCCTGCGAGCTTCTCCGCTTGGGCGGTGGTCATCAGGAGTGTGCCAGACCCCATAGCGGCTAACGCCGCCTCGAGGGTTTGCAGACGGGATATGATGTCGTCATAGCCGACAAGCTCACCAACGCCGCCCGTGTTGATGAACACTTCCCCACTAACGCTGCCGGAGCTACTCTTGAGCAACCCCGCTTTTACGGACGTTGCGATGGCGGGCGGTGCGTTTTCCACCACAAAGTCGAATTGAAATCCCAGATTGTAGGTGTCGCTCCACGCGATGGCGTTCTCTTCAATGTCGGACAAGAAGTAACGGGTGTGTGCACCGCTGTGATTTTCATCCTCGCGCACGTAGGTGTAAGAGCCCTTCAGGTCTGCCGAAGTGACCACGTACTCGGCAAGGGCGGCCATGGTGTCGAAGCGAATCCCCATGTCGCCGCCCACAGTGGCCGCCTTCAGAGCGGCTATATCCTCGTCCGCGCGTTGCATCGATTCGATGATATCCGGCGGGCAGTATCCGGCGGTCGTTGTGGTTGCCCACGGAATCGACAGCGTGGTATCTGTCGCATCCCCCGCGCCTACGGCAGTGCTCACCTTAAGGTCAATGCCGGAAAGGGCAACCCCGGTAACCCGTGTGGATGATGGTACAAACGCGAGCTCCTCTAGCCCGGCCTGTAGTTCCTCAAGGGTGGCGGTATGCTCCTCGAGCGTCTCTTCGGCGGCCTCCAGCCGCGCGGCGTGGTCTTGCGCCTCAGCGTCAAGCGCGGCGATGTTTTGCGCGTCTTCAAAAAGAGCATCCTGCACCGTGTCGATTGCCGCGTCAGTGTAATCGTTTGCACCAGCGATGGCCTGCTGCAGCGGGACGTCCAGTGCTGTAGCAAGTTCCGCCATATATGTCGTTTGCAGATATTCAAGCGTGGCAATCTCAAGGTCTTCAACACCCGTGCCAATGAGGAAACGCTTGCTGTCCGTGGTGTACGCAATCTGCGCCACGGCGAGCGGTTTAACGGTCTGGTAATCCGTCTCTGTCCCTCTGATAATCTGATCGCCTGTCATGGGTTAGCCTCCTACTATGTTGTTGTATACACGACCCGCAGGGTAGAGCCCGCTGGAATCGTGTAGGACGAGGTGGACATGTTGCGCAAATATAGCGTGCTGGAAGACCTGCCGACAAACACCATTTGCGGGGAGGTAGAGGTGGAAATGATGTAGGCATTGATGACCTGCATTGTGCTAACTCCAGCGATACCCGTGACGGCAAATAGGGCAGACGGCGAAATTGTTGCATCGCTGGTTAGCGTACGGTCATACTTGAGCGGAACGAGTTTTTCCATGAATTCCAGAAACGCTGTCCACAACTGGGATTGGGTAGACAGCGTAGCGGAGGAATTGCCGATCATGTTGCGGTACATGGTCTGCAAATCCGGCCAGCTCTGGCGCGATTGCAGCTGGGCAATTGCCGTCTCTGCCGCCGAAATGCGCGGATAGGCATAGCCCTTGCTGACCATGTCACTGAGCACATTTTCGTCCAGTGTGAAAACCAGTTCGCCGCCGTCATAGCTTATCGTGCCCATCCCGATATACGCCATGAGCTGTTGCAGGTCTTTTTGTGTGAGTTTTCCGGGATAGTCAAACGGTAATTCGCACTTGACACCGTTTTCGCCCACCAAAAACACCCGCGTGCCTTTTACCTGTAAGATGAACGAATCAGGACCAACCTTCACATTGAAGGGGTTTTGATTTGCGTCGTAGCTATAGCCTGCACTGAGCACAGACGGGCGGTAGGTGAAGAGCGCTCCCGTGGCCGCACCTAAGCTTTTGTAGGTGTAGTAGTTCCCGTACGCATCAACAGGTGCACCGGGTGGAGACATGTCGTTGTAGGCGTGCAGAACGGGCATCATGGGGAAACCCTCTAGTGCGCCAACACTTGTCAAGAGATACTGCGGGAGTGATTGCCCTTTCAGCGGGAGGATTGCACCATAGCCCCGCACGGTGCTGGGCAGCATGTATCCCAACTCTGTCCATGTGGCGGGGTAGCCCGTTCCCCCCCACGCGCTGGAAATGGTAAACCACTTATCGTCCACAAGTGCTTTCGCGCTGGCCGTGAGCTCTGGAAGTGACGGCTCTTCTTCGGCGGCCTGCAAGGTGAGCGATGCAAACAAGCTCGCATTGATTGCCGCCATATCTTGCGGCGGGAAGTCACTATCGGCGTTGATCATGACCGAGTAGTAGCTTGAGTTCGTGGGCGCACCCGTCTCGGTGATGTTGATTGCAGGAGTGTAGTACCATGCCGTATGCGGGGCGGCTTGCAGGCTTCGGCAATAGGCATTGAGCGCCCTCTCGCAGTAAGTGCGCCGCTGTCTGTCTGTGTAACTGCTCGACAAGTTCGACATGTTGAAGAACACGAACAGCGGCGGGTGCGCCCCGCTGTAGATCCCATTTTGGTCAAATGCGGGGGCGTCCTCATCCACCACTAGGCGGAAATCGTCGTCGCGGTCGTGGCGCAATGAGAGTGCGATGGCGTCGCTCATTGCTTTGTTTAGGCGGTTAATGTTGTTTTGTTCCGGTGACACAAACGTTTTGGCGTTGTCGCTACCCAGCGCAGTATACGTGCCCAGTCCGCCACTCGCCGTGATGCTGGTGCAGACGGTTTCAAGCGTATATTGTGACGAACGAATTGATATTTTGTCTCCGATATCCACGTGCGGATACCATCGAATTTTCACGGACGCGGGGATATATGCCGCGAGGGCGGCGACCTGCAACCACTGCTCGGCTTCCACGGTGTCGAAGTTGCTGTGGCTGTAAATCTCCATGAACGGGTTATTCTCAAATGAGTAGTTCAAGCCATCGCTGGCCAGCGCCTCGTCTGCAAAGAGCAAACCGCCGTAGTACTGCGCGTTGGTGGATAGGTTGATTTCCACGGCGATGTCTGGCGTGACCTGCAACACGTTGGCGGCATCCGTGTTGTTGATGAAATATCCCGCGTCGTGATATTCCTCGTTGGGGGTGGTGAATGTGCCCGCGTCACGGGGCGGGTCTGCGGGCGCTTCAAACGTGCCTGCATCGCGCACCAGACCGAGGCTGTGCTGTTGGCCGCTAACCTGCCGTATGCAGATAACGCCCTGTCGGTCAACATCCACCCACCCACAGATTGCCGCCGCGAACCATGACAGGAGCTGGCGCAGTGTGCCCTCTATCGTGACTTGATTCTTGGCTGTCCAGTTGAGCAGGTAGGGCGCAGGGGTGGACAGCTGTAGCCCAAGCTCAGCCACGCAGAGCGCCAGCATGTCGCCGATATCTGCCGTCGTCATACCTGCAGAGTAGGTGAGGGACGTTGTCACGCCCAACTCCGTGATATTGTCTTGAAAGTACAGTTTGTAAGTTCCCGGCGTGGTCTGTGCCACTGCCTCACAGAGCTTGAAGACCCCAAGGGGGATCTCTTCGGTACTCCCATCGGGCAGAACGTAGGACGCGTAGAACGTGTCTTTTTGCTGGAGATACTGGGTGACGTTTTGCAGTGTTGCTTCGCACTCAATCACACCGATGGGCGCAGCGCCTGGCACCCATAAGCTCTCTGAGCCTATCGCTTTGGTGTAGGTGAACCCGCCGCTTTGAAAGTCTTCCGGCGCAAGCTTGTCGCCCCAACGTAGCGTCATTCTCGCGTCAGGTTCAAGCAGGTACTCTTGCAGTGCCGCGCTGATTTCGTACATATCAATACTCCGTTAGGATTGCATCCCACTTGAAACGTTGTGAGGAGGTGTTAGTCGACAGCCAGCGCGTGACATCTGGCGCGGGCGTGTCGCAGTAGCATTTCACTGTGATATAGCCGTTGTGCGTCGGGCTTGGAAAGGTGATCCATACTGCGTCTGACGTGCCGTTATTACGCGCCCCCGGTTTCAGCAGGTAGGCAAGCCCAAACATCTCTTTTGCCGTCAGGTTTGCCCAACTGAGGCGAAGCTGAACCACACCTTGCCGGAGAATGTTGCGCATCATTACGCCTGTCTGCGTGCGGACGGCCGCCGCGCCGTCTAGCGTCTCATACGCCGGGGTGAACGCGACAACGGGCGGCAATACGGTTTTTACTCCATTTTCTGTGGTGGAGGCGTAAACGACTTCTGGCGTTAGGTAGTTTCGCGCACCAATGGAGGCGAGGAAGGTCGAAAAGGCTTGCGAACTGCTGGGGGCATTCTGATTCATGGCCTTGCTCATCGTCAGTACCCCCTTATGTGTTCAACGTAGCCCCTGTTCTGGTCAACCAAGGTGGCCAGAACGCGCCCATCCGGTAGCACCAGTTGGTTAGGTCGACTGTTTGCCTGCGTCAGGGCACGGATAAGCGGCGCGAGCGTTTCACTGAAAATCTCACGCATCTTGCTTTCGGGCGTGACAATTTCAGGGTTGCTTGCTGCGCCGATATACTCGCCGCCCAGAAACGCCGTGGGTGACGTCAACACGCCACCTGTGGCTAGACGGGGTAGCTTGATATTTGGGGCGGTAGCGATGTTAAACCCGAACGACTTGCCCTTCATGTCGCCGAAGATATCCCAGTCGGGCACTTTCACGCTGATTGCGTTTAGTGCGCCTCCGATTTCGTTGCGCATCTTGATGAATGCGTTGGCAATACCCTCGGCGAAGCCAATCAAGGAATTTAGAGGGGGTTTCGCTTTGTTCTCGATATCTTTCCAGATGCCGGATGCGGAGGACTTCACGTCATCCCAAACGCCCGTAAGCTTTTTCTTCGCCGTTCCATCCCACCACGCTTTAGCACCTTCCCACTTGTCCTTAGCACCTTGCCAGACCTCTCCGGCTTTGGTTTTCGCGGAATCCCACTTGGCTTTCAGGAAGACCACGGCGGTGTCGTTCCACCACGCTTTAGCACCTTCCCACTTGTCCTTAGCACCTTGCCAAATTTCGCCGGCTTTGGTTTTTGCAGAATCCCACTTGGCTTTTAGGAAGACCACGGCGGTATCGTTCCACCATGCTTTAGCACCATTCCACTTGTCCACTGCGCCTTGCCAGATCTCTCCGGCCTTGGTTTTCACGTCGCCCCATCTATCCTTAAGCCAAGGGGTTGCCGTTCCCGTCCACCATGCCTTCGCGCCGTTCCATGTATCCACTGCGCCTTGCCAGATTTTACCCGCATTGGTTTTTGCAGAATCCCACATAGCGCTGACATTGCCGCTAACGTAATCCCAAGCTTTACCGCCAGCAGTTTTGACGTTGTCCCAAATTTCGGATAGCCGCTCTTTGCGTTTATCCCAGAAGTCCTTATAGTTTTGTTTGAACTGCTCCCACTTGCTCAAGGGCGGGTCGCCACCTTCGAAGTGCTCCGTGTCCTGCTTAGTGGTATTACCGCTACCGTTACCGCCGCCGCTGGTGGACGCTGAGGCGGTAGAGCCGATAATGTTAAGCGTGTCGAACCCAGCCAACCCCTGCTTTGCTTTGGCGGCCGCCTTGGCCGAGGCCGCCCAGTCATTTAGCTCATCACCCTGTTTTTTGATTGTGCTGGTGCTTCGCTCTGGGATTTTTATTTCGACCCCGAACCACTTTGCAATGTCCTTCCACACATCCGACATAAAGCGGAAGACTTCCGTGATCTTTTTGATGACTGGGTTGAAGATGCCCTCTGCTACCGCGCCTGCGTGTGTGACCAAGTCCTTAAACGCCGCGCCCATCGAATCAACGTTGCGTTGCGAGGTCTCCGCGACGGTATCACCGTATTGATTGTAGGCCTGTTCGAGTATGCCTAATTGCCGCACTTGCTGTTGCTCGTTGAAAGATAACTGTTGCCAGCTTCTTCCGTCTGCAATTTTTTTGAACGCCTCGGTCATTGTCAGCGTCTTGACGTTAACGAATACGGCCAAATCCTCGATGGCCTCCGTGTTGCCCAACATGCCAGAGCGAAAACGTTCGGTTACATCCTCAAAGGTTCGCCCCGTTTTCGAGGCCACAACAGCCGTGGCACGCATGAAACGCATGGTTTTGTCGGCGTTGTCCTCTTCATCTGCGGAAATGTTTTCGAACAGACCGCCGTAGATGGAAGCCGATTGGTAGGCCGCCGTTTCGGACATAGCCAGACTGCTCGCCGAAGAATTTACAAAATCGTCGATTTCTTTTTTAGATTTACCAAAGACCCCGCCCGTGCGGATTACCGCCGATTCGTAGGGAAGGAACGCCTTGAATGTACCAACCGCCACCCCGACGGCGAGTGCCAGCGCGGCAACGACACCTAGAGCAGCGCCAGCGGCGACAGACAGCGCCCCTATTCCGCTAGCGGCGGCATCCGCGCCTGCACCTGCAGCCACCCCGGCGCTCTCCGTAGCCACTAGTGCTTTGTTTGTGGAGATGACATTTCTGGTCAGCCCCTCAGATTGTCCGCTAAGAGTTATGAGACCGCTCCCCGCGCTCTTGGTCGTGCCGGGGAGTCTTTTCAAATCAGTTTCCAGCGGAACAATGGCGTTATCTGTAGATCGCGCCCACGCCGAAGTGGCAGACTTTGCGCCATTTGCCGCATCCGTATATTCTTTCGCAAGGGATCTGATTTCCGCTCTCGTGCGTTTCGCGGCGGTTGCCGTGCTTACAAGGGATTTTTCTAGGGCGCGATTCGCCCGCGTTAGCGTAGAGGCGGCAACCGCGCCTTCGCCGTTCGCGGCGACATAGCCCGAAAGGTCAATCCCTGCAACCAGAGGCGCGGCTGTGTCGGCAGCGGGCACGTTGCTTGTGTCAGGCTCAATGCCCTTCTTTACTTTTTGAAGCTCAACGAACAGTTTGGACAGTTTTTCCATCCTGCTGTAGGTGTGGGAGAGGCGCGGCGCGATGGTGTCGAACACATCGCGCCAAATTTCGCCCGTTTTGCGGAGCTTTTGCCCCTGCTTTTCAGTGCTTCTCTCCAGACGGGTTGTCAGCGTTTGCGTTTGCTGTACTGCCTGCTGATAGCCAGAGGTATCCCCTCCGATTTCAACGACTAGTTTTTCAATTGCCATCTTGGGATGCCTCCTTTTTTCTAGCTTCTGTTGCGGCGCGCGCTCTCGCCAGCCGTCTGTCGAATTCCTCGTCGGACAACCGGGGAGCGGGCGGTTTGTCTGGTGTCGTTTTTGGCAAGTAGGAATCAAGCTTTTGCAGCTTGCCTTGTATTGAGGGGTTGACCAGAGCAGCCACCATCCACGCCTGCGTAATGGCCTGTTCCGCTTTCTCGCGGCTCTGTTCGTCGTAGGCTTCAGCACAGGCGATGAATTCCCACATCTCTAATGCCCAAAACTCGGCAGGGGTTAGCCCCATGCGATACGCCGTTTTGAGCATTCCGCGCCAGTCTATTAGGTCGTTTCGGGGCTCGCTGTCTGCGTGGGTTGTACATGAACCGTCGGGAGACCCAGCAACCCCCGCAGCAGGTTTTTTGCGTTTTCGTTGAAGAGGCCAGACGCATCTACCTTTTCGCCCTGTTCTTTGGACGTGCCAGAGAAAAGCAATTGCGCCACGAAGCGCATCGTTTCGTTCTCCAGCGCGTGATAGTCAAGGTCGCCTTCCAGAATAGCCGCACGGAACGCCGCCTCGTCAGCGTCCTCGCCGCTCCGCTTATGCCCACAAGCCAGCACGTCAATGAGCAGACCGATTTGGCTTTCGCTGATTTTGGCGAACATCTCAGGCAGGGGCAGTTTATGTTCTTTCTCAAGTGCCGCCGCCGTGCCTAGCGTTGTAGAGAGCGGGTATTGTGTGTCATTCACTTTTAGGTAAATCATTGTTTCCTCCGTTTCAATTCTCACCCTCCGCGAGGGAGGATGTTCTCATAAAAGCGCAGTGTTTCCACCGCGCTTTGTGTTGGGTGGGCTTTTAGCCCCCTGTGACGAGTTTGAGTGGGCCTGCGCCTTTGACGCTATAGCTCACCGTGGGAATGCCGTTGCGGTCACTCCCAGTACTGATGCCCGTGATATAGCCCGGGCCCTCAAGGAAATCATCATCGTTGAGATGGAACGAGAACCACTGCATCATCCCTGCATCTTTGGCCGTTTTTAAGGCCTTCTGACCCGCCGATGCCGCGTTGTCGGGTGTGCCGTCGAACTTGCCCGACCACTCGGATACGCCCGGTGCTGCTTCTTTGTAGTCCTCAAGGAAATACGCCGCGTCTTGCACTTCGGTGTTATCCTCGACAGACCAGTTGCTGATGTGCGCAATATTCGTAGCCGTTCCCGTTTCTGTGGGGCACGTGCTCACCTTGCCCTGTGCGCCGCTGTATGGAATTGCCATGCCTTATCTCCTTCCCGTGAAATTCACGGTGTATTCTTGCCGTTGTTTGTCGTCCCGACCTATGTCAAGGACGGGGGTGGTTTGTGAGACGGATAGGTCGTCCGCGCAATAGCCGTTGAGCGTTTGCGCGGCAGCCTCCGCCATGTTGTAGGCTGTCTGCGCATCAGGACTACGGGCACGCGCCTGAATGCCGTGAGGAATCATCTGGCCGCCACCAAAGTAGTTGACAAGCGTCTCGCCGCCATACTCAAATAGCGAAAGGCAGGTGTCTGGCTCTGGCGGCAGATAGCCTTTGTAGACTGTGCCGCCTAGTACGGCGGCAATGACGTCTAGAACGTTCATTGGATTACCTCGCTTGGGATGCGTGCAAAGCGCTGGATGTACCGCGCCTCGTTTTGCTCGAAAGGTTGTTGCAGGTACTTCGCCTGCCCGCCCGGGACGCGGTTCACGCTGCTCCCATCGGCGCGGACATAGCCGTCTGCGCGGTCGTGGCGCAGGGTCAAGTCCTCGTGTTGTGGAATGGTGTAGGGCAAAGAGTAACTGACTTTCCCTAACGGTGAGACAGTTGGTGTAGGGGACGCCCCGGTGTACCCATTGCCGTGTGCTTTTCCCGTAGGGTCTTCGCTTTTAGGTAAGCCGTCATACAACAGCGTACCGTTTACCACGGCCTTGCAGTCGCTGCGCAAGTCTCCGCTTTCGACAGGTGCAAGCACGGCGCTTTCCCCCGCGAGGTGCAGGACGCAGTCCGTGACGGCGCGTGTCGTTTCGCGTGGGTTGCGGCGCAGTGCCTCGGCCAACTGTTTTTGTAGCGCGGCACTGCGAAGCACTATGCGAAATCCGTCTGCCATCTAGACCACCGCCTTGTACCCGATTTCTTGCCCGCCCAGACCTGCCCACGTGTCCACGCCCAGAACCTTGCACCCGTCCAGTGTATCGCCCTCGCGAACTGCGTCCGTGAGATAATACACTGTGCGTTGCGTGCGGGTCTGGGCGTTTTCTGTGTAGCCCGTGAGGGCTTTCTTTTGCCGCCTACAAGCCACAGCGACGGCGGGGGCGTAGGTTGTCTGCCCCCGGTCGTCAAAGCCCGTTTGCGCAGCGTGCTGGGCGGTCTGGTTCAGGTAGTCGGCTAGCATACTGCGTACCCTCCTGAGAGGAAGCCCCGTAGCAATGCCGCGCTCTTTAAGCACAGCAGGGCGGCTGGCTGGCTCGCCGCCGCACCCGTCGTTCCGTAGCTCTCGCTTAGGTCGCCGATGCTGAACGACTGCACGCCCTGTGCTTGCAGTTCCTGCCGTTTAGCGCTCTCGCCGTCCGCGTCCTGCATCGCCCAAAGGGCTAGTTCGACTTGCGCCGCCTTGACCTTGTCGGGCACAACCTGTGGTCGCCCATACTGTTGCGGCAAGCGCGGGAACGCGAACGGCTGTTGCCATTGCGCCTTGCGCCCTGTGAAGGGCAAGCCCTCAATGCTTTCGCACGCATTGGCCAACAGGATACCCTTATCCTCTTCGGAAAGGGCATCCCACGTCGTGCGTGCTTTGCTGTTGGTGCGATAGTGCGCGGCAACGTAGGCATCAGCCTCCGCTGTCGTCTGATACGTCAGAGTTTCCGGCATTTCCGTTCACCTCCGTGGGCGTTGTGGGTGGGTCTTTGGGTGGGGTAGACGCACGCTGGGGCAACCTGGCAATGCCCAGCTTGCCCCAGCGTGCGGCGGTCTCGTTGTCAACGTCGACTTTGCTGCCAACATTGAGAAGCTTGCCTTGCCATGTGGTTTTGCGTCGCATCGTGACTTTCATTACTCGCCACCTCCACCGCTGGGCACGGCCTGTTGCAACGCGGCGAACGGGTAGCGCGTGGCACTGGTGTCCGAGATGTTGATGGGGTTGGGCAGTTGCCAGCCGAAACGCATCACGAAGCGGAACAGGGTGCAGTCTTGCTCGTATGCCGAGAGTGCCACAGCCCCGTTTCCGTCCGTGATGACGCCGGAATTGGTTTTGTCGATCGTCAACTCCTGCCGGATGGAGTACACCGCTTGCTGGAAGTCGCCGCACAGCATGAGGGCTTGCTCCAAGTCCCACGCACTGTTGCGCAGATACTCGATTGGCTGGGCAAAGAGCGTGCCCGGTGTGCCCGCCGTCAAAGAGGGCTGGAACAGCAAGCCGCCGTTCGCGTCACGCAGACCGCGCAGGGAGGCTTTGGCCTGAATCGCCGAGGCGAAGCCGTTGACATCGTAGCCACTGACCTCGACAAGGCTCATGACTTGGTTGATGTCCTCCACAAGGTCGGCGTTCGTACCGGACACCACAACCTTGCCGTTTCCGACTGCACCGGGAACGATGCCGTCCGGCCACGCGGCGATTTTTTCCGTGCCGAACAGCACAGCGGCATCGATTTTCGCCCCGAAAGCCTGCGCGACGAGAGGTTTTAGGTAGGCGAATAGGTCGTACGCTGAATCTTGCAGTACCGCGTCAGGTACAGGGACGATCGTTGCGATTTCACCCGCAGTGATGACCTTGTTTTCCCAGCCGGTTTTGGTCGTGGGCTTCTGGGCAGCGTCGCCGCCAAGGATCTTCACGGAGGGCAAAGCGGATAGGACGGGCAGGTTCATCGTGCCGCGAGCCATGTTCGGCAGGCGGCGCATGAGTTTGAGCATTGCGGATTCCCGCACGATGCCGTCGAAAATCTCGCCGTACTGTTCGGCAGGGATGAGCGCTTGGGCATCTGCTCTGGTGATTTGTTCGAGGGCCATTGTTTTTTCCTTCTTTCTGTTTTAGCTGTCACGCGCCCACGCATTGAAGACGCCGTGACTCGTTTTGTCTGCGCCGTCGGTGGCGGGGTTGCCCCCTACCCACGGCGTGCGTGCTTGCTGTTTGACTGCCGGGTGCGCCTTGGCGGCGGCCTCTGCCGCCTCTTTAACACCCTCGACTTTGCCATCTGTCACCTTGATGCCCGTGCGGTCGATGACCTTTTCGAGCAGCGGGACATCATAGCCTTGAAGCGAGCGAATCTCAGCGGAAACGAGGATGTCATTTGCTTTGCCGAGCGCCTGCGCGTCACGGGCGGTCAGCCTCGCGGCGATGTCGCCAATGTCCTCGTCTGACTTCAAACCGAACGCTTTGCGCACGGCACTGAGGCTGTCCTCGGCGGCTTTTGCGCGTTGCCGATAGGCTTTTGATTCAGCGCGAAGGCTACTGACATAGTCCGAAGTGAACGTCAGGGGCGGTGTTTCCGGCGCGGGGGTCGTGTTTTCTTGGTCTGCCATCTGGGCATTCCTCCTTGTTTTCGCGCCATCAGGGCGCAATGAAATAGCCGCACACCGTGAAGGGGCACAGCTGATATGCAAAACGCCCGCCATCTGGGCGAGCGTTGATGCCGTGGTTATTGACCGGACTGGCGCAAGCCTGCCCGGCGGTATTTGAGTTGCGTTTCTGACCACTTTTTCGCGACAGAGCTTTGCCGCCGGAGTGCCGCCAGTTCTTTCTTTTCGCCGGCAGTCATGCCTCCCGCGCCCTTTGCCTTGAGCTTTTCCAGTCGAGTAGCAAGCGCGGTGTTTTCCTCCCACGCTTCACCCACGTGTTTTTGCCGCCGAAAAGCCGCTAGTGTTTTCGGGGCATCGTTCCCCAGCCGCGCCTTGTACCGCTCGTACTGGTACATCTCTTGTCGGTACTGTCGGTTCTCGCGTTGTTGGGTCTCGTACAGGTCGATTTGCGCCTTGTCGCGCGTGTCAACCATAGCGGCGTTGCTCTTGTTGATGACGGCGGCTAGCTCATCCGGTGTTAGCAGGCTCTCGATGAACGGTACGAGCACGTGACGGCAGTTGGGATGCACTGTGTGATACCCTGCCGCAAATGCCGTGGACAGCGCTGGAAACCGTTTATCTTTCCCAGAGATGCTGAAAACGCGCCCTTGCAGTCGTGCGCATTTGGCGCACGTGGGGTAGTGCTCGGTCATCTGCATCAGGTCATAGCCGTTTTCGGTGAGCTGGTTCTCTCGGGACAGGTTACCCGCCTCGCGGCTCGTCGTTCGTGCAACCATGCTGGCGTAGACATCTAGCGGCACTTGTCGTGCGTCGACACCCTCACCGTACTGCACCGTCATGAAGCCCTCATCGGTCAGACGGTCAATCAGGTTTCGGCGCAGCTCGGCAACCGTACCTCCGCTGGCCATCTTGATAGCCGTCTGCTCTAGCCCGATACGGCGCAGGATCTCCGCGCGGGTCGGGTCTAGATATCTTTGTACTTGACGTCCCGCGTTGATGAGTGCGCTACCGATGTTGTGTTGCATCTCGCGGGTGAGCCCGTGGACGGCATCCGCATGAATCTGCGCGAACATGTCCGGGCGGCGCATGGTGAGCTTTTTGCGGGTGAAGTAGTCGTAGACTGCATCAAGCCCTTTTTGGTATTCGGCGGGAATGGCGGTATCGATGAACACTCCGGTTTGCTCTTGCAGTGCAGCGATTTCTGCTTCCAGAGACTGCAAGAGCTCGTTCGCCCAAACCTTAGTGCCCACCCCGCTGTTGATGATTTTGTCGAACAGCCGCAACCGCGCTTCGAGGTACAGCCTCGCCAGCTTTTCAGCGTCCATTAGCTGCTATCCTCCAATTTTGGCTTTTTATCGTCCGCTTCATCCGTGCGGGGTGAGAAAAGCGGCAACATGGGTGGCGTTCGCCCAGCACTCTCTTCGCGCATCTGTTCCAGCTCGCTGTCCACGTCCTCGGCGGCCATGCCGTCTAGGCGTTGGATAGCCGTGTACTGGCTAATGGTGGGCTGATTGCCTGTGCGCGTTGCCATGATTTGCGCCTGCTCGGCCTCATCGTCTGGCAAGCCATCGTTCCACTTGATTGTGATTTCCTCAGGGGCGATGTCCGCGCCGTAGAGCGACGCCCCCGCACTGAGGATCTGCTTAAGCACTGGGTCAAACTGCCGGGCGACACGCGCCGCTTTGGCGAGCGGCGATATCATCAACCGCCGAAGAGCTGACCCGCTGGGGACTGCGCCGGCGGTGTTGGACATGTCGCTGAACACCGCCGCGCCCATCTCGCTGATGGCGTATAGCTGGTTGGTCAAAAGCTCAATTTGGCGGAATGCCGCATCAAGGTTTCCGTCCCACGTTAGGTACTCTGGGACGGGGTCAGCCGTGTCGTTGCGTGCGTAGTAGTTGCCCGTCTTGAGTTTCCACGCTCCCGTAGTCGCGTCATACTGTAGTGCGCTTTGCGGTCCTGTCATGCTAGGATTTGCATGTTTGTCGAGCACAGCGCTAATTTGCGAGATGCGCACAATCAGCTCGCTCACAAGGCTGTCTATGGGGTCAAAGTCATCCAGCCCATACACGCGGTCGCTGGTCTGGACGTTCGACACGCGGAAAATCGGGCAGAAATCTAAGTCCGTACTGGCAAACAACTCTGCATCACGGCTCTTGACCTCTGCACCAATTTTCCAACTGTTGTTGCCGCCGTCTTGTAGGAGGTACTCGTGCTTTTCGCAATCGCCCGGCGCGGCCGGGTCGTGAATCTCCACAAACAGGTGGTGCTCTTTGCGCGTCTTATCCACGCAGCGCACATACGCCAGCACATGTTTGAGGATGCGCTTAATATTCCGCGGGTCAACCACGGGAAACCACTTTTGCGGCGGCAAGGTGTCCAGCGTCACTTTGTCGCCATCTCTCCCCAGCTCCAGTACCGCATCGCCGTAGCGAGATAGGTCAATAGCGGCGGCATAGCCCTTGCCGAACAGGTCGGTATCGGCAATGACACGGTCGATGACCTCTTGCTTTTTGGTGTCGAGCGTGCCCGGGCGGTCTGAGCTGTCCGGCACAGTCACCGAGGGGGGCTCTCCGAAAATAAGGTCTGCCATTTTGAGCGCCATGAGGCGCTGATAGTTGAGAATCGTGACAAAGCGGACCTTGCCCATAATTTGCGGCAAATCACGGTCAAGTCGGTCTTGTTGGGCTTTGTAGACCTCGCTGTGTTTGCTCTCAAATAGGTCGCGGTGCGCCTGATAGGTCGTTAGCCGCTCTTGCTCGCTCGCGGGCGGGAACAGCTGTCCTCGCGCAAGCCATGATTGGTCTGTTAGCATTTTGGTCACCCCCTCAACTGCACCACAGCGGGTGCGGCGTCATGCCGTAAAATCGTATACGCAAAGTAGCGCATGTCATCCATGGCGTGGTCGTTATCTTTGATTGGTTTGTCCTCGGCAGCTTTGTCGTCCCAGCGATACGCGCTGAACTCCTCGATGCAGTTTGTGCAACAGTCGTTCACGGCAATTTTTCCCTTTACGAATGCGTCTGCCGTGAAAAGTATGCCGTTGACAACGTCATTTTGCGCCTTGCGGACGGGATACCGCCCGTGGCATTGTATCTCCGCGATAAAGCTCGCTGCGCTGGGGTCGACTACGATGCACTCCACAGGCAAGCCACCGATGAGCTTAGCTAGCTCCGTATAATACTTGCCGTCTGTGCGCTGTGCGCGTGCCTTGCGCCCATCATAGTAGTACTCGCGGATGCGATACCAGCGGGGTTTGCCTATCGGATCTCCCTGCTCGTCAAGCTCTCGCCCATAGCCCCATAACCCCGCGCTAAACGGGTTAAGTGTGCCGTAGTCGATGCTGACGACGTATCGGGTGTACCTGCGCTCCACTGTCGGCACGATACCTTCCCCCGCCGCCTGTGCGGGGTATACGAGACCCTCAGCCGGTACCCACTTACCCAAAATAAATCGGTCGTAGTGCGCAGGGCTGATGCTGTACTCGCGCTTGATTGCCGCGACGGTGTCTGCGTCCAAAGTGGTGTTGTCGTCCAGCAAAAACGGTAGCACCTGCAAGCCGATTTGCTCGGCGTTGTCGATGTAGTGCGCCTTGAGCCAGTGACGCGGGTTCTCCGGGTTTGTGGTCGCGATGAGTTTTGCCCCCGGCTTGGTCATGCGGGGCAAGAGCATCCGGAAAAAGTCTTCGGGAAATTGAGACAGCTCGTCACAGTACGCGCCTGAGAGTGTCAGACCGCGTATCTTGCTCTCGCTTTTGGCATCATTTGCGCCCTCCAAATAGACGCGCCTCCCGAAGAGGCGTGCCTCCTTGCGTGGGAGGGAAAAACTGAAGCACTCTGACCCTGCCAGCTCTACGAGCACGTCAAGGCAGTTGCGCCGCAAGCTGGTGAGCGTTTTGGCGCACATCAAAAACGTGGCATCCTCTGGCATGGTGGCAACCCACAGGGCAAACGCTACGAGGGATACGAGCGTCTTGCCAGAGCGCACAGAGCCAGAGAGCAGCGTCAGCCTCCCTAGCTCGCCATCATGTAGCTGCTTGATAAGGTCGTACTGTTTGGGCGTCAGGATGTTAGCCATGCGCAAACGCCTCCACAATCGCGGCCAGCATGTTGCCGCCCGTCTGCGGTGGGTCATCTAACAAGCGATACCGCTTGGCCAGCAGCTCCGCAGCGCGGACGCTGGTGCGCATGTCGACTTTCTTTTTGTCGTGATAGAATTCCCCAAATTCGGAATTGAACGCCACAACCTCGTCGGTTTTTTCACCACGCATGGTCGCCGTCAGAAACTGGAGCACCTCGGTCGCGTCAGCGATGCGTGCGCTCTCGAGCTGGGCAAGACGCTCATCGATTGCGGCGCGTATGGCCGGTTTTGTCATGTTTTCTTGCCCGGTCGTTCGGGCGGTTTTTTTGCTGTATCCCGCCGCCAGTGCTGCCTGTGTAGCGTTGGGGTCTGCGACATAGTAGTCGACAAACCGCCGTTGCCGCTCCGTTAGCTTGAGTCCATCCAATGTCACCACCTACCTGCGCAAATTAAAAAACACGGCGTAGAGCCGTGTTTGCGGGCATGAAAAAGTGCGCCCAGCAACTGGACGCACTCATCAACGTATATATTTTAGCACATTCGTGTTACCATGTCAACCCCCCCCCCCCCACAAAATGGCCCCCAACACCCCGCAACGCGCCACAGAAAAACCCCAGAAGGTAGCCCCCCCATTGGGGGCGGCCGCCATCAAGGTGGATTTCTAGACCCTG
>JAISJQ010000070.1 GCA_031261445.1 Oscillospiraceae bacterium | reverse complement strand
ATGAGCTCGAAATCGTTGCCAGCGTTTTTCGCGCGTGCTTTTGCGTCTTGCCACGCGTACCGCGCTTTGCCCGTGCCGCCCGTGCTCAACGAGCGCTTGAGCTGTTGCCACAGCAGATCTGCGCCGTCATAGCACTGGTAGCCGTAGCTGTCGTCAGTGTTGTAGCACTTGCCGATTGTCGCCGCGCGGAACGCCGTGTAGGTGGTGATAGGTACTTTGTACTTAGCCATTTTGTTCCTCCTTGATATTAACCGTGTATTGCAGGGATTCGTCGTTTGTATTTTGGTAAGTTAGTCCGCAGTTTTCAATATTCACATCGTTATCGCGTGCGTGTTGCAGGAGCAAATCCGCGAACTGCGCGGCTGGCGTGAACGAGTTGTTTTTCCACGCCGCCCAGAGAGACGACAGGCCAAAGGCAATCCAGCTGGCCAGCTGACCCACCTGCGTATCCGAGAACGGCAGGGGCGGCTTGCCCAGCTCCGTGAGCACGAGATTGGCCGTCGTAAGCAGGAAAATGAGCACCCGCACCCATGTGGCGGGTTTGACGGATGCCAAAGCGCTCAGCAACTGCTTGAGTTTTTCGGTGATGTTTTTCATTATTTTTTCCTTTCTTTTCAGCTCTCAAGAGCCAGTAGATATTCATTGAGCGCGTCTCGGTATTCGCGCTCGATTTTCTCAAGTTCTCCGTTTGCGTGTCCGTCACGGACTGCGTGCGCCGTGTATAGCGACAGCTTGGATAGACAAACATCTTTTTTACCTTTGGCGCGTTGGATTCGCTCACGGCGCTCTTGTTCTTTTTTTGCCTGTTGCTCACGGCGCTCTTGTTCTTTTTTGTCTTGCTGGTGTTGGCGTGCGTGGTACGCCTGCAGGATTGCCACCGCCGCGCCAATCACCGCCACCAGAATTTCTGTCCAGTCCATGTTCATCACCTCGATTTGTGATTTTGAGTGTCTATGCCTCCGTGCTTTACGGAGGCACGCCCAGAAACTCAGCAACGCCCTCGCGCCACAGATCAGGCACGTCATCGATTGTCATTTTTTTCGTTAGGACGCGGGATGCATATAATGCAATCATGCGCTCATCACCTCCGAAACGAGTGTTCCCAGCTCCGCCACAGCATCTTCCAGCGTTTCCAGCCGCTCGCGGTCGGACAGCTCACCGCTGGGAGGCGTGGAGTGTAAGCCGTACACGTCCTCACCGTTTGCAATTCTCAGCAGTACTTCACACGGTTTCATCTTGCGCCCCCTTTACGTAGCTCACCTTCACGTCCAACGCCAGCCCCTCTGGCAGTCCAGCCAGCGCGGGTGCGCCGCCGTCCGCGTAGCCAACGCCCAACACAATGTACTGCCCGTTGTACACCTGAAACCAGTCAGATTTTTCAAACTGTATGGAGAAATCCGGATAAATCCCCGTCTGAAAGTCACCGATGATCTTGGACAGCGACTTGATAAAAGAGCCGTCCATTAGCTGCAATTGCAGCTTAAAGTCGACATTTTCAATCTTGCCATCAGGCAAGATACTGTCGACTTTTGCTTTGTCCAGTAGCAAAATATAGTACCCCTCCGACGGGTTTGCAAATTGCCACTGATTGGAGTTAAATGTAATTGCGTTTTGCACGGGGCGTTTGGCCAGGTCGTCTTTTAGTTGGGCGATTTCTTCGAGCATCTTTTGCACAAGGTGATTTGTGCCGGATAGCGCTAACAGTTCTTCTTCCATCACACGCCACCCGTTTGCGCAAACATCTCGTCAATTTGCTCGTTGGTGATGTACGTAATGTCGGAAAACTTCACATACCCGCTCAGGTCAATTACGCCATCGCCCGTCTTCACCCACTGGCGATCCTCGCCTTCCCCAACGGCGATCCAGCTCTCCATCGCAGAACTGTTTGGATCTGTCGCGTCTGGGTCAGGGATAAGGTAGACCGTGCCAGATGCCGCATCCGCAATGTCGGGCAGTGTGCCGCCGGGCGCAATCACATAAGAGATTTTCCCCGCCATTGCGCCAGAAATTGCATCCAGCACCTCTTGCGCATTTTGGAAATTCTCATCGTTGGTCAGCTGGCTCACCGCTGTGGGCAAAGCCGCCAAAATGGCCGCCGCGATTTCGCTTGCGGTCATGAGATCTGGCTTGTCCGTGATGTCGCCCCACGCAACGCTGTCCGCCGCGCCGCCGCCGCCGTGCGCGGAAACGTATTGCGTGATGTAGAGTTTTATTGCAAGCCATAGGTGACTTAGTGTGTCAAGATCTGGCAGTGCATTGAGTTCGTTCTGGTTCATATTGTACCTCCAAAAATCATGTCGTTAATCTCTTGGTTTGTGATGCGCCTGTATGGCGCGGCGAACGGTGTGCTTTCCCACGTGGGCGCACCGCGTATGTCCTCGCCCAGTTTGTCGAGGGTGGGCATGTTGGCGTGCGTGTGCCGCGCGGCGGTGTTTAGAGCTACCTGTTGCGCCAGCGTTGGAACGTCTGCGCCCGGCACAACCGTCTGCCCGTGTGCCACCTCTCCAAGATCCAGCGTCAGCATTGCGGACTGCCCCATGCGCCCGTCGGCGTAAACCCCCTGTAGCGTCATGCGACACTGCCCGCCGCGCGTAGCCGCGCTAGGCAGTGCCACCGTAATGCTGCTGTCCGCAAGCGCACACGGAACTTGCTGTTCCTTGTCTGCCCTTCGGGGGCATGTTATATCGGCATATGCAAAAACCGCCACAAAAGCGGCGGCGTCAAGCAGATAGTCAGGAGGTGTCAGCACCAGATGCGTGATCTTACGATCTCCCCGATACCCAGCCGGGATCGGCATCACTGGGGGATTGCGCAGATCAATTTCAAGCGTTCGCATGGCTGCCTCCCTCCAGTGCCTTGCGCACCTCGCGTAGCACGCCAAGTATGTCATCCTGTGACGCACCTGCGCTCTTTTGCACCTCGATAGGTGCTCTCTTGTCCCGCGCTAACGGTATCTCTCCCCAATCCTCGGCATAAGGCTCAAACTCCTCGCCCATTGCACCAAAGGCCAAACCTTTAGCCGCGTTAGGTGTTATCCCGCCCGCCCTCTCTGCAACCGTAAGTATCTTTGTCAGATCATCGGGATTACTGATTTTGGGTGTCTTAAAAAACGCCCAGACGCACGTAAATCCGTACCCTGCCAATACCTGATTGTTGAGTAACCACTCCAAGCTATCGCGCTCTGGCTGGAAGACCTGCTCTTCCGTCAGTTCACGCGCGGTCTGCGCTGTCGCACGGTTATAGTCCGTTGTGTAACCCACGTATATATCGGGCAAACGGAACGCAGACTGCACCCGCCGACGGGTGTTGTCGATGTAGGCCTGAAACAGCTCATCGCGCTGTAGCATCGCCGCCAAATTTTCGATGCTTATAGCGGGTTTGTCTGCGCCTGCCATCCCCGTGGGGTCGTTATCGTCCGCCTGCAACACCAAGATTTTATGCTGCGCGGCCACGCCTTGTGTCTGGTTGGCGTACTGCCGCAACGCCTCAATACTCGTACCGGACAGCGTACCGCCGCTAACCGTGATCGCCATCGGCATATGCCGACCGTTGCGGAAATAGTTGTAGTTGAGCGCCTCGGCTTGTCTCGCACCGGCAACCCCTTGGATCTGCCCACTCCAACGCACTTCCCCGTACGCGCCCCGCCCAGTTTTGAGCGCAATAAGCTCGTTCGCGCGTTGTGGTAAGGACAGCCCTTTGGTGACATATTCTCCGGTATCCTTGTGCATAAATCGGGAATCGCCAAACGCCTTAAAATACACCGTTTTATAACCCACCTGCTGTCGGTAACGCACAAAACGCCGTTGCGCTGTGCCGAATCCCGCGTAGGCACTCGTGACACAGTCGTTGGATATCTCTGACACCTCAACTTTATCGGGATTTGGCACATGCGACAGACGCACCACAGCGCCGCGCAAGTCTCGGATAACCTCAATGTATCCAACCCCATACGTTTCCCGATCCTCGATTGCCTCCTCAAAAAGCTCTTTGAGGGGCTTTTCTTGGCAAAGCGTTTTAAGCAGCCCCTGCAAACGCACAAACTCCGCGATGCGTGTATCGGTCTCTGGCAGGTCGTCGGCGTAACGCACGCCCAGTCCAAAACCCGCAATGTTACTGCGGTATGCCCGTATACACTGCGGCAATATCGTTGACCCCTCCACTGCCTCAAGCAAGCTATCGGCGCGAGGATTACGCGTTTTCCAGATCGTACCCTCTGTGTCAGGTAGCGCGGTCGCCGTGTCCGCTTTTTGCACGGCGCTTTGCGTTGGCCGATCTCCCGATATGCATAAGGCCTGCACATGCGCCTGCTTTCTGGTCTCACCCAAGGTCGATCGCCTCCGTTCGCTGCTTGATGGGCACGCACAAAAGCAACACGCAGTCTGCCTCGTCAGGAGACGGCAGACCGCGTTTTTTCATCGCTTTTTTGCTTTCGATTTGCGCCTTGCTCTGTATTGTGATGCTGTATTTTCGACTGCTCAGTTGTGCCACAAGCTCTGTGTCATTTGGCAAAATGACCTGCGGCGCACCGCCGCCTGGTGGGTCGAGCAAATCTCGCAAAATGCCAAACATGAGCGTCGTGGTGTCGTGATAATTACGGTGTTTAATGACTTTGCCAAAGTGCACCGGGATGATCCACAGCCAGCCAAAACGCGCGGGATCGCTTTTCTTGAGTTGCGTCAGCCTATCCACCACACCACCCCCCACGCCGCCCACGTCAATGCATACTGGGATTGTGCGCTTGTACTCTGGGTTCTTGCGCCGCAACTCGTCCCCCAGCTGTACGATCTCTGCGGCGGTTTTCATTGTGTCCTGACCGCGGCGCTTACGGTACACGACAACGCGCTCATCAATGCGATAGGCTATAACCGTCTTGTCATCGCCAAACCGCGCTACGTCGCACGCAATGCGGATGGCGTCGGGCGCATCGTGCTTAGGCGGATCGGTGTTGATTGATCGCTCAATGAGAGCAATCGGCAAAAACACATCATCCTCCTGCAATGGCGGTTCGCCGAACACGCGTACCCGCGCCACATTGCTGTGCTTGCCGTACTTGCGCAACAACGCCTCAATGTTCTCGCGGTTTGTGCGCGGACTGTCCAGCGCACTTACGTGGTGGCAGGCGTAGGACTGGCGGTCGCGCGTAAAACTGTCGTAGAACGTGCCACTCGTGCGCGTGGGGTTGCCGCACAGCAGCAAGCGATTTTCCGCGCCCGAGAGCGTGCCGACAATCGCCTCCATGATCGGCTCGTCAACGCCGCTTGCCTCGTCGACGAGAAACAGCATGTGCTCCGCGTGGAAGCCCTGCATACTCTCCGGATTTTTGGCTGTTTTGGCCACAGCAAACCAGCGATCGCCCTCCCCGACAACCTCAACGCGCGTCTTAGACCACGTAAGCAAATCGCTAACGAGACTACCCGAAAGCCACTTGGCAATCTCTGGCCAAAGCACGTTGTACAACTGGCTCATGGTCGGAGCAGTCACCACGACGCGCGAAAACGGGCGGAACAGCAGAAACCAGATTACCAGCCCTGCCTCCAGCGCAGTCTTGCCCACCCCTTGCCCAGAGCGCACGGACACCTTGCGGCACGTCACGATATCGCGTAGTACTGCGCACTGCCACGGGTCGGGCGCAAAGCCAAGAGCGTCGGTAAAAAATGCGGCGGGGTCATCGTAGTAGACGCTCAGGACACTACGCAGGTCAGCCGTCTTGGACATCGTTGATCACCTCCACCGCTTGCGCTGTCTGTGCATCCTTGTGGCGTGTCGCCAAAGCGATTAGCTGCTCGCGCCAGTCTTTGGTGTCAAGCCCGTCTTGTGCTTTGCCGTCCAGCTCAACGTAGAGCTTAAGACAACTGCGCAACTCCGATACCGCGCGACTGTGCGCCGCTAGAAACGTAGCGTACTTGTCAGCCGCCCGTTTGTGCTCGTAGGCCGTTGTGACGCCTGTCTTGCCGCTAGCCTCCATCGCAATGAGCACATTATGGTCATCAGCGGAAGCCACATGCATGATCCTCTGCGCACGGACGATGTTGGCGCACAACATCTCGATCTGAAACCACAACAGCTCTTTCGGGCTATTGCACAAATCCGCCATTATTTCTAGCGTTTCGGCGGGGAGGTAGCGACTGCGCATCCCATGCGTCAGGGCTCGCTGCTCACCCTCGTGTGCGCCTTTGACACCGAGTTTTGCGTTTTTGCTCCCCTTGGGCGCGCCGCACTTTAGCTTTGGCTGTGGCTTTGGCTTGCGTTGCGGATCGTTCTTGTACCAGTGCCGCTGCGCCCAACTTTTAACCGTTGACAACGCTACGCCATGACGATCGGCAATCGCCGGGAACGGCATTCCCGCCAAAAAATCTTCATGCGCTTTCTCACGCACTGTAGGATCTCTTGCATCTGCCATGTCACCACCTCGCCGTGGGATTTTTGGGGGCACAAAGAGCAGTTCAGCCCCCGATTACTCGAGGGCTGAACTGCTGAAAGGAAACCCGCATGTGTGTCCTTGACACTTATCCACGCTATTAGTATATCACGTTTTGGGGTGGCTGTCTAGTGGTCATGGGGTGGTCATGGGGGTGGTCATGGGGTGGTCATGGGGGTGGTCATGGGGTGGTCATGGGGGTGGTCATGGGGTGGTCATGGGGGTGGTCATGGGGGT
>JAISJQ010000026.1 GCA_031261445.1 Oscillospiraceae bacterium | reverse complement strand
TTTGGACGATCGAAGAATGAATACTGCATTTTGCGCCCCCTGCGCCTTCTAATTTCCCTCTCATTATACCATATTTCCTCCGCTTTGCGTAGGTTTTTAGAGGGACTCAATTGTTCATTGTAAATTGCTTGCCCAGTTTGTCCGCCCAGCTTTCGGTGTAAAAGTCGCTGTAGTCGATGCCGTTTTCGCGGCGATAATCGGCGAACAGCTGTGCCCAGGTTAGGCTGGGCAGACCGATGACCAGCAGATACAGCGGCCCGAGGAAGAGCGACTGGATGGTGTGGCCGTATTCGTGTTCCAGCAGGCTCTCGCTGCCAATCAGCCCGCGCCCCACAAAGATGTACTTGCCCAGCGTCAGCCCGCCGAAGTTGTCGAAGGGCACTTCCACGACCTTCGCGCCGTGGTATTCGCGCGTCTGCTCCGTCTGGCTGAAGCGGTCATACACCACCTTGCCCACGGCGTTTTGGATGAATCCCCACGTCCATTGCACAACATCGTAGAGAGCCTGCCCAATGTAGGCCGGCTCACCCGTCGGCGCGGCTTGCTCACTCTGCGCGAACGCCGGGACAGTAAACAGCGTCAGCAACAGCGTGGCCGCCAGTAGGACGGCGAGCGATTTTTGTGTGGCTTTTTTCATCATGATCCGCTCCTTGTTTGTATAATGCATAGTATGCCTATGTGTTTCATATGTATATTATACCAGAGCAACAAAGAAAAGTCAAGCTAATAAATGCTGGATTTGTAGGGGCAGAGAGGCATGAGGATTCAGGGACGAGGCGTGTAGGGGTAGGGCGTGCCCTACCCTGCATCAGGGCGAACACGTAGGGGCGGATATCATCCGCCCGTTGTCACCTGTAGGGGCGACCGTCCCCGGTCGCCCGTTGAAGAAGCGTGATGTTGTGAAAATCAGCGGGCGCGCGCCCCTACGAGGCGCGAGGAATGAGGATACAGGTGCGAGGCGTGTGTAGGGGCAGGGCGACCATACCCGCAGGGCACAGGCAAGGGTCGCCCCTACAACACAACCACGGGCGGCAGGTTGCCGCCCCTACCCTCACGCCTCATAGCCCCAGCACCTATTCACTATTACCTATTACCTAAAAATAATTGTTCATTGTAAATTGTTCATTGCTCTCCATCGCCCCGTGGGCATTGACTTTGCCCTCTGGGCGGCGCAGGGCGGCCAGCGATTGCCGAATCTGCGCATGTGTGGCGTCGTCGGCGTTGTCCAACAGCCAGCGCAGCTTCTTGGCCGTGCGCACGCCTTGGGCGAGCATCGCCAGCCTTACGCTCTCGCGCGGAACGGGGACGGCGGCGGTTTTGTCGCCCGGATATACCAACAGCGGGTCGCCGCTCTCCCAATAGTGGTAGCTGATGTCCGTGAGCGGGTCGGCCATCCATGCGTCATATGCCCAGCGCAAAAAGCCGTCCGCGCCTTTGGCCAGCGCGTAGAGAATCGTCCATGCGCTCTCTTCGGGCTGCGAGCGGGCGAAGCTGTTGGGGTAGTCCCCCGCGCAGGTGTAGAGCGTCGTCAGTTGCCCAGCGGCGCGGCGCGTGGCGATGAATTTCTGCCAGCGCGTGCCATTTTCGGGCACTTCTTTTTGCACAACGCTCACATCGTCCAACTGGCGCAAGAGCCGCGCGGAGGGGTGCGCAAAATTCACCGCGCAGCTGGTTTTCAGCTCAGGGAACTTCTTGAGCAGGCGGAGCAAATGCCGCATGACGCACCGTGGTCGCTCGTCCAGCGCAAGGTATGTCCGCGGCAACCAACCCGTGCCGCGCAAATGCGCCACAAAGTCCGTCAGGAACGTCCGCCATGTACTTTTCCACGCCGCACTGCCGGGCTTGAGCGCGACCGTGACATTCTTTCCCTGCGATGCGTCAAAATAGCGCACCTTGTTCTCCCAGGGCAGGGGCGAAAAGCACTTGATCGCGCCGTCCAGCCCGCAGGCCGTGCCCAAAAGCACCCATGCGTCAAAGTGGCTGTAGTCAAAGGCGAGGGTGCCGTCGGCGTGTCGCGTCCACTTGATCATGGAGGGGTAGGGATCGTAGGTCTGGCTGTTCCACGGATCTTCACAGATGGTGGCGGTGAGGATTCTGCCGCCCGCTTCTCTATAGGGGCGCAGCTGTTCGCGCAGGATGGCGCAGTGCCGCTCGCCGAAGAGCGCCGCTTGCTCGATGCCATAGTACCGCGCGACGGTGTAGGGGTACTGCCACAGCTCCAGCGAAAAACCCTCGCCCGGCAACAGTTGATCGAGCACCAAAAACGGCACGGTCTGCGCGGCATCGCCGCAAGTGACGGTGACCGTGTAGTCCCCGGGCTGAGCGTCCGTGGAGACACTCAGGCGCAGCCACAGGCGCACTACGCCGTCGGCGGGCACGCTCGTGGGCAGGGTTTCCCAGAGGATGTCGGGCGCGTCCTCTTTGAGGGCCTCGTTGTTCCACGCGGCGTTGGGGGATTTATCGAAGCCGCGCCCGATGAACGCCCGCACGGGTTTGCGCCAAAACAGCCGCGCCGCCGCGTCCCCCGTGCTCTGCACAGCCGCCGAAAAATCCGCCCCGGCCGGCAGCGTGAACGTGACGGGCAAGTCCAGCGTATCGCCCCGCCAAAGTGTGTGCGTTTGCATATTTCTCCCTACTGTGCTATACTATGCGCGAAATGGAGGTCTTATCATGCGCAAAAAAATTACACTGATTCTCTTCGGCGTGGCACTGTTGGCCGGCTCTGTGCTGTATTTTGGCGACGCCATGGGCTGGTATAACGTCAGCTTCAACGGCTGGTGGGCAATGTTCCTGATCGTCCCCGCGCTCACGGACATGATTGCCCGCAAGGTTCAACTGTGGAACGTGATTGTGCTGGGCGTAGGCGCGTGGCTCTTCCTGCAGGAGCAGGAGTGGGAATGGTTAACCGGGCAACTGGTCGACGCGCTGGCCGTGGCGCTCATCATCGCCGCGCTGGGCGTGTGGCTCATTGCCAAAGCGCTGGAGAAAAAGCCGCCGCTCATCACCGAACCTTACGCCGCCGAACCCCTGCCCGACGGCAGCATTCCGCCCCCTTCGCCCGGCGACAACGTGCGGCAACACAACCCCAAAGTGGATGCCCGCCCCCGCGCGAACTACACGGCGCTTCTGAGCAGTGAAGAGTACCGCAACGTCTGCCCAGAGCTGCAAAACGTGCAGATGAGCGGCATCTTCGGCGCGGTGGACGCGGACTTGACGGTCGCGGGCATCGTGCACGGCGCGATTGTGAACGTGACGAGTGTGTTTGGCGGCGCAACGCTGCGTCTGCCGCAAAATGTGAACGTGCAGATGGAGGGCAACGCCTTCCTAGGCTCGGCCGAAAACCGCCTGATTGCGGGCTTTGACCCCAACCGCCCCACGGTGATTGTGAAATACTTCGTCCTCTTCGGCGGCGCAGTGTTTCGGCATTGAGGCGGATAGATTATAGCACATTGTAACGAAAAGAGCAAGGCAGAGGGCAGAATAATTCACGCTCGTCTCATAAACTGAAAAATCGTGGAAACTGTGCAATGTAGGGGCGCACGCCCCCGCCTGTGCCCTGTGGGTATGCGCCCGCTGATTCCCACAAACTATTGATGAAATATCCGGCTAAA